>CAZLEO010000008.1:0-64569 GCA_964558555.1 uncultured Rickettsiales bacterium | reverse complement strand
GGAAACGCTGTCCCGTTTTTCAGGGTTACCAGCAGGTATCGCCCGCCCGGCGCCGACGGGAGGGTCGAACAGGCTCGAATGCCGCGACGCGACCAGCATCGCGTTCGACGGGAGATCGTTGGCACAGCTCTTGCTCCTTGATGTTCCGAATCGGCATCCCGAACGGAGGAATCATGGGAGCACGAGTCAACCGGAACCGACGTGAAATATTGAAGACAGGGGCGCTGGTCGGCGCGGGCGTCATGACCTACGTGGCCGTGGGGTGCGACGAGGAGTCCCCTCCCGGCGAGGAAGTCCCCTGCGACGAGATCCCGACCACCTACCCTGATCAGGACAGCAGCGAGTTCCGGATCGGGTTCCTCATCGACCTGAGCAAGTGCAAGGGCTGCAAGGCCTGCTCGGTGTCGTGCAAGACCGAGAACGACGTGCGGCTCGGTGTGTTCCGCTCCGCGGTGATCATCGGCGAGAAGGGCGACTACCCCGACACCAAGCGGCTCAACATCCCGTGGCGGTGCAACCACTGCCGTGAGCCGGTCTGCCTCGAGCGCTGCCCGACCACGCCGATCATGGCCAACCTCGAGTTCCCCGGCGGGGGCACGGCCCAGTTCTGGGCTCGCGCCACCTACCAGCGCCCCGACGGCCTGGTCCACGTGGACCAGGACCGCTGCGTCGGCTGCGGGTACTGCGTCGCGGACTGCCCCTACGGCGCCCGCTTCCTCGACTACTCCAAGACCGCCGGCGGGGACCCCGCCGAGTTCGGACTGTCCATCAGCGATCCCCACCCCGTGGACAAGTGCAACAGCTGCATCCACCGCCTGGCCAACGGGATCGTGCCCTCGTGCGTGAACACCTGTCCGGCCAACGCGCGCGTCACGGGCAACCTCAATGATCCCAACAGCGAGATCAGCCAGCAGATCGAGGCCGCGGGCGACCGGGTCACCGTGTTGCTCGGCGGCTCGGGCACCGACCCGGCGCTGTACTACATCGACCTCGACTCCGACGTCTACGACACCGGCTACGACATCCGCGGCGACGCAGGTCGCCAGCTCGACGTCCCCAGCATCTGAAAGGAGAAGCATCATGAAGGACGAATCAAAGAAGAATGATGCGCTGACCGCCGAGGGTGCCGAGACCGAGCGCGCGTCGTCGCGTCGGGAGTTGCTGACCTCTCTGGGCGCCAAGAGCGCGCTGGTGTTCGGCGTGGGCGCCGCGATCGCGGCATGCGCCGATGACGTCGATGACGACGATGTCGTGACCGAGGAGTGCCCGGACGACACGGTCCAGTTCGACGACGTGATCGTCGGCGATACGGTCGACGGCACCATGACAGACTACTCGCCCGTCACCGGCGAGGAGCGCACCGCCATCCCCAGCGCTTGCTGGCAGTGCGTCTGCCGCGACGGGATCATCTGCTACGTCGAGGACGGCCGCCTGGCCAAGATCGAGGGCAACCCCAGGGCGCAGAAGACCCGAGGGAAGATCTGCGCCAAGGGGCAGGGTGGCATCGGTCAGGTCTACGACCCCGATCGCCTGCTGTTCCCCATGCGGCGCGTCGCCGGGACCGCTCGCGGCGACCACCAGTGGGAGCGCATCTCCTGGGACGACGCCCTCACCGAGCTGACCGCGAAGATGGCCGAGGCCCGCGCCGCCGATCCCAAGTACTTCATGTTCCATTACGGACGCATGAAGGGCTCGTCGTCCAAGCTGGCCAAGTCCTACTTCCTGCCCGCGTTCGGCTCCAAGTCCTATGCGGGGCACACCGCCATCTGCGAGTCCAACAAGTGGACGAGCCAGGAGCTGGTCTGGGGCAAGCACTACGACGTCAACGACGTGATCAACTCCAGCGTCATCGTCAACTTCGGCTCCAATCCGCTGGCCGCGCACACCAGCCACATCCCGTTCGCCACGCGACTCAGCGAGGCTATCCACGAGGGCGCGGAGACCTACACCTTCGACGTCCGGCTCTCCGAGACCGCGGCCAAGTCCACCAAGTGGCTGCCGATCAAGCCCGGCACCGATCTGGCGGTCGTCCTGGCGATGACCTACCACATCGTCACCAACGACCTGGCGCCCCAGGCGGGCATCGACTTCATCAACGACTGGTCGAACGTCGATCCGCTGGGCTTCGACAGCAAGTTCGAGCGCCTGCGTGACCTGCTCGAGAACCCGGCCGACTACATCTCGGCCTGCCGCGACGCCGATCCCGACATGATCGACTACTGGGATCCCGACGACCAGCCCGCAGGTGGCTTCACGCCCGCGTGGGCCGAGGGCCTCAGCGGTGTGTCCGCGGCGGACATCGAGATGGTCGCCGAGGCCTACGCCGCCGGCAGCCCCGGCAGCACCATCATCAGCTACCGCGGCGCCGTGATGCACTTCAACGGCACCGTGACCGAGAACGCCGTGCAGATGCTCGAGGGGCTCTGTGGGAACATCGACCGCGAAGGCGGCCGCGTCCACGGCGTGGGCGCCAGCTGGTCGTACTCCTCGACCTTCCCCAAGCCCAGCAACGACACCACCGGGCTGTCGGTCCAGAACGACGACGCCTACGTGGCCCCGTCGCATCACGCCAGTCACCAGGTGCTCAAGGAGATCCGCGCGGCCGCGCCCGAGGATCGCCCGATGGTGTACCTGGTGTACTGCTACACCCCGGCCTACGCCAACGGCGACATGCAGGACAACATCGACGTCCTCAAGGACGAGAGCCTGATCCCGTACATCGTGGTGTCCGACGTCGCGTACACCGAGGCCGCCATGTACGCCGACCTGATCCTGCCGGACGCCACGTACCTCGAGCGCTGGGACTGGGAGGACATGGTCTCGTACGACATGGTCCCCGAGTTCTACATCCGCCAGCCGGTGATCTCGCCGCTGGGCGAGGTCCGCAACATGCAGGACGTGCTCATCGACCTGGCCGGCCGCCTCAGCGAAGGTGGCGACGATCCCCTCGAGGACGTGGCCGCCGTGGGCAGCATGGAGAACTTCGTCGAGGCCGCGTGCAACGACACCGAGGACGTGGACAACGCCGGCACGAGCGCCGGATACGCCAACGGGTTCGATTTCATGACCGCCGAAGGGGCGTGGCACGACCCGTCCGCCGAACCCAAGTACGGCGAGTACGACAACGTCGTGGACGTGGACCTGACCGATCCCGAGACCGTCGACGACGAGGACGAGGACGACTACGTCTTCATGGACGAGGAGGGCATCGTCTGGGAGTGCACCAAGGCCGAGTTCAACGACGGCTACCGCAACACCTCCAAGTCGTACAAGCACTACGTCGGCCAGGTGATCGACGACTCGGGGACGGTGTACGAGGGGTTCGCGCCCGACAAGATCAACAAGTCGGGCTTCTTCGAGCTCCAGTCCGTGATCATGGAGATGGGCCACTACCCGGGTCTGCCCGTGTGGATGCGCATCCCCGAGCACGACGAGATGGGCGCCGACGAGCTCATCCTGACCACGTTCAAGCTGGCCACGCAGATCCACTCGCGCAGCCAGAACTGCAAGTACCTCAGCGAGCTCGATCACTCCGAGGGTGCCTGGATCAACGCGTCCACGGCCGCGTCCCTGGGGATCGCCGACGGCGACGAGATCACCATCACGCGCACCGCGGAGCTGATCAACGACAAGGACATGATCGTGACCGAAGGGACCGCCCGGTCCTCCATCACGGTCACCGCCAAGGTCGTCCAGGGTATCCACCCCAAGGTGATCGCCGTGTCCCACCACTTCGATCACTGGGCCTACGGACGCTACGCCACGGCGGGTGAGGAGACCCACCCGCTGGGCGACGACGCGGACTACACCGACCACGGCGCCAACGACGTGGACAAGGACGAGATCTGGTGGAACAGCAAGGGCTTCCGGCCCAACTGGATCATGCCCAACGCTGGTGACCCCATCGGCGGCGGGCTGCGGTTCATGGACACGGTGGTCAGCGTTTCGCCCGCCTGACGCAGCGACAGGCACCTCAACCCCGAACTCGAGCCGGCCCGGCCTCCGGGCCGGCAATGGAGAGCTGTGACATGTCCGACAGCACGACGACACAACCCCTGGCTCTCATCGAGCGGGCGGCCCTGTACCGACTCATGGCGACGCTGTACCGCAGCGAGGTCACCGAGGAGCTGGGCGACAAGCTGGCGAGCTCGGGAACGCTGGGGCTGCTGCAGCGCGAGGGCTTCGACCTCGAGCAGGAGGCCCTGGCGGACGCGGACGAGCTCACGGCCATCCGCCGGGAGTACTCCAGGGTCTTCCTGGGGCCGGGAAAGCACGTGCCGCCCTACGGATCGGTCCACCACCCGGACGACACCAGGCAGGGCAACCTCTGGGGCAATACCACGAGCCGCATCCGTCGGTTCGCCAAGGACCACGGCCTGGAGTTCGGCGGACAGAGCTACGACGGAATCCCGGACCACGTCGCCCACGAGCTGGAGCTGTACGCCAAGCTCCTCGAGAGCCAGGCCGGGGCACTACAGGACGGAGACGACGAACGAGCCGAGCGCATCCTCAACTCCGAACGCTACCTCTACCGACAGGATCTCTCTCGCTGGGTTCCCCCATTCTGTCGGAAGGTGCGGCAAGCGGCACGGCGACCCTTCTACGCCGAGCTGGCGCGCCTCACCGAGGTCTTGCTCGAGGAAGAGGGTGCGCGGCACGGGGCCAGCGGCACATGAGCACCAGACCGCCATGTGCCGCACCCCGTGCCATGGCGGTGGTGTGCCTCCTCGCGCTGCTCCCGGCCGCCCCGGCCGAGGCGCGGAACCTGTTCAGCACCGAGATCCCCAACGGCGCCACGCACGACTGCGGCGCCTGTCACATCGACATCGACAGGGCCCTGAACCTCACCTGGTTCGGGGTCGACGTCGCGCTGACCTACGACGACTACGTCAACCCGAAACCCATCTGGCCCGCGGTGTACGCACTCGACTCCGACGACGACGGTCAGACCAACGGCGAGGAGCTCGGCGATCCCTGCGGCGAATGGACCTACGGCCAGGACGCCGCGTTCGAGGAGACCAGCAACCCGGGGGATGATCTCAGTGTCCTCGAAGAGCTGCCGGTCTACGAGTGCGCGGACATCTCCGACGACGACGACTCCGCCGGCGAGGACGAAGCTCCCGCCAGCTGCGTGTACTCGCTCGCCGGCGATGTCTCGGCGCCCTGGCCGTCGTATCTGCTGATCCTGTGGTTGCTGGTCCGGCGCACCCCGCCACCGCGTGGAGCGCATCGATGACTCGCTGGATTTCCAGGACCCTGCTGGCGTGCGCGCTCGGGCTGGCCGTGGGGAGCTGCGGCGTGCCCGTGGACGTCACCGAGGGGTACGGATCGGGAGGATTCCCCCATCCCGAAGGGTACTCGCGCCTGCACATGGAGGACGTCGAGGAGGACGACACCGCCTGCTTCGAGTGCCACGCCGAGGACGAGGACGGACGGATCGAGGGTACGTCGGTCTACCACTGCTCCCTGTGCCACGCCTACCCGCCAGTCCACCTCGAGGATGAGGAGTAGGGCCGTGCGCCTCTTGCAACCACGGCGAACTCTGCTCCGGAGCGCGCCCACTCGCTCCGGACGGTGGGCCTTCGGCCTGGTGCTGGTCCCCCTGCTGGCTTTTGCCTCTTTGGCCAGCGCGGGTACATTTGCGAGCCAGAGCCAGGCCGAGGGCCATTCGTCCATCGAGGTCCTGCCGGAGTCCAACGGCGACACCTGGGCCCGGATGCGCCATGGGCTGTCGCTCACCGCAGGCTTCTCACCGCGTTTCCGGGTGATCGCCGACGGCCAGCTGCTGATCCCCCTGGCCACCACCGACGTGTACGCCTGGGACGAGGCGAGCATCCAGCGCCTGGCCGTGCAGTACAACGGCCCCAAGGTGTCGATCACGGCCGGCCGGTACGTCCACGCCGGGACCCTCGGCCTGACCCGCGTGGACGGCGTCCTGCTGAACCTCGGCATGGACGATCCGGTGGGGGTGTCGCTGTGGGGCGGCCGCGTGGGCCACCCGGAGGCGATCGACATCGGCGGAGACGTGGGCGGCGGCGCGCAGTTCCGCATCTCACCGGGGGCGTTCGGCCTCGCCGCCGGGTACGACATTCGCCGCACGCCGGTGAACCTGACCCACCGCATCCACCTGAGCACGACCCTGCGCAGCAGCCGGGGGGTGTCCCTGCTGGCGCTGGGCGAGCTCGGCATCGACGGCGAGACCGAGGGGGTCGAGGACTCCGGGGGGGTTGGATTCGCGGCGCGCGTCCAGTCCTCGCTCCCGCTGGGGACGCGCGCGAGGCTGAGGCTGGGCGGGCGCTACTACGGCCTGCCCCCCATCACGGTGCCCTGGTCCGCCGCCTCGATCGTGGAGACCCTCCGCCCCGAGGACTACGGCGTGGCCGAGGTCTCGTTCGAGCTCCGGCCCGCCAACGACCTGAGCCTCCGTGTCGAGGGCGGCCCCACCATCGGGCAGCAGACCGAGGGCTACGAGGTCGTGGCCGAGGACTCCGAGATCCCCCCGGGTGTGGAGACGGGAGTCGCGGTCGGCGGCACCGCAAAGCTGGCCTTCGACTGGTCCGGACTGGGCCTCTACGGCACCGGCACGTCCGTGGGCGCATCGTGGTACGCCGGCGGCGGCGTGGGGATGCGCCACCAGGTCGGCCCGGTCCACCTCTGGGGTGAGGCCGGGATCTATCGCTTCCAGGGCCTGGATGGGACCCAGGCCACCGTCGGGGAGGCCCGGTTCCAGGGGAGCCTGGTCCTTCCCGTGCGGCCCAAGTGGGGTCAACTGGGCATCGTCTTCCGCACCGCCGTGGGCACGGACCGTCTGCTGTCCCCCTGGTGGCGTGCGGGCGTGGCCTTGCAGGCCCGCGTGGGCCAAGGGAGGGGGGCGCTGTGAGGGCCATCGTCGCGACGCCGCTGGTGGTGATCCTGCTGGGCGCCTCGGCCACGATGGTCGGGGGTGGGGCCGAGGAGTCCCTCACGTCCGAGGAGGTGCAGCTGATCTTCGACGAGTTCCTGCACGAGGAGCACGTCGAGACCTTCACCGAGCAGAACGTCGCGTGCGTCGCCTGTCACCTGGTCGGGACGCGCCTGGAGGAACCCGGGGACGCCGAGGTCCTGGACGACGCGTTCCTGTCGCCGCCCCCTGCCAGCTGCCACTACTGTCACAAGGCCACGGACACCCGCGCCGCCGTGGGTCCCGAGGGGTGCCAGATCTGTCACGGCGAGGGGTTCTCCCCCGACTCCCACGGGCCGGGCTGGGCCAGGTTCCACGGCAGCGAGGTCAGGATGATCCGCCCTGGCTGTCACGAATGCCACGACACCGGCCGCTGCCTCACCTGCCACGAGAACCGCGGCGCCCTGACCCGCTCGAATCACCCGCCGGGGTGGGGCGCGCTCCACGGCATCGAGGCCCGCTTCGATCCCCAGTCCTGCGTCACGTGCCACTCCGGCGACTCGTGTACGCGCTGTCACAGCAACGGAAGGTCGCCATGGTAGCGCGCCACGTCCTGGTCTCCCTGGGGCTCGCCGTCCTCGGGCTGTCGTGCGCCTCTCTGACGCCGTGCGAGGACCTGGAGGTCCCCATCGGCCAGTCGGAGGAGGGGCTCGTCGTGACCCCTTCGGAGCACGCCGATGGCTGGGGCCGGGACGACTGCGCGGCCTGCCACGTCCTCGCGGTGGTCCACCAGCGCGAGTGCACGACGGGCGTGGACTACCTGGAACTGGAGACCCTGGTGCGGACGGAGGGCTACGACAGCTGCTCCGACTGCCACGGCTCCAACGGAGTGCTGCCGTGACGCCAGTCCAACCACCGAGGGGTCGCCCTGCCGACCGGAACGTCGCGTTGGGCGTCTCGGCGCTGGCCCTCGCCGCCCTGCTCGGCGCCGCCCCGGGCGCCGACGAGGAGTCGCCCCACGGCGTGCCCTCGTCCTGCACGGGCTGTCACTCCGACGGCGAGGGTGTCCCCGCATCCGCCGGGACGACGTTCGCCCGGGGTTCTTCCGACGCGGCGTGCCTGTACTGCCACGAGGAGGGCCCCCACGAGGTCGGCATGGAGCCCGTACTGGAGGACGACGGGACGGGCGAGCACGCCGAACTCCCGGAGACATGGCCTCTGGACGATGGCCGGGTCGCCTGCCTGACGTGTCACGACGAGCCGGCCTGCGACGGGGCTCCCATGGCCCCCGACAACCCCTACTTCCTCCGTGGCGGCCCCTACGGCACCATCGGCGAGTTCTGCGCCCGGTGCCACACGGTGGAGCAGCTGGGCAAGTACGACCCCCACGAGGACATGAAGGAGCGTCCGGAGGCCACGTCCATCTGCGAGTTCTGTCACCAGGACGCCACGGTCACCGAGGCCGACATGGACGACCTCAAGGTCGCCGCACCGCAGATGTGCGAGGGATGCCACCGGGAGGAGGGCATCCACACCAGCTCCGCCGAGCACCTCGTCGAGCTGGACGCAGACGGGATCACCCGCGCCGAGGCGGCAGGCCTCCCGCTGGATCAGGGCAAGGTGTACTGCGGTACCTGCCACGATCCCCACCCCGCCGGCAGCATCGAACAGGAGAGCGGGCGCGCCCAGGCCCTGGGCGGCCTCGTGATGCCGCCGGACTGGGCCGAGGAGGTCCTGGGCGTGGCCGTGGACGCGGAGGAGGGGGAGTCCCCGGTCCTGCACACGACCGAGCCCGACTACCTGCGTCTGCCCCTGAGTGACGGCCAGCTGTGCAAGGCATGCCACCCCGCCGCAGAGGTGGACGCCGAACTGCAGGGACAGCAACCATGAAGCGCCTACTCCTCGTCGCGGCCGGCCTGGGGCTCCTGTGCGCCCTCGCCGGGGGGGTGCTCGCCGGCCCGGGTACGACCACGGGCTTCGTCATCGGCTCCACCTGGCAGGCGGGCCTGGCCGAGCCCGCGGCCGTGGACGTCCTCGCCGACGGGACCGTCGTGATCGCCGACATCGCCAGGGACGTCGTGATGGCGGTCGGACCCATGGGGAAGATCCGCTGGCGCGTGTCCCAGGACCTCGATCACCCATCGGGGATCGGCGTGGCAGACGAGGGGATCTGGATCGCCGACGCAGGCAACCATCGGCTCGTGCTCCTGTCCCCCGCCGACGGCCGGCAACAGGACGAGATCATCCTCGACGAGCACACCGAGCCCATCGACGTCTGTGTCGCCGCGGACGGCAGGCTGTGGGTCGCCCTCACGCCCCAGAATCGCATCCTGGTCCTGGACTCCGCCGGTGCGGTGGAGGCGGACATCGACGCGATCGACGGTACGCCGCTGGAAGGTCCCCGTGGCCTCGTCTCGGACGGCGACGGCGGGGTCCTCGTCACCGAGACGCTGGCGGGCCGCGTGCTCCATCTCGCCGACGACGGGACCCTGCGTGGGGCCTTCGGGGAGTGGGGACCGGGGGAGGGCCGCTTCTACAAGCCCAAGGACGTGGCCGTCCTCGCCGACGGCGCGATGGCCGTGGTGGACAGCCACAAGGGCGCGGTGCAGATCCTCGAGCGCGACGGCACGTTCCGGCAGCTGATCTCCGGGCCCGCCGAGCCGCTGCTGTTCGCCTTCCCCATCGGCATCGCCGCACACGAGGGCAGCCTGTACGTCACGGACGCGGGCTCCGCCTCGGCGTACCGCCTGGACGCGCAGGGGAGCGCGTGGCGGGACGGGCGGTTCCCGCCCGAAGGGGAGCTCGCCAGCAGCGCCACGGTCCGCGACGCAGACCCGTCCTTCGTTTGCCGTCAGTGTCACGACGGCACGAGGGTGCTCGCTTCCGGCAACTGGGACCCAGGGGCCACCAACCATCCCCTCGTGCTCGAGGAGGACGACGAGATCCCGGAGCGGTTCCGCACGTCCGAGTCCGGCGACATGACCTGTCACACCTGCCACTTCGTGCACAGGGAGATGGGCGCCTCCGCCGGGCCCGCCGCGCTGGGTGAGGTGGTGGACTTCGGATTGCCGCGCGAAGGGGAGCAGGTCTCACGCTTCCCGGGCAACGATCTGTGCGTCGAGTGCCACGACGACTACCTGGACACCGAGACCTCGCACCGCCGCAAGAGCCACCCCATCGGGCTGGCGCCGCCGGCCGGCACGGCCGCGGAGGAGCTGATCGGGGAGGGCGCGCGGTTCGAGGGCGAGCGGCTGGTGTGCATGAGCTGCCATCCGCCCCACGGCGCCCACGCCGACCCCCTGCTGATCTCGGCGGCGTCCAACGGCGACCTGTGTACGTCGTGCCACGCGGACCACGCCAGCGGGTTCTCCCGCCACGCCGTGGACGTGGAGGTCGACCGGATCACCCTCAACCGGGTCGAGTCCATGGGCGGGGCCTTCGCGCCCGACGGCCACCTGACCTGCCTGTCGTGCCACGATCCCCACCAGTCCACCAGCGCCACGTTGTTGCGGATGAACCAGGCGGGCACCGACGCCTGTCGCGCCTGCCACGTGGACGAGTCGCGCGCCATCCGGGCCGGCGGCCACGGAGCGCCGGCCTGCCAGGAATGCCACGGCATGCACACGCGGCCCGGGGGCTTCGGGGACGGCCAGCGGCGCCAGGGCGTGGGACCCGATCAGTGCCTGGACTGCCACACCGACGGCAGCGAGGACCCGCAGATCTCCCTGGCAGCCTCCCATCCGCTGGGCACGGACCTCGAGCCCGGCGAGCACGGCGACCTGCCCGACTACGATGGTCGGCTCGGCTGCAGCACCTGCCACGATGCCCACGCGGGTACCGCGTTCGTGCTCAGGAGCGACGACGGCGTCGGCCCCCTGTGCCTCGAGTGCCACGCCGACAAGGGTGCGGTGCTGGGTACGGATCACGACGCCAGCGTCGTGGCCGTCGACGGCGAGCGGCGGCCCTGTCTCTCGTGCCACGCGGCCCACGGATCGGATCTGGACTACCTGATGACAGGGCTCGCCGACGACGGCGCCGGGGAGATCAACCCCGCCAACGGTCGCTGCCTGGCCTGCCACGACGGCTCCACCGACGCCACCCCAGTGGACCACTACACCCACCCCGAGCGGCTGATGCTCACCGTGGGCGGGCTGCCGTTCCGCTACGACGGCCCCGTGCCCTACTACGGCCCCGACGGCGAGCAGACCGAGAACCGCCAGGTGGGGGAGATCACGTGCATGACCTGCCACGACCCGCACCGCTGGCGCCACGACGCCGAGGACCGGCCCGGAGAGGTGGACGGCTCGGAGCTCAACAGCTTCCTGCGTGATCCCGACGAGATCGTCCGCTTCTGTGAGGTGTGCCACGGCCTCGAGGGCAGGCCGCAGCTCACCTTCTTCCACGAGGACGAGTACCGGCTGACCCTGGACCAGGGCGAGGATTCACCATGATGCGCTGGATCATCGGCACAGGGATGCTCGTGGTCGGCGCGGTGCTGGGCTACTGGCTGATGTTCCTGGTGCGATTCCTCGCCGTGGTGCTCCCCCACGGAGGCATGTGGTGAGGAACTTGATCCAACCCCGCACCCTCGCCCCTGCCGTGATCGGGCTGTTCCTCGGCGGCTTCGCCGGTGGCGCCCGCTTCGAGCAGATCGATACGCGCGAGGCCCTGTGCGTGTCGTGCCACCACGGCACCTCCGACGCCGAGGCCCTGGACACGCCTCCTCACTCGGAAACCTTCTCGGCCAGCTGCCACGTCTGCCACGTACTCCCGATCAAGGAGTACCTGTCGTACACCACGCTGCGGGTCGGCGCCGACGTCCCATCCTGGATGGAGTCGATGGAGAACCCGGTGGTGGCGGAGCAGAGCTGCCTCGAGTGCCACCTGACCCACGGGCGTGGCAGCACCGACTGCGTCCGGTGTCACGCCGACGGCTCCCACGACATCGACATCACCGAGCGGTGCGAGGCCTGCCACCACGACCGGATGATGGAGCGGCCCTTCGAGGGCCTCCACTGCCGCAACTGCCACGTGGAGGCGTTCCACGACCGCAGCGTCCGCGTCCACACCGCGATGCACGACCGGGTCCACCGAGGGCCCCCTTCGCAACCCGAACGGGAGGCCCCCCCATGAGCGACGCCAAGGCCAGGCAGGCCGAGGAGCTGACCCGTGCCCTCCAGCGGCGCGACGGCCGGCGTCAGTGGGGCATGTTCATCGACATGCACGCCTGCACCGGGTGCCGCGCCTGCCAGGTCGCGTGCGAGGCCGAGAACAACCTGCCCCCGGCGATCACCTACATGATGGTGCTCGAGGAGCTGCACGGGAAGTTCCCCCACACGCGGCGGTCCTACCGCCCCAAACCCTGCATGCACTGCGCCACGCCCGCGTGTGTGCTGGTGTGCCCCGTCGCCGCCACCTATTCGACCCCGGACGGGACGGTGGTGATGGACTACATGAAGTGCATCGGCTGCCGGTACTGCATGACCGCGTGCCCCTATTCGGCGCGCACGTTCGACGTGGGGGATCGGTACGGCGAGGGCTGCCACGGCGAGGTGGCCTACGAGCAGCGGCCGTCGCCCGACTACGACCGGCCGTGGACGCGCCACCACCACGAGAGCCCCGTGGGCAACGTCCGCAAGTGCCACCACTGCATGCACCGGCTCGCCCGCGGTTCGCTGCCCGCCTGCGTGCTCACCTGTCCCACGGGTGCCCTGGTCTTCGGAGATCTCAACGACCCGTACAGCCTGGTCCAGGAGAGCATCTCCCACCACGGCGGCCACAGGCTCAAGGAGGAGCTCGGCAATGAGCCGACGGTCTACTACAGGAGCTGATCCGGAGGTCCGATCCGACCGGGACACCCGAAAGGGCGTGGACCGCCGCCAGTTCTGTCGTCTCACCGCCCTGCTGGGCGGGTGCGCGCTGGGAACCCTGGCCGCCTCCCGCGCGGGGCTGGCCATCGGCCCCGGCCGTCCCGACTTTGCCGACGCGGACACGATCTTCCGCGCCGAGTACCCCCTCGATGATCCCGGCTCCATCGTCCTGTCCACCTGTCTGGGGTGCCACGGCGCGTGCCCCGTGCGGGTGGCCACCGAAGGTGGGGTGCTGGCCAAGATCGACGGCAACCCTTGGTCCCCGAGGGTCCACGGCGGCCCCCTCCCGGTCACGGCCGCCGACGCCGCGACCCTGCGAGGAGCCTGCTGCGCCCGCGGCCAGGCGCGGCTGCAGAACACCCACGACCCCTTCCGCATCGTGCGGCCGCTCTCCAGGCTCGGCGAGCGCGGCGAGGGGGCCTGGCAGACCCTCCAGCCCGGCGACGCCGCCGCGGCAGCGGCAAACCTGATCGCCGATACCGCTCCATCCGGGACCGTCGTCGCGGTGGATCCGCGCCAGCTGGACCGGCGCCCGGTCCTGGAGGCCTTCCAGCAGACGCTGGAGGGGGCCGAGGTCCTCCTGGGTACGCCCAACCCGTGGGTGAACGCGGCCAGCGACGCCATGATGGGACAGCCCGGCTGGACGCTGCAGCCGCGCCTCGAGCGCGCGCGGGGGGCGTTGATCTGGGGGGCCGACGCGATCGCGTCCGGTGTGGATCCCATCGGGGACTCGCGGGAGCTGCTCCGGCTGCGTGAGCGCCACGGGACGGGCGCCCTGGTCGTGGTCGATCCGCGGCTGTCCGAGGTCGCCGGGATGGCCGACGTCTGGCTGCCCGTGCGCCCAGGCGGCGACATGGCCCTGGCGTGGATGCTGCTCAGGGCCTGGGTGGACGACGGTGTCGTCGAGCCGCCCGACGAGTGGCTCGACCAGATCGCCGCGCGGCCGTGGAAGGACCTAGAGCCGCGGTCGGGGCTGGGTGAGATGGTCGTCCGGCGCACCGCCGACCGGCTCGCGGAGATGGGTGATGGTCTGACCGTGCGGGTGGGCGGCGGCGTGGGGGAGCGCCCCGACGGCGCCGAGGTCTGCGAGGCCATCCTGCGGCTGGCGGTCCTGTCCGGGGCCACGGGCGTCGGTGGGGCCATGGAGCCGGCGCTGTCGCCCGTTCCCCTCGGGGAGCGTGCCGACCTCGCGCTGCAACAACGCCTGGCCGCCAGGGAGACCCTCGAGACCCTGATCGTCGTGGGGGACGGAGGGATCACCGACGGCCCCCACCACGCCGAGCTGCTCGAGGCCCTGGCCGACCCCGCCCGCGTGCGCAACCTCGTGGTCGTCACGACGGTCATGAACCCCGTGGCCGCCCTGGCCGACTGGATCGTCCCGGACGTGACCGAGCACGAGCGGTTCGGCCTCGTCGAGCGCTGGGACGGCATCTCGCTGGTCCAGCCGACGGTCGGCTCGGTGATGAGCGAGGCCGGGCTGGAGGCGCCCTGGAGCCGTGGGCTCGAGGGCCTGCTCGAGACCCTCGCCGCGCTCGCCGGTGAGACGCTGGACAGTCACGCGGTCCTGGAAGCGGCCATCGCCGCGACCCCGAACCCGGCCAGGCTCCAGCACCGGGGCTGGCTCGAAGCCCGCCGCAGCCCTGTCACGCCGCCCAAACCCGAAGCGTTCCGTCCCAGCGCGGTCCGATCCCCCGGGGATCCCATCGAGGGGGTGGCGCTGGTGACCTACCGCGAGAGCTTCGGCGGCTTCGTGGACTCCACGGCCCAGTACTGGGCCACGCCGTCCCTGAGGGCCGAGAACGAGGCCTGGGTCCACCCGAGCACGTTCGCCGAGGTCGGGGTCCGACGGGGGCACCGCGTCGAGCTGGAGGCGGATCGCGCGCACCGGGAGATCAACGTGGTCGAGACCGAGGCCGTCCGCCCCGGTGTGGTCGCCGCCGCCGTGGGGTACGGGCACACCGAGGGGTTCGATGGACGCATGACCATCGACGGAGCCGCGGTCCAGCCCGATCCGCGGCGGACGTTCGGGGCCGAGGTGGGTTCGCTGCGCGGCGAATCCGGAGCCGTCACGGTCCACCCGGCCGACCCCGAACCGCGGCGGACCCTCGCCGAGCTGCTGGCCAGCAAGCGCGGCTCGTGTGACCGCCTGTAGATGGAGAGCACCATGATCCGGCTCGCCAAGATCGTCTTCTTCCTGCTCTGGGCGGTCCTCGCCGTCACCGGGGTCTGGGGGGTCTGGTTGAGGCTGAGCACCGGCCACCAGCTCGCCGACTACAACAACTACATCCCCTGGGGCCTGTGGGTCGCCTTCTACATCTACTTCATCGGCCTGTCCGCGGGCTCGTTCATCCTCTCGTCCGTGGTCTACGTCGGACGCGTGGAGAAGCTGGCGCCCCTGGCGCCGCTGGCCCTGTTCACCGCGGCGGTCACCCTGGTCATGGCGCTGCTGTCCATCGCCATGGACCTGGGCCACATGAACCGCTCCATCCAGGTCATGCTCCACGCCAACTTCCGCTCGATGATGGCGTGGATGATCTTCCTGTACTCCACCTACTTCGGCGTGATCCTGGTCGAGAACCTCCTGGCCCTGGTCCCCCGGCTGGTGCCCTGGCGTGACAAGAGGGGGCTGACGGGCTTCATGGCCCGTCAGGTCACGCGCATCCCCGAGCCCTTTGCCGAACGCTGGCTCCACCGCCTGGGCATGATCGGCGTCCCCCTCGCCATCGCCTTCCACGGCGGCGTGGGAGCGCTGTTCGCCACCATCGGCGCGCGGATGTACTGGCACCAGCCCCTGTTCCCGATCATCTTCCTGGTCGGCGCCCTGGCCTCGGGTTGCGGCGGGCTGGCGGCGATCTACTACATCGTGTGGCCCGACCGGGGTGCCCGGTTCCGCGAGACCCTGGTCATGCTCGGCCGGCTGGTCCTGGTGCTGGTGCTGGCCGACAGCCTGCTGGAGTGGGCCGAGTTCTCCACCCCCCTGTGGCAGGGCATCAGCCACGAATCCGAGATCTTCCATCACCTGCTGTTCGGCCCGTACTGGTGGAACTTCTGGATCTTCCACCTGGCGCTGGGCGTCGTCGTCCCGGTGGCGCTGCTGGTCTGGCTGCCGCGAAAGCCCGGCGCCGTGGCCCTCGCGGGCGGCCTGGTGGCCGTGACCTTCCTGTCGGTGCGGCTGAACCTCGTGGTGCCGCCCCTGACCCAGCCCATGATGGAGGGCCTGGCCGAGGCCTATCACTCGCAGCGCGCGGTCTTCGAGTACTTCCCCAGCCTCTTCGAGTGGCTCGTCTCGGGCGGGATCCTGGCGCTGGGTGCTGCGCTGTTCGTCCTGGGAATCAAGCTCCTGCCGCTGTTACCGGAGACGTCGGCATCGGAGCCGGCCGACGAGGCCACGTCTGAGGAGTACGCATGATCACCGTCGAACAAGCCCTCGAGGAGGTCCTCGCCGCCTGTCCGGAGACCCTCGGCAACATCGTCATCCCCATCCACTGTGCGGTCGGCCGCGTCCTGAGCGAGGCGCTCGTCACCTCGTCCTCCCACCCGGCGTTCGACAAGGTGATGATGGACGGGTACGCGGTGCGCTCCGCGGAGGTCCGGGCCGGGGTGACCCTGCTGCGGATCGGAGAGTGCCCGGCCGGAGCGGTCGCGATCACCCACGTGCGATCCGGCGCGTGCATGGAGGTCATGACTGGTGGCCCCCTCCCCGATGGCGCAGACGCCGTGGTCCCGGTGGAGATGACCTCGCGCAGCGGAGACGCGATCCACTTCGCAGACGAGGTCAAGGCCGGACAGCACGTGGCTCGAAGGGGCAGCTCCACGGCCGAAGGTGAGGTGATCCTGCCGGAGGGCGCCGTCGTGACCCCCATCGGGATCGCGGCGCTGGCCGCCGAGGGCCGCACCCTCGTGCGCGTCCGGCGGACCCCGTCCCTGGCGGTGGTCACCACCGGCGACGAGCTGGTCTCCATCGACAGCGAGCCCGGCCCCCATCAGATCCGGGACTCCAACGGGGTGTCCCTGGCCGCGCAGGCGCGCTGCCTGGGGCTCGACAAGATCACCTTGCTGCGCGCGACGGACGATCCGGACGTACTCCGGACCACCCTGCAAGACGCGCTGGCGAGCGACGTGGTCGTGATCGCCGGAGGTGTGTCGCGGGGCAAGTACGATCTCGTGCCGGACACCCTGGAGGAGCTGGGCGTCGAGTGCTGCTTCCACAGGGTGCTGCAAAAGCCCGGCAAACCGCTGTGGTTCGGCACGCGGGGCCGGACCCTGGTCTTCGGCGCGCCCGGCAATCCCCTCGCGACGGTGGTGGCGTTCCAGGTGTACGTCTCCGCGGCCGTGGCCAAGATGACGGGCCACGTCCCGGCGCCCCCACGACATCGGGGGGTGCTGAGCGACGACGCGTGGTACCAGAGCAAGCGAGAACTGTTCGCGCTGGTGACCGCGCGGTGGTGCGACGACCACTACGAGGTCACGGCTCGCCCGGGGAGCGGCTCGGCGGATGTCTTCGCCACGGCCGCGGCCAACGCGCTGGTGCCCCTGCCCGCGGGCGAGCACGCCCTGCGCGCCGGCGAGGAGGTCCACTTCCAGCTCATCCGTGGCGGCGACCGCAGTGGGTGACTTCACCCACGTCGATCGCCAGGGCCGAGCGCGCATGGTGGACGTCTCGGGCAAGGAGCAGACCGTGCGGTTCGCGCGGGCGGCGGCGAGGGTGTTCACCACGCGCGAGGTCATCGGTCGCATCCGCGACGGCGCCATGGCCAAGGGGCCCGTCCTCGAGACGGCCCGCATCGCCGGCATCCAGGCCGCCAAGAAGACCGCCGAGCTGATCCCCATGTGCCATCCCCTGCTGCTGGACCACCTGGACGTCCGGTGCCGGCTGCTGGACCGGGCGGTCGCCATCGAGGCCTCGGCGAGGACGTTCGCCAGGACCGGCGTGGAGATGGAGGCCATCACCGCCGCGACCGTGGCCGCCCTGACGGTGTACGACATGTGCAAGTCCATGGACCGCTCCATGGTCCTGTCCCGGGTCCGGCTGCTGGAGAAGTCCGGCGGTCGCAGTGGCCACTACCGCAACCCCGAGGCGCCCAGGATCTCGTTCGTCGCGCCCTCGGGCACCGGCAAGACGACCTACCTCGAAACCCTCATCCGCGCGCTGGCCGACCGCGGGTATCGGGTGGGGACGATCAAGCACGACGCCCACGAGTTCGACATCGATCACGAGGGCAAGGATTCGTACCGCCTCAGGGAGGCGGGTTCCACCCGGGTCGTCATCGCCGGCGACGGCCGCGTCGGCGCCCACGGCGACCTGCCGTCCGACACGACCCTGCCCGACCTCGTCCCCCTCCTCGGAGACGTGGACATCGTCTTGATCGAGGGATACCGGGACGCAGGAGTCCCGGTCGTCCTGATCACCCGCGAGGGAGCCCCGTCCCCACCCCACGTCCCCCCGTCCACGACGGTGGCGGTCGTCGGGGACTCGCGCGTGGACGGCGACTGGCCGAGGTTCCCACTGGACGATCCCGGCCCCATGGTCGAGTTCATCGAGCAGCACTGCCAGCTTCGCCCACCATCCGATGACAGCGAGGATCAGGAGGCTCCGCCATGCCCAGCATAGGCTTCACCGAGATCGCCGTGATCCTCGTGCTGGTCCTGGTGTTCGTCGGCCCCGACAAGCTCCCGCAGGTGGCCCGCACCCTGTTCCGAACCATGTCCGAGGCGAAGCGCGTCACGGACGACCTCAAGAGCAACCTGATCCTCGAGGGGACCGACCACAGCCCAAGGCGGCCCGCCGGCCAGAAGCGGCGCTTCGTGGCCCGACCGTCGCGGTCGCCGGCGATGACACCGCCCGACGCCGCTGAATCCGCCGAGCAGCCTGGGGCAGACGAGTGAGCACGGCAACGGCCTCCAACGGCGGGGGACCGGACGGCCTGCTCGACGAGGTCGACGGATACAGGATGCCGCTGCTGGAGCACCTCGAAGAGCTCCGCAAGCGGATGATCCACGGGATGATCGCCTATGCCCTGGCCCTGGGCGTGTGCCTGCTGTTCTCCAAGCGGCTCTTCCAGTTGCTGATCCTGCCGGCCCTGCCCTACTTCCCCGAGGGCTCCACGTTCATCTACACCAAGCTCCCCGAGGCGTTCCTGACCTACCTCAAGGTCTCGCTGCTGGCCTCGGTGTTCGTCGCCTCGCCGGTGCTCTTCTACCAGGGGTGGCGGTTCGTCGCGCCGGGGCTGTACGCCAGGGAACGCAAGCTCGTGGTGCCGTTCGTGTTGTTCAGCACCGCGCTGTTCGTCGCGGGCGCGGCCGCGTGCTACTTCGCCGTCTTGCCGTGGGCGTGCAAGTTCTTCCTGGGCTACGGGAACGAGACGACCGCGCCGATGTTGACCATCGGGGAGTACCTGTCGTTCAGCACGCGGCTGCTGCTGGCCTTCGGGGTCGTGTTCGAGCTACCGCTGGCGATGATGTTCCTCGGCAAGATCGGGTTCGTGCGGACCCCGTTGCTGCGCAAGGCGCGACCGTTCGCGCTGATCGGCGTGTTCGTGCTCGCCTCGCTGATCACGCCCCCGGACGTGGTGACCCAGATCGCGCTGGGGCTGCCGCTGATGGTGCTGTACGAGCTGGGCATCGTGCTGGTGAAGTGGGTGGAGCCGCCCGACGACGACACCGACTGATTCCCCCATTCCTCTCCTATTTCCTCGTTCCCACGGTCCCCATTCCCAGATTCCTCGTTCCCACGGTCCCCATTCCCAGATTCCTCGTTCCCACGGTCCCCGTGGGAACGTTATAACCAGGGACGCTTTGCGTCCCTTCAATATCCCAGCTCTGACCCTCGCCCTCACCCTCGGCACCGCCCTGCCCGCCCTCGCCGCAGATCCCCCACTCCTCGAGCCCGACCTGATGGACGAGGGTGAGCTGGCCGGCGAGATCGGCGAGCCGCCGCCGGACTGCCGCATCGTCTTCGACGGCAACACCGGCGGCGTGAGCAGCGGCCGCATGGAGCTGGGGTTCGGCGACCTGCTGTTCGACTACCTGGAGCAGGAGGGCGGGCGCATCGTGTCGGTGCAGTCGGGCATGGGGGCGCTGTACCGCGAGGGGCGCTACCTGTGGACCGACGACGGGCTGCTGTCCAGCGCGATCACGTTCCTGCCGGCGGGGGGCTTCGAGGTGGTCGAGCGGGTGGACCCGGCGCCGGTGATCCGCACCGACCTGGCCGTGCTGGTGCAGGGGGTCCACGACCCGGACCTGGAGCTGCTGGACCACCTCGAGCGCGCCATGGGCGAACGCCACGGGTACGGCGACGCCATCCGCCTGCAGGGTGTGCTCACCCGCTACCGCAACTCCGACGGGGCCGAGGCGTGGGTGGCCCAGGGACCGGGCATGCCCCCCGACGCCCCCCTGGAACAGGAGTTCACGACCTGGGAGGTGCGCAGCCAGGAAACCGTGGTGGTGGAGCAGTCCGGCCAGCAGCGGACCCTGCACCAGCTCTCGCGCATGGTGGGCGAGGGCACGCGTCGCATGGCCCTGACGCGCGGGCTGATCGAACGGGCCGACGCGCCGGCGGTCTACGTCTCCAGCGGCGGCGTGGTGGAGGGGCGCTCCTTCGTGCCGGGCCAGGACGCCAGCCTGCACCGCCCCCTGTCCTGGGACAGCCTGGGTGAGGCCGGGCTGCGGCTGCTGTCACCGGGGCTGCCCGAGCTGATGCTGGGGCTGGATCACCTCACCACCGAGGCCGAAGAGGCGGGCATCACCGTGATCGCCGCCAACCTCACCGACGCCGCCGGGGATCACCCCTTCGACGGCGCGCAGATGATCCAGCTCGGCGACGTGGACGTGGCGTTCATCGGCGTGGTGGACCCGGCGATCGAGGCGCAGCTGGACTCCACCGCGCGCAGCGGCCTGGACATCGAATCCCCGGCCCCGGCCGTGGAGCGGGCGCTGCATTCCCTCAGGGCGCGGGAGGGCCGCGACCCCGATCTGACCGTGCTGCTGGCCGGGTTCGAGCCGGACACCTTCGGCGACCTCGTGGCGCGCCTGGCCCACGTGGACGTGGTCGTGGGGGACTTCCACGCGGCGGTGCCGCGCGCCCAGGAGCAGACGGTCCGCCCCGCGCCGGCGCGGCTGTACGCGCCCGACCCCCCGCCCCTGCTGGTGGTCCACGCGTCGGGTGTGGAGACCGGCCAGCTGGACGTGCGCATGGACGACGGCCGGCTGGCCGAGCTGGCGCTGAACACCACGCCGATCACCCAGCTGCTGCCGCCCGATCCCGAGGGCCTGGCGCGGGTCATGGAGATCCGCCAGTCGGTCTACCTCGACGGCGAGCCGGTGCTCATCCCCGACCTGCGCACCCTGGTCGAGGAGGACGTCAACCGCCTGCAGTTCCTGGTGCAGGGCCAGCCGTACCAGCGGGTCATCGAGGTGGAGATGGCCACGGGCACCCTGGCCGTGGAGCGGCTGCAGCTGCGCATGACCCGCAGCCTGTTCGCCAACCTCTCGGCCAACGTGCTGCTCGAGCGCAGCGGCGCCGACGTGGTCGTGCTGCCGCCCCTGCCGTGGCCCGTCGACCTTTCCGGCGCGACCCGCGACATGTACGCGTCGGCCTACCTCGCCGTGCCCGACGAGCTGCAGCTGATGGAGCTCACCGGCGCCCAGCTCAAGGAGCTGGTCCGCCTCACCGGCGACGCCCGCAACGCACCGCGCAGCGCCCCGCGCCGCACCGCCACCCGCGGCGACGTGGAGTCCGAGAAGCGGACCGGCGCGCCCTGGGTCGCCGGCCTGGACCCGACCCACGGCAAGGTCGGCGGGCGGCCCCTGGTCGGCGGCGACACCTACCGCGTGCTGACCACCTCGAAGCTGCGCGACTACGCATCGGTCACGTCGGTGATCGGCGGCGCCAAGCCCAAGACGCGCTTCCGCACCACCGACCGCGGCTTCCGCCCCACCCTGCACGGCCAGCCCCTGACCCTGCGGGCGCAGGTCCTGCGCGGACTCCACGACGCCCGCGACACCCACGACGGCTTCGACGAGGCCTACCGCGCCCAGCTGTCGGACTGGCTGCGCGAGCGCGGCGAGACCATCCACCCCATGTTCTACGCCCGCGCCGACAACCTCGGCGTCGTGCTCACCCGCTACATGGTCAACGGCGACCAGGAGCCCTACGCCAACGTCCGCGAGAGCCGCATCACCACCCCCGGCTCCTTCACCTTCGGCCTGCGCGCCGACGGCACCCTGGGCATCGACACCCGCAACCTCGTCTTCGAGACCCGCGGCAAGGCCGTGCTCACCCTCAACACCATCGGCGAAGAGGACCCCACCGAGCTCGAGGACGACCTGTTGCTCTCCGCCGACCTCGGCCTCAAGGCCCTGTCCATCCGCAAGGCCCCGGTCTACCCCTTCCTCCAGGCCTCCTACGACACCGAGTTCCTCCGCGCCGACGAGCTCGCCGACGACGGCGCCGTCATCGGCCAGCAGCCCCGCCAGAAGGATCTGCGCGGCACCGCCGGCGCCACCGCCTCCAACCTCATCCCCACCGTCAAGACCATCAAGACCGGCCCCTTCATCGAGTACGACCTCTCCGCCGACTCCGGCGCCCTCGAGGCCGGCATCTCCCTCGACATCGCCCAGGAGGTCTCCCGCGGCCCCCTCAAGTGGGCCAACACCCTCGTCCTCTCCGGCTGGTTCCCCCACCGCGACGACACCGACGAGGACCTCCTCATCTCCGCCAACTTCCGCTCCGAGCTCGGCGTCGTCCTCCTCGGCCACCTCCACCTCAAGGTCTACGCCGACCTCCTCGCCTACCGCGGCAAGGTCGACGCCACCTCCGACCCGGGGCTGAGCACCATCGTCGGCGTCGAGCTGGCGTACTCGGGGATGTTCAAGGCAAGGATTCGTCGCCGGCCGTAGAGCCCCGGGCGGGCGCGTCCCCAATCACGGGACGTCGCACTGGTCGTACCAGTTGTACCCCCAGCACACGGCCTCACCTGTGGTGTGCACGGCGCAGGAGTGCTCCACGCCCACATGGACCTGGCGATAGGACAGCGCTGCCAGCGAGGGGATGATCTCCCCCTGTCCCACGTTGGCCCGGCCCCAGCAATGGATGGTCTGCCCGTCGTCGATGGCGCAGCAGGCGTCCACCCCGCAGTCGACGTACTCGAAGGTTCCTGAGGGGGGGGCGCATTGCCCATGGTTCCGATCCGGGTCCCAGCAGCCCCAGCAGCCCAGCTGGCCATCCTGGGCGATCCCGCAGGTGTGGTAGTTCCCGGCCGACACTTGCCTGAAGGCACCCGCAGGCGGTGTGCACTGCCCGTTATGGTGATAGGTCGGGCCGTCACAGCCCCAGCACACGGCCTCGCCCTCCGCGGTCAAGCCGCACACGTGCGCCGATCCCGCGCTCAGGGTCGTCAGCGCGGCCAATGGATACTCCTCCAACCCGTCGAACTGGACGGCTCCCCAGCATCGCGCGCTCCCGGCAGGTTCCAGCCCGCACGAGAAACTGCCGAGGCCGGCAACGACCATGGAGAACTCACCGTCAGGAACGTCGTTCTGACCGACGGCATTGCTACCCCAGCAGACCACCTGGCCGCCGTCGAGGATGCCGCAGCTGTGGTTCATCCCCACGCTGATCTCTCGATAGAGCCCCAGGGGCGGCGCGCACTCTCCCTCGCTCTCCAATCCCCAGCATTCGACGCGTCCTTCAGTCCGCAGGCCGCACGAGAACACGTATGACGCCTGCACCGTTCTCCACTCACCCGACTCGAGCGCGTCGCTGTCGTCGTCGTCAACGACGTCGTCGTCAGCACCCGCTGGCACATCGCCGGCCGAACAACCGAGCGAGCCGAGGACATAGAGAATGAGAAACGGTTCCCATCGCATGCGTCCGGCACCCCCTTGTCTTTCCGTTCATATCACGGACCATCTTTTCCAAGGCCCTGGAACGGCTACATCCTTCCCTACTTGTGCCCCTCGGCGTCGTGACTAGATTCCCTTCGCCCTCGCCCCCACGGGGAAAGAAGTACCCATGGAAATCTGGCATCTGAGGTTCTCCTCGGACGGCCGCCACCCCCTGTTCCCCACGGAGCGTCAGCGGAGAGCTGCCGTCGCCGTCGTGGTCCAGCGGGCCGGCCCCCATCTGATCACATTCGGCATCGTCGACGACCACCTGCACGTGGTGGTGGTCTGCGACCGAGCGACAGCGGGCAAGTTGTCGCGGGCCCTGCTCCTGGGCTTGCGGCCGATCGCCGGGAGGGAATTCGAGCAACCGTACATCAAGCCGGTGGAAAGCCGGGCCCACCTGCTCAGGCTCGTTGGCTACACCATCGAGCAGCCAGCCAAGCACGGCCTCGACGCGCACCCGGCGCTGTGGTCGGGCAGTGCGTTCCCGGACATCGTCGGTGCGCGGGTCATCTGTGAGCTGCGCATCCCCGATGTGTTGCCGAGGTACCGGCCGGCCGAGGCCTGGAGATCGGCCGGCTTGAATCCCCAAGGAGTCCGCCAGCTCGACGTGAGACAGCTGCGCGGCGCCGATGTCGAGTCCCTGACCGCTGCGGCGTCATTCGTGGCCAACGCGCCACCAGACCTCTCCGGCCGCACCGCACCCGAGACCCACGCTAAGGCCCTGGTCGTGGCGCTCGGCCGAGAGGCTGGCCTCCCGACCCGGGATGTCACGGCAGCCCTCCACATCTCCCGCGAAGCCGCGAGGAAGCTGTCGAAGCGACCCGTCGAGGAACGGGAACTCGAGGCGGTGTTGCTGCGGATGGGAATCGAGGTGGCGGTGGCGCGGCTGGGGTGACCGAAGGCTTGGGGGATCGGCCGTGGACATGGCGTGTCACGCCGCTTTTCTCCGTGGTTTCCCACATGCCCACCGCCGCGACGACGATTCCCTAGAGCTCATTTTTTCTTTTTTTTTGTAGTCGTCGAGGGTGTGGAGAGTGTGGGTAACCCCGAAGGGGTTATCCAACGAGCTGGGGGCAACCCGCAGGGTTGTCCACAGCTCGGGCACTATCCATACCCTTCCCCCCATCGATGCCAACTTGTGGGCGAGATGCCGGCCATCTCGGGAGTTAGTTGGCATGGGGGGTGTTTTTGGGGGACAGGGGGCCGAATGCTACGTTGAAGGGGAGAGGGTCTCGTGTTCCTGCCCTGGTTCTGCACTCCCTCGGAGGGAGGCTGGCGATGAGGATTCCGGCGAGGTGGATGGCCGTGGTGGTGGTGGTGCCGCTGCTGGTGGGGTGTGGGGTGACGCGGAAGAATCTGCGGGAGGCGAAGCCGACGCCGAGTGTGGAGCTGCTCGAGGGGTGGATGGACGAGCAGGACCTGCATTACGAGCGGCAACGGGTGGACGTGAAGGCGCAGTACGGGCTGTGGAAGCTGCCGTTCGCGAGCGACGTCGAGGACCGGTCGTGGGACGTGTACGTGGAGTTCGAGGAGACGTTCACGACGTACGTGGTCTGGCTGCGGCCGGTGACCCAGCTGCTGGGGGAGCGCAACGAGCGGCTGAACCTGGCGCTGTTCGCGGTGATCGGGCGGATGAACTTCAACTGGAACCAGGTGAAGGTGGGGCTGGACGAGACGTTCGAGCCGGTGGTGTCGCTGGAGTTCCCCACGGCCCTCATCGACCGCGAAGAGTTCCTCGGCAACATGTACTTCTGCGTGGACAAGGCCGACGAGTTCACGGAACTGCTGATGGAGCTGCTGCACGACCCCGGCCTGATGCAGGAGCTCGACGAGACGCTCCCCGAGGACGACCCGGCCGACGGGCCGGCGGTGCCGCTGTAGTCCCATGAGACGCATGCTGCCCGGGCTGGCTGCCACATTGGCGGTGGTGTGGGCGTGTGTCGCCGGAGCCCAGGCCGAGCACCGCCCGGCCCTGTCGTGCGCCCAGCCGTACACGGCCATCGTCGAGCAGATGTCCCACTCGGTGGTGGCGATCACACCCCTGTCGGCGCGGGCCATCGAGGACGACCTGGGCGCGGAGCTGGACGACAAGGCCACGGGCATCGGCACGGGGGTGGTGGTGTACGACGGGGACTACGTGCTGACCAACGCCCACGTGGTGGAGCGGGCCGTGGACCTGGCGGTGACCCTGCGCGACGGCGGCGTGGCGCGGGCGATGGTGGTGGGCCTGGACGAGGACCTGGACCTGGCGCTGCTACAGGTGCTGGAGCGGCCGCCGTTGCAGGAGCTGCGACCCGCGCCCATGGGGGACTCCGCAGGGCTGGTGGTGGGCGAGGAGGTGGTGGCCATCGGTCATCCCATGGGCCTGGAGTTCTCCGCCAGCGTGGGCATCGTGTCGGGCCTGGGCCGGTCCGGGTTCGGCATCGCCTCGTACGAGGACTACGTTCAGACCGACGCGGCCATCAACCTGGGCAACAGCGGCGGGCCGCTGGTGGATCTGTGCGGCCAGGTGGTGGGCATCAACACCTGGATCATCGGCCGCACGGGCAACTCGCCGGTCCCGCCCCAGTCCCTGGGCTTCGCCATCCCCATCAACGCGGCCATGTGGGTCGCCCAGCAGCTGCGCGACCACGGCAACGTGGTCCACCCCTGGGCCGGCGTCACCCTCGAGCCGATCCCCCAGGCCACCAAGCTCGCCCTTGCCCTGCCCGCCGGCCTGCTCGTGCACGCGGTGGAGGACGACTCCCCGGCCGCCCACGCCGGCATCCTGCCCGACGACCTGCTGTTGACCGTGGACGGCCGGACCATGGGCTCGAGGCGAGACTTCCAGCGCGAGGTGACCTTCCACCGCCTGCCCGGCGAGGAGGTGCTGTTCGGCATCCGCCGCGCCGGCAACGACCTCGCGGTCGCGGTCTCGCTGGGCTCGGTGCCCGGCGAGCTGTACCTGGGCCTGTCCGTGGCCCCGGACATCAAGGAGTCGTCGCGGCTGATGGTGGTGGGCATCGACCGGGGCGGACCGGCCGAGGCTGCCGGCATCTACGCCGGCGATCAGGTCCTGCGCGCCGGCATCGACGCGGACTCCACCGCCCCCGTCGCCTCGGTGGCGGACATGCGCGCCGCCATCGCCCGCGGCGCGGTGGGCCGTCAGCTGGTGGTGGTGCTGCTGCGCGCCCGCGACGAGATCACCGTCGTGATCGACATGCAGGTGAAGTGACGCGCCGCGGACCTACTTCTCGTACAGGTACACCAGCGCCGGCACCTGCTGGCCCCCCGAGGCGTAGTCGTACTCGGCGATGCGGTCGTAGCGGCGCGGCATGCGCTCGTCGATCTCCTCGACGGTGCGCGAGAACACCAGGTCGGGCATGGGCTCGCCGTAATACGACATGTACGGCGGCTCGAAGCCGTCGTAGCTGCCCACGCAGTGGTAGACCACGAAGGCGTCGAGGTGCATGGCCTCGATCTCGAAGTAGGTGGGGCTGTAGAAGCGCATGTCCACGGTCTCGACGTAACACAGGGCGTCGAGCATGGCCGTGTCGAACAGGTCGGGGTTCTTGCGACCGACGCACCCCAGCCGCCGCTTGAGGCGGTACGCATCCAGGCGCGCCAGGTCGATGTGGTAGCCGGCCATGGGGTGGCCCTGGGGCACGACGATGAAGCCCACGTTGGCCCCGCGCTGGCTGGGCTCGTCCATGAGGGTGGCCGCCACGTTCGACGCCATACCCTCGAACCGCTCCTCGCCCGTGGACCGGGCCCAGAGGTTGCCCTCCTCCCAGCCCACGTTGTGCATCAGCTCGTGGTGCAGCCGGTCCGACAGCTTGCGGTTGTACGAGATGCCGCCGAGGGTGGCCACGCCCACCACCAGGGCGATGCCGGCGAAGAGGCGCCGCGGGCGTCGCCGCATGGTCATCAGCCCCGTGGCCGCGATCAGGGCGAAGAACGGGAAGGCCGGGAACAGGTAGCGGGTGTCCTTGATGGGCAACACCGACAGGGCGAACATCACGCCGCCCGCGGCCAGGTAGAGCAGGCGGCGGTCGTGGCGCAGGCCCCGCGGCAGCTCCTTGCGGCAGATCACCAGCGAGACGATGCCCAGGATCAGCGCCAGCGTGCCGGCGATGCCCATGTCCAGGACGCCGGCCTTGACGTAGTACGTCCACCACGCCAGCGAGTACTTGGGGAACGCCTCGGAGTGGGGTTCGGTGTAGCTGCCCTCGGCCGACGGCACCAGCTGCGGCACCGTGTGGATGGCCAGGTCGTGGACGATGGCGCCGATGCTGCCTGCGAGCCAGACGTACGCCATCAAGCCGAAGATCACCGTGGCCCCCGCGAGCAGGCCAAGCCGCCGCAGCCGGGTGTCGCGCCCCGACGGCGCCCGCGCCACGAGCTGGCCCAGGGCGTACGGCAGCGCGAAGATCAGGTAGAAGGCGAAGTGGGCCTTGATCAGCAGGCTCAGCCCGGCCACGAGGCCGAACAGCAACGTCGCCACCGGACGCGAGAACCCCCGCGACGCCATCAGCAGGCCCAGGCTCAGGCACACCCCGCACGCCAGGGGGAAGTCCAGCCCGTACAGGCGCATCGGCCCGTACGTGGCCGGGAACAGCAGCCCGATCACCAGCGCGTAGAAGAACCCCTCCCAGCCCAGCTTGCGGCCCACCAGCCGCCGCATGGCCACGGCCGCGCCCGCGATCCAGGCCATGAGGAACGCGAGGTTGGAGTAGAACGGCGCCCGGTCGCCGCCGCCCACGAAGATGGACCACGCCGCGGTCACCGCGTACACCAGCCGCGGCCACATCATCTTGAGCCCGGCGCGGTTGTTCAGCAGCTGGACCAGATCGCCGACCTTGGCGGTGAATCCCTGATCGTGGTGCAGGATCGCCAGGGCCGTGTTCTCGAAGTCCACGGCCTCGTTGAGGTGGTGGGCCACGTCGAACTGGATGTAGTCGCCGTTGTGCTGGATCCAGTGCACGTTGACCGCCAGGTAGGCGATCACCCCCAGCGCGGACAGGGCGCCGAAGGCGTGGCGGCCGCGCAGTCGTAAGGAGCCGCCGCGCGGGGCACGCCAGCTCAATTTCCGGTCCTTCCGGTGGCGCGCAGGTCGAACACGACGATCTCGGCGTCCTCGTACGCGGGCTTGCCCAGGGCGTCCACGAGGAACAGCTCCAGCTCGGTGTCCCGGGGCATCTCGAAGCTCAGCCCCGAGTCCCACACCACCCGGCGGTGCAGGACCACGTAGCGGAAGCCCTCGCGCAGCAGGTCGATGATGCCCTGGTCGAGGGTGGGCCGGTCCAGGGCGAACGAGGCGCCGCCGATCTCGATCATGGCCGCGGTGACCGTGCGCGGCATGTGCTCCATCTGCAGCTGGTAGGCCCGCCGCAGGATCGAGTTCTCCTCGAGCATCTCGTAGTTGGGGATGCCGTAGATGCCGAAGTAACGGGGCACCGTGCCGTTGAACAGCGGCTTGTGGTGCACGGTCTGGAAGTACAGGTAGCGCGCGTCGAACACGCCGTAGTCCATGGGGAACACCACCATGGCGTACTGCTCGTGGTCCTCGCCCAGCTGCTGGTAGAAGGGGTGCACCTCGTGCTTCCAGAAGGTGCGGATGCCCCACGCACCGTGCAGCTCCATGAACACCGCGAAGACCACGGCGATCCCCACCAGGGTGCGCATGCGCCGCCCGCCGACGCGCATGCGCTGCTTGCCGCCGGACAGCCGGATCGACCCGGGCCGGCCGGCCCGCTGCAGCAGCCACGCGATGGCGTAGCCCATGACCACGCCGGCGCAGATCATGGCGAAGGTGAAGATCCGGTGGGGGAAGTAGATGCGGTAGAACAGCGGCACGATCCGCACCGCCAGGGTGTACGGCAGCGGCACGCGCGTCGGGTCCTCGGCCGTCCCGATCGTCCAGTCCGGCCCCAGGGACAGCGACAGGAACACACCACCGGCCACCAGCCACGGCAGGCTGCGCCGCGGCGCCACGATCAGCCCCAGCACCACCGCCGCGAACAGCAGGTAGTACGTGTCGGCGTCGTTGCGGTCGAAGTGCAGGTACTCGCCGTGCTCGCGGGTGTAGCCGCGCTTCCACGGCAGGTAGTCGGACAGGGCGTAGCTGTTGTTGCGACGCATCTGACCCGTGCCCTGGTCGTCGCTGAGTTCGTCGGCGTTGGGCAGCAGGACCTGCCCCTGGTCCTTGCCCTCGTAGCGGAAGTAGATGGCGAACGGCAGCAGCAGCGACAGGATCGTGGCCACCAGCACGCCCAGGGAGATCCAGCGGCGGGTGTCCAGCTGGCGCGCCCGGAAGGCCAGGAGCACCGCGCTGACCCCGGCGAGGTGGTAGATGAACAGGAAGTTCGAGTAGATGGCCAGCAGCCCGAACACCCCCGCGATCACCGCGCGCTTGCGGCCCCCGTGGCGCAGCACCTGCACCAGCGCGGCGAAGTACAGGCAGATCCACAACCACAGGCCGTACTCGAGGTTGCCCGTGTTCAGGGCCCAGGACGTGACCCCGGCGAAGCAGAAGACCACCCCCACGGCCAGGCCGGCCAGGCGGCTGCCGGTGAGGGTGCGCACCAGCACGAAGCCCCCCAGGCCGTTGCCGGCGAGGATGAACACCAGCATGAGCAGGTAGGTGGTGTCCGGGGAGCAGAACAGGCCCACCACCCCGGCGATGGCCATCATCGCCAGGTCGCCGCGCACGGTCACCGTGAGCAGGCCCTCGGGGTAGAACTCGTGCACCGAGCGCAGGGGGTTGTCCAGGCCCAGGTAGACGTGACGGAAGTCCCACATGGACCAGTAGTGGACGTTCCAGTCCACCAGGTTCCAGCCCACGAACTCGTAGTTGCCGCCCACGTAGTGCAGCGCCGGATCGAACCCGCGGGTGAACAGGGCCGCGGTGACGACCGCAGCGAACACGGCGGCCACGACCGCCCCTTCGAGCAACCTCGCGCGCCACGGACGATCCGGGGTCTCCTCGGCGACGGGTTCCTCGTCAGCGGCCGGCGCCGACAGGGCCCCGCGCCGCGCCCGGCGCCGCATCCGCTTGAACCAGCGCCGCCCGAACGCGCCGTACGCCACCCACCCGATGGGCAGCAGCAACGCCGACAGGGCGGCCACGACCACCCACTCCTGCCAGCTCCAGTCCCCGTCCTCCTCCTCGGTCGTCGTCGCCCGCGGGCCCAGCACGGTGGGGCCCACCGGATCGCCGAGGGGTCGCTCGCACTTCCAGCCGACGATGCTGCGGTCCAGATCGTGGAGGTTGCAGTCCTGGTCGATGCCGTCGGCCTGCACCTCGGGCGCGCCCGGGTAGATCGCCGGGTTCGCGTCGTCGCAGTCGTTGCCGCCCGCGGCCGTGGCGCAGTATCCGTCCCCGTCCGCGTCGTCGGCGCGCTGGCACGCCGCCGCCGGGTCGGACAGGGTCCGCACGATCACACCCCAGAGCTCCGGCACGTGGTGCGCCGGCTTCGCGGCCAGCCCGGGGTAGGACAGGTTCCAGGCGCCGTCGAGCATCCAGCCGCCGTGGACGTCGGTGCGGTCCTTCAGCGCCACCGCCGGGGTGGGGCCCGCGGTCAGGTACCGGATGTGGCCGGTCCGCCTGCCGTCCGGCACCGCCGAGAGGGCGTGGGGGGTCTCCACGGGCAGCAACGTACGGTCGAGGAAGCCGGACTTCCGGCGCAGGGTGCAGCACATCACCTCGCCGGCAAAGCAGCGGTCGTCGTTGCAGCCCGGCTCGCCGCCGAAGGGCGCGTCCAGGTAGACCAGGGCGTGCACGAGGTTGTGCAGGCCGTACTTGACCAGGGTGGCGTGGACGAGCACGGCTCCCTCGTCGTCGGCCACGATCTGTACCCGCGGCGCGCCGGTGTACGACAGCACCGCGTACATGAAGACCTTGACGTCGTCGGTGAGCTCCTCCAGCGAGCGCATGGGCTTGCCCGCCTCGCCCACCCGCAGGGCCCACACCTCGCACGGACCGAACCCGGCCGCGCGCAGCGCGCCGACCGCGCCGCCGTCCTCCCCTGCGATCCACGCCTCGGGCCCCTCGCCATCGCCGTGGACGAGGATCACCGGGTGATGGCGCAGCTCACCGCAGTCGGTCCGCGCCTCGCCGCCGCCGAGGCCGCCCCAGGCCACCTCGGACAGCTCGAAGTCCCGCGGCAGGTCGGTGAGGGTGGCGCGGCCGACGCCGGGGACGGCCAGCAGGGCGAGGGCCAGCCCCGCGGCCGCGAGGCCAGGCCACCGAGACCGCTGAGCCGGGACCTCGTGGATCAAACGCTCGCGGCCTCCTTCGCGGCCTCGACGATGCGGTCGCGACCGCGCTGGCCCAGGTACGGATGGACCGGCAGGTGCACGATCTCGTCCGCGGCCCGGATCGACTCCGGGCAGTCGGCGGCCGCGTCGGGGAACATGGGGTGGGACGCGCAGTCACACATGAACCCCAGGTCCGTGTCCACGCCCCGACTCCGCAGGGCCGCGGCAAAGGCCTTCCGCCGCGGGTGGAACACCGGGAAGCTCAGGAAGATGTTGCCCTCGCGGGACAACGGCACGGTGATGCCGTCCACCTGCCGCAGCCGGTCGTACAGCTCCCAGCCATTGCGCTCGCGGGCGCGGTTGAGCTCCACGTAGCGCTTGAGCTGGGCCATACCCACCGCGGCCATGGCCCCCGATGGAGCCCGGTAGGCCTCCACGTCCCGCAGGGGGCTGTCGGGCTCGGCCATGACCTTGTGCACCGGATCGCCACCGCGCGCGCTGAGCAGGCGGATGGCGGGGAAGGTGGCCAGCTGGAACGGCAGCGGGCTCGTCGCCGCGGTGATCACCGCCGCCATGGCGGCCATGCGCAGGGACTTGCGGGCCCCCACGCGGCGGTGGCGGCGCGCCAGCTCGGCCATGCGCTGACCCATCTCCGGATCGGCGGTGGCCACGGCCCCGCCGCCGAGCAGCGTGAAGTTCTTGGTGGGGCCGAAGGTGAAGAACGTGGCCAGCCCGAAGGTGCCCAGCGTGCGCCCCTCGTACGTGGCGCCCACGGCCTGGGCGCAGTCCTCGATCAGGGGGATGCCGTGCTCCTCGCACACCGCGCTGACGCCGCCCACGTCGGCGGGGTTGCCGTACAGGTGGGTCAACAGGACGGCGCGCGTGCGCGGCCCCACCACCTCGGCGAGCTTGCGCGGGTCCGGGCCGAACCCGTCCCGGGCCACGTCCACGAACACCGGCTTCGCCCCGGCCGCCTCGATGGCCGCGGGCACGGCGGTGAAGTTGAACGCCTGGGTGACCACCTCGTCGCCAGGGCCCATGTCCAGGGCCTCGAGGATCCAGTACAGGGCGATGCGGCCCGACGGCGCCAGGATCACGGTGCGGTTGCCCAGCACCTCCCGGCCGAAGGCCCGCTCGAACTCACGCGTCAGCGCCGGCTTGCCGGGCAGGCCGGCGCCCACGAAGTGCGCGGCCTCGCGCAGGGACAGGGAGGGCCGGAACCTCGCTACGGACATCGGAGTACCCCCTAGGGTAGAGGAATCCCCACCATATCAAGTTCAGTGGGCGGGATGGTCGGTCGGCGCCTCGGCCTGGGGGACCGCCGCGGGGGGTGATAGCGGAATACACGCCCCCGGGTAGGCCAGCTGGACCCCCTCGCGGAACACCTCGTAGAAGGGCCGCAGGGAGTGCTGGGAGGTGCGCCGCAGGGCGCAGTGGCTCAGGAACAGCCGCTGGATGCCCAGGTCGTCACGCATCTGCTGGACGCGGCTCTGGAAGCCCGGCGTGTCGAACACCCCCTGCTCGGTCTTGCCGCCTTGCATGTCAAAGGTGCGCAGCACTCCGCAGGTGCCGGTGACCACGGTGTGGATGGGGCCCGGCTCGAGCTTGCCCGCATCCATCAGCGCCTTGATCTCGTAGGCCACGTGGAACGGCGCGACGTGCCCCTCGTCGGGGTGGTTGGGCAGGTGCGAGCACACGCTGTACACCAGGTAGCCGGGGTCCGCCTGGACGATCAGTACGGTCTCCAGCGGCTGGAACGGGATCTTGTCCAGCTCCTCCGGCGCGATGGCATAGGTGTACAGGAACACCCGCCCGGACTTCGTGCCGTCCCCCCACACCAGCGGCTCCAGCCCGGTCTCGAGGTCGTGGACCGGCCGCTCGCATACCGGCGCCACCGGCCAGTTGGGATCGCGCCGCGCCTCGTCGCACAGGTTCTGGAAGTTGGGACTCGTCAGGGACGCGTGACCCAGCCGCCGCAGGGTCTCGTCGATGACCGCTGGGCCTTCCTCCACGGGCTGGGTGATCTTCCCCGGCAGGATCATCCGGCCGATGGTGTGGGGGTGGGAGATCAGCAGGGCCCGGCGCGGGTAGGTCGTCTCCTCGATGCGCCAGCGGGTCAGCCAGGCGTCGAGGTTGTAGTCCATGGCCGGGGCGTAGTCGCCCAGATCCTCCACCAGCACGCCGCTGACGCCGTCGTGGTCGGTCAGACCGATCACCACCGAGGGCTGCTGGCCGTCGCTGTGGTAATGCGGATCGGCGATCTGGTCGCCGTCCAGCAGGATGGTCATGCTCTCGTGCGCCGTGCACCCCTCGCCGGCCGGGTGGGCGTTGAGGATCGGCGTATCGAGGGGCCTCAAGGGCGGCGCACCGTCGTCCTTGCGCTCCCGCGCCTCCTGCTCGATCGCGGCGAGGCGCGCCGCGTCCGGGTCCACCGTCTGATCGCCGCCACAACCGGGCGCGGCCGCCAGCCCGGCCAGCGACACCGCCACACACACACCTGCAATCGGGAGTCCACGCATGGCCCTACTATTGCCCCGTCCGCGCCCACGCACAAGGACGCCGGCACACGCGCGCCGCACACGCGCGCCTTGACCGCCTTCGAAACCCATCGGTAACATCTGCGCACACGCCGCCGGGCGAACCGGCGCGACGACCTGGAGATGTCCCCCATGAAGATCCACACCCTCGCGATCACGGTGATCGTCCTGGCCCTGATGCTCCCCGCCTGCCGACCCGCCGCGCCCACGAACGCCTCGGACAAGCCGACGGACGCCGCCTGGACGCCGCCGCCGGCCGACAACACGAAGTCCGCCGACGCCAACACGGCCCCCGATCCCCCGCGGGCCCTGGCGAGCCACATCGCCGAGTGGATCGAGATCGGCCTGACCGAGGAGCAGATCCGCGCCAAGGCCACCGAGGGCGTCGAGAACGACCAGCTCGGAGGCGCCACCGGACTGACCGACGCCGAGAAGGAGATGCTCAAGAAGGCCGGCGCCACCGACGAGCTCATCACCTGGGCCGCCGCCCTGGATCTGCCCGAGGCCGCCCCCGCGCCCGAGAAGAAGGAGGGCGAGGAGGCCGCGCCGCCCGCGGAAGGCGAGAAGGCCGAAGGCGACAAGCCCGCCGGCGATAGCGCGCCGCCGGCCGCAGAGGCCGCGCCGAAGAAGGCCGAGTAGTCCCGCTCCCGCCCCTGCTCCAGGATCCCCGCTAGACCTCGATCCCCGCCCCCCGCAACCGCTCGTCCAGGTAGTCCTTCGCCGTGGGCAGCAGCCGCTTCCACAGGGCGATGGCGCGGTTCATGGGCAGGGCGTAGCGCTTGACCGGACCGAGGTGGCGGGTCGGCGAGGTGAAGAAGAAGGTGACGGCGCCGCGCAGGCAGAACGGCTGGTGGGCGATGTGGCTGCCGATGGAGAACTTCTCGAGCAAGGGCACGCCGGAGCTCAGGCCCTGCTGCTCGATCATCCGCTGCTTCTCGTCGCGGGACCACTCGTACTGGATGGCCTCGCGGTAGACCAGCCCGTAGCTCTCCAGGTACGGCTTGACCTCGGCGGAGAAGTCGCGGTGCTGCAAGAAGATCTCGGTCTGCTCCAGCGCGGCGCCGTCGCTCAGATCGGTGATGCCGTGGGTGCGGGCGTAGTAGATGAGCTCGGTGACGGAGGACACCTTGCAGGCCATGTCGAAGATCAGCGGGGATCGGTACTCGCGCCACAGCTGGTCGCCGTCGCGCAGCAGGATGTCGATGAGCTCCTTGGTCTCGACCTCCACGTGGTGGATGCGGTCTGGACCCAGCAGGTCGCGCAGCTCGCGCACGCGCCGGCGCGCGCCGCGCATGTTGATGCAGTAGCCGTTGTCGAAGGTGAGTAGATCGACGGCGTCGTACTCCTTGAGCCGCTCGACCACCTCCAGCGTGGTGTCCAGGCCACCGGAGAACAACAGGGCCATCCTGCGGTCGCCGTCGCTTCGATCGGGCTTGGGGGCCATGGTGTGCTCCGTTCTTCCTCCGGCACCGTAGAGACCACCCCTACCGATGTCAAGCCAGCGATATCGCTGGCTTTCGAGGGGGGGGCGACCCGGAACCCTGATGCTATAATGCGGCGACTCGGGCGCGGCATTCCTCCTGGCGATGGACGAACCTAGGCTATAGAGAATGCCTGGGCTGCGCTCCGACGCTCGCGAGCCGCCCGACGAGAGGTAGGACCATGGCCATGGAACGCCCGCTCGCTCCCCGAATCCTGTCGGTGGGCACCGCCAACCCGCCGCGCCGCTACACGCAGGCCGAGCTGCTCGACCTGTTCCAGTGCGAGGTGAAGATCATCCGGCGGTTCTTCACCAACTCCCACATCAAGACCCGCCACCTGGTGCTGCCCGATCCCGGCGAGGACGGGATCATGCCCGACGAGAGCGGCGAGGAGCTGCTGGGCAAGCACACCGACGTCTCCATCACCATCGGCTGCGAGGCGGTCGAGCGGTGCCTCAAGGACAGCCCCTACGGCCCCGAGGACATCGAGTTCTTCGCCGTGGTCACCTCCACCGGCTTCCTGTGCCCCGGCCTGTCGGCCATGATCGCCCGCGACTCGGGCATGCGCGACAACGTCCACCGCATCGACCTGGTGGGCATGGGCTGCAACGGCGGCATGAACGGCCTGATGGCCACCACCTCGTTCGCCGCAGCCAACCCGGGCAAGCCGGCCCTGCTGCTGACCTGCGAGGTGTGTTCGGCGGCCTACGTGTTCGACATGACCGTGCGCACCGGCGTGGTCAACTCCCTGTTCGGCGACGGCGCGGCGGCCGTGCTGCTGGTGTCGGGCGACGAGCTCACCGCGGCGGAGGGCCCCCAGGTGCTGGGCTTCGAGTCGATCATGGTCGCCCACGCCATGGCCGAGATGCGGTTCGACTTCGAGGAGGGCAAGTTCAGCTTCTACCTCGGCCGCGACATCCCCTACCTCATCGGCGAGACCATCAACACCCCGGTGGGCAAGCTGCTGAAGGACAACGGCCTCAAACAGCGCGACATCCGCCACTGGATCATCCACTCCGGCGGCAAGAAGGTCATCGACGCCATCAAGTACAACCTTGGCCTGACCGAGCACGACGTGCGCCACACCAAGTCCATCCTGCGCGACTACGGCAACCTGTCGTCGGGCGCGTTCCTGTTCTCCTTCCAGGAGCTCAAGCACGAGGACGTGGTGCACGCCGGGGACTACGGCGTGACCATCGCCATGGGCCCGGGCATCTCCATCGAGACCGGCCTGCTTCGCTGGTAACCCCTCTGGGGAGGATTCCATGGATCTGCAGACGCTTCGCCTGTCGAGCGCCGACGGCATCACCACCATCACCCTGGACCGTCCGGACGACGGCAACGCCATCGACGTGAAGATGGTCGACGAGCTACGCGACGTCTGCGAGTGGCTCGAGGACGAGAACGAGGATCCGGTGGTGATCTTCCGCGGGGCCAACGGGGTGTTCAGCTGGGGCATCGACCTGCGGGGATTCCCGGCCGACGAGAAGCCCAACGTGCACGGCTTCAGCCGCTGGGAGCGGGTCTGCCGCGTCATCGAGCGGCTGCCCAAGGTCACGGTGGCGGCCATCGATGGCGAGTGCTCCGGCGGCGGGCTGCAGCTGGCGCTGACGTGCGACGTCCGCGTGGGCACCGATCGCGCGTTCTTCAACCTGCACGAGGTCCGCGACGGCTTCCTGCCGGGCATGGGCACGTTCCGCCTGGCCAAGTTCGTCGGCCTGGGTCGGGCCCGCCGCCTGGCGCTGACGGGCCGCGATCTCGGCGCCGAGGAGGCGCTGCGCATCGGCCTGGTGGACCACACCTGCGCCCCGGGGGATCTCGACGCCACCGTCACCGCCGCCCTCGCCGAGTTCGGTGACATCGACCCCGTGGCCGTGCAGCTGACGCGCCGTCTGTTCGACGAGTCCTTCGAGACCTCTTACGAGGACTTCATCGGCAACTTCCTCGCCGCGCAGCACCGCGCCATCCAGTCCGAGACCTTCCGCGGCGCCATCCGCAGCGCCCACGACCAGGACATCCCCCGCGAGAAGGGCTGAGCTTGGCCGAGCCGTCCCCGAACGGGCGCCTCGCGCCCTTCCCCGTCGACCCCGAGGTGCGGGCCCGCATCCACCGGATGAACCGGGCCCACGTCCCCGGGGTGGTCCGCCTGCACACCGCGGCCATGGGTCACTCCTTGTGGGCCCAGCTGGGGCCGCGGTTCCTCGCGCGTATCTACAAGGCCCTGCTGGAGCACCCCGACTTCCTGGCCTGGGTCTTCGTGGACGACGGGCGCGTGCAGGGGTTCATCGCGGGGACGGAGGACGGACCGCGCATGCTACGCGAGACGTTCACGCGTCACGCTCCGGCCCTGGCCCTGTCCACCGCGCGCGGCCTCGTGGGGCGCCCCGGCGCGGCCCTGCCCCTGGCCGAGACCTTCCGCTACCACACCCTCACGCGGACCGACGAGGGCCCCGACGTGAAGGCGGAGTCCATGTTTTGTTCGTTCGAGCCGGGATTGCGGGGTAAAAAGGTGGCCGGGCTGATCAACAAGGTGCTCTTCGACGAGCTGGCCGCGCGCGGCCACGATCACGTCAAGATCACCACCGAGGAGGACAACGCCGGCGCCGTGCGCCAGCTGACCTCCTGGGGCTTCGAGCGCGCCGGCCGCTTCCGTTTCTACGGCAAGCCCATGCTGGTGTGGCACCTGGACCTGGTCCGGTGCGAGCGGGTCAACCACCCCGCGAGAAAGAGCGAACCGTGCGCATCCTGCTGATCCATCCCCCCAAGACCTACCAGGTGTGGGCGGGCGTGCCGTCGGTGTTCAACGACAAGTACGCCTACCTGTTCCCACCCCTGGCCGTGATGAGCCTGTCGGCGTGGCTCAAGGAGCACTCCCATCACGAGGTCCACACCCTGGACTGCGTGGTCGAGGACATGAGCTTTGGCGACATCGAGGCCCACGCGGCCCGCGTCCGCCCCGACGTGGTGGGCGTGTCGGCCACGGCCTCGCACAACCTCATCAACGTGGCCCGCTGCATCGACGCGGTGAAGCGCGTGCTGCCCGACGTGTTCGTGGTCATGGGCGGCGCCCACGTCACCTCGTTCCCGGAGATCGGCGCGCGGCTGCGCGGCGTGGACGCGTGCATCCAGGGCGACGGCGAGAAGCCGCTGGTGCAGCTGCTGGACACCCTCGAGGAGGGCGGCGACATCGACACGGTGCCCTCCATCGTCATCCAGCGCGAGGACGGCAGCGTCTACCAGGGCGAGAAGGGCGACCCCACCCACGACCTGGACACCCTGCCCTTCCCCGACCGCGACTTCTTCCCCCCGGGCAGGTACTACACCCCGGGCATGCGCGGCGCCCACACCACCACCATGATGTCCTCGCGCGGCTGCCCCCACCGCTGCGTGTTCTGCAACGTGCCCCACGCCTACCGCCCCCACAGCCCCGAGCGCGTGGTGGACGAGATGGCCGAGTGCGTGCACCGCCACGGCATCCAGGACATCCACTTCGTCGACGACCTGTTCAACGCCTCGCCCGAGCGGGTCATGGCCATCAGCGAGCTGATCCTGCAGCGCAACCTCAAGATCTGGTGGGGGTACAAGGCGTCCATCCGCCAGACCACCCGCGAGATGGTCAAGCTGGCCAAGCGCGCCGGCTGCTACCGCATGCACTACGGGGTGGAGACCTTCACCGACCACGGCCTCAAGGCGCTCAACAAGAAGGCCACGGTGGCGGAGATCAAGGACATCTTCCGCATGACCCAGTCCGAGGGGGTCAAGGCCATCGCCTACATGATCATGGGCAACCCCCACGAGGAGAACGCCCAGCAGATCCTCGACGTGATCCCGTTCATGCACGACCTGGCCCCCGACTACGTCGTGTACTCCCTGTTCACCCCCTACCCCGACGCCCCCATCTTCGCCGAGGGCACCGACAAGGGGCTGTGGCCGGCGGACTGCTGGGAACGGTTCATGCTCGATCCGGACGAGGGCTACGACCTGCCCACCGCCTGGGAGGAGCACCTGTCCAAGGAGGAACTGCTCGAGCTGTTCAAGAAGGTCAACCGGGCCTTCTACTTCCATCCGCGCACGCTGGCGCGGACGTTTTCCAAGATCCGCACCCGCGCCGAGCTCAAGAACGTGCTGCTCGGCGGGTTCCAGCTCGGCCGCATGGAGCTGCTAAAGGCCGGTCAATCTAAGATATAGTGTCCCATTCATGACCAACGAATCCCCACAGCCCGTGGACCGCGAACCCACTGTCTGGGAGATCTTCGCCACGCTCCGCCACAAGGAGCTGTACGGCAACATGGCGGTCCACGTCTTCGTGCTCGTGCCCGCGGCCACCTTGCTGGCGTGGTTCGCCCAGCGCCTGGACCAGTCCTGGGGCTGGGCCCCCACCGTGGGCTTGCCCTGGAACGTGGTGATCTGCGCCGGCTGCTGGGCCCTCGGCGGCTTTGTCGTGTGGTACTCCTACGGCTACCTCTACCTCAAGGGCGCCGGCAGCCCCGGCTCCCACATGGGCTACACCACCAACCTCGTCGACACCGGCATCTACTCCTGGATCCGCCACCCCTCCGTGATCGGCAAGCTCATCGGCGTGATCGGTCTGGGCTTCCTGATGCGGTCGCTGGCATTCCTGGCGATCTTCATCCCCATCCTGCTGCTGTACTCGTACATCACCAACGTCGCCATCCAGGAGCGTTACTGCCTGCAGAACCTGGGCGAGGCCTACGAGCGCTACCGCAAGGAGGTGCCGATGTTCATCCCCAGGTTCAGCCGCTTCCGACGCTACTTCGCCGAGAGGAGCCGCAAGTGAAGGAGTTCGGCCTCTACATGGCCGGCCTCGCCGGCCTGATCGCCCTCGCGGCGCTGTACGTGTTCGTGATCAACCCGATGGTCTGCGCGCCGGCCGGCGGCTGACCTGCCCCGCCGAGAGCCGCCGTTCCGACGAGGCCCACGCCCATCGCCGGATCCGCGTCTCACCCGTTTTTTTACCCCGACAAGCGTAGGGAACGTGGCAAGATTCTGACCTCGAAGGGGGAGAGCCATGTTCACACGTGCGCCCATCTGGATCTCACTGTTCACCGCATCCTCCATGCTGTTGGCCAGCTGCGCCCCTGTCCCTCTCGGGGACGACGACGACACGAAGGGGGACGACGACGACTTCGTCTCTGACGACGACGACGACCAGGTCGGCGACGACGACGACCAGGTCGGCGACGACGACGATGCCGTCACGGACGCCGACGGGGACGGCTGGACCGAAGCCGGTGGCGACTGCAACGACAGCAACCCCAACATCCACCCCGGGGCAACGGAGATCCCCTGCAACGGGGTGGACGAGGACTGCGCCGACGGGGACAACGACGAAGGGCTCATCGCCTCGTTCAACGCGGGAGGGCAGGAGACCGCCGTCGTGGACATCCTCTTCGACGAGGAGGACCGGCTGTTGAAGACCGCCTTCGCCTGGAGCTACGGCGGTCAGACCACAGAGGACGATCACATCGCCTATCGCACCTTCGACGAGTCGCTCGACCTGCTCGACGACGTGGACACCGTTCCCGAAGGGCACGTCCACACCGGCGACAGCATGAAGCTGTGGCTGGATGCCAGCGGAACCCCCCACATCCTCACCTACGCGTACTCCAACCGCATCCTGTGGATCTACCCGACGAACACCTCGGAGACGAGCTGGGCCTACGACGAGTGGGTGAACGAGTCCAGCTACTACGTGGACGGCCTCGATATCTGCTCACCCGGCCCGGCGGACCAGCCGTTCGTCGGCTGGGTCGCGAACGATACGCTCCACTTCTACGTCCCGGACAACGGTGACTGGGATGGCTACTTCTACGAGGCCGACTCGATCAGCGACCTCGCCCTTTCATGCAGGTCCAACGACGAACTCGTCCTCATCGTCAACGACCCCGACGGCATCGTCAGCCGAGTGTTCGACGTGTCCGACGCCTCCTTCACGTCCACCCAGGTGATCGACTCGGACCCCAGCGGTTTCGTCGGGGCAGGATCGAGGTACGGCGGTGAGCCCTACGTGCTCTACCACCACCAGGACAGCTGGGAGGAGGACGCCGTGGTCAAGCGCAACTGGTGCGACAACGACAGCTGGTCCTCCAGCTCGACCTTCCCCACCCTCCCCTACAACGGGTTCTCCTGGCTGGGCGGGGCCGCCTTCTCGGAAGGCGAACTGGGTCACTTCACCTACGTCCACGACAACGACGTCGCGTACTACATCGAGGACGACTTTCGAGCTGGTCAATACGACACCTGGACGCTGGACTCTCAGGACTGGCTGTTCTCCGACGTGACGGTGGACGACGAGGGACGCGCCTGGGTCGTCTACGGCAACGACGACCAGTACAACGTTTGGTTGCGCTGCGTGGACTAGGATCGAAGGTCTGCGGGGATCTCGAATCGGGTTCGTACCCGTTTTGGGGAACGAGAAGGGACGACGCCATGCATGCTCTTCCGTACAGTCCTGTCCAGCGCCGAGGCCGACTCCTGACCGCCCTGGCGCTGGGCCTGATCCTGGCCGTCCCTGGAGGGGTATGGGCTTCGGTGACCGACGACGCCCTGGGCGTCGTGGATCTCTACTACGTCATGCAGGGCACGACCGAGGTCGGCGACGAACAACGGGACGCGGGGCTGATGGCTGCCCTGGAGCTGATGGCCGCGGGATACGACGTCGACACGATGACCGACCTCGTGGTCCAGGTTCACCGCGAGATCCCCGGGGCCGCGACAGGGGCCTTCGAGCTGATCTTCCCACCGTTCGTGCGCGCCACGGCCACGCCGGGTACAGCCGCGGTCGTGACGCCGGAAACCCGCGCTCCGGCCACCGCGACCTCGACCCGCATGAACACGACCCTGACCCCGGTGATGCCGCCGCCGACCACCGAGGCGGCCAGGCTCCGGGCACGGGGGCGCGGCGGGCTCGTCACCTGCGCCATCTTCGACCTCGTGGGCTACGCGACCTTCCTGGCCTCCACGGCGGCCAGCAGCGCCGGCTTCGGCGTCGTGGGGCTGGTGATGGTCATCGGCTCCACCTTCACCACCCTAGGTTCGATCATCGGCACGATCGCCATGGCCGACAAGCACGGAGCGTACGTGAGGGCGGGCTATCGACCGGTGAAGAAGCACATGGCGGGTTCCTGGACGCTCACGGGGATCTGCATCGCCCTGGGCATCGGCGCCTGGACGTTGCCCCTCATCGGCGGTGTGATCGCCGGCGCGACGGTGCTGGTCCTCGAGGGGATCAACCTGCTGTCGGTGCGGCCGAAGTGGGATCAGGCCCTGGCGGTGAGCGAGGCCGTGGGGCAGACGCCGCGGCGCTGGACTCCGACAACCGCCGTGCTCCCCGCCTCGACGGAGGGTCCCGCGGTGTTGATGATGTCGGTCGCTTTCTAGAGGGGAGGAAGGCTCATGGACGTCATCCTGGCCGCCGCGCGATGGGGATTGCTGGTCGTATTGCTCCTCCCCGCCTCCGGGGCCCGGGCGTCCGACACCACGGACGCCGCGAGGCTGGTCGAGGCCTACTACACCTTCCAGGGCCTCGACGCCACGGCTCGACAGCTCGTGGACGGGATCCCGGCGGCCCTGGATCTGTTCGATGCCGGATTCTCGCGCGAGCAACTCGAGAGTGCCCTGATCCACCTCGTCCGCGAAAACCCGACGGCGGCCTGGGCGCCCTTCGAGCAGGTGGTCCCGGGCTGGGCGTACGAGCGCTCCGCCCAGATCCGTGGGAAGGCCGCGTGGGTGGCGCCTCAGCCCGTAGTCGAGACCGAGCCCGTAGTCGAGACCGAGCCCGTAGTCGAGACCGAGCCCGTGGTGGAAGTCGAGCCGGAGGACGAACCCGAGCAACAGCCCCGCACCGTGGCCGACATCGACGAGGAGCCCCGCCGCAGATCCCGTTCTCCCAAGGGCCTGAAGAAGAAGCAGAAGAACGCACTCATCGGCACGGGAATCGGACTGCTCGGCGGTGGGATGATCGGCGGCATGGCTCTGGGCGTCTCCCACGGATACGCCTGCAACTTCTGGCCGGGCGGCGCCCCCTTGATCGGCGCGATCCCGATCATCGGCCCCGGCGCCTCCCACGCCTACTGGGGCGGGACCGAGTGCAGCCAGGCGGTGACCGACTACTACGTCCCCTTTGCCGTGGCGCTGACCGTGCTGGAGGTCGCAGGGATCACGCTGATCATCGTCGGAGCAGCCGCGCCCAAGCGGGACAGCCGGCGCCGGAGCCACCTGGACACCCACCGCCCGCAGGTGACCGTGCTACCTGCGCTCACCCCACGTAGCGCCGGCTTCACCCTGCACGCACGCTTCTGATCCGACCTACGGTCCCTTGAACGTGTCTCCCATCGCCCGCACGTAGGCGGGGACGATGCGCTCGAAGTCCATGGTCCTGGCTCCGGGGATCTCCCGGTGGACCTGGACCACGGCCCTCTCCAGCCCGGCTGCGACGAATCCCTCTGCCAGGAGCTGACGCACGGCGTCCTCGCCCGCCTCGCGCTGATCGTCGGTCATCGTCGTGCCCTGGTAGGCGTAGTACGTCTGCACCACCGCCAGGAGCGGAGTGTCGACGGGTTCAACGGGCGGGGTCACCACCGGCGCCTCCTCGACGACGTCCTCGACGACGTCCTCGACGACGGCAGCAGGCTCGCTCTGGACGGGCAGTCCTTCGAGGAACTCCGAGCTCTCGAAGTGGCGAGTCATGATGTCCAGGGCCTCCTCGAACGCCCCCCGGTAGCCCTTCCACAGCTCTCCGACCCCCCACTGGAGCCGCACCTCTCCTTCGGCTGCTGCCGAGCCGTCCCACAGCAGCTCTTCGTCCCCGGACGAGAGCAGCTCGAACTCCAGGTACAGGCTCACCGTGTACTCGGTGAAGCCCTCCACCTCGAGGTCCTCCAGGACCACCAGCAGCGTGGGAAGGCCGTCTTCTCGCCCCTGGACTGCACGAAAGCCCGCGGCATTCAGCGCATCCTCGGTCAGTTCGTAGAACACGTCCTCGACGGTGAGCCGCTTGAGAACCAGCGTCACTTCCTTGTTCTCACCCACCACGCCCATCACGTCGGCCGTGCCGCCGCCGAGGTGCGACGACCGCCGGTCGTCGAAGGCCACGGCGAGGCGGTGCCCATTCCACGATCCACCTCGCGGCGACGAGAACTTGATCTTCAGCGGCACGTCCTCGGCCCATGCAGGCGAGGACGCCGCGGCGAGACAGCACGCGATCACCCACACCGTGCGTTCGATCCACCGTCGTGATCTCACCCAATCACCCCCGTTCCCGACGCAGTGGGTCGTCCCAGGGATGGGACGACTCACGATCATAGTCCAAGCCACGCACGGGGGGCGGGCGCGCCACGTTGACGCCCCCCCGGGTCGACCGTACGATGGCTCCCCTGGAGGGCGCACGAGGATGCGACGGACGTTGTTTCTCCTGGGGGTACTGGGGCTTCTCTCGACCCCACTGGGCTGTAACGTGGACTCGGAAGGTCTCTGCACGGACCTGTGCAACGAGCTGGTGGACGAATGCCAGTTCGAGGCCTTCCCCGCGGACCAGCCCGGGTCCTGCTACGACGGCTGCATGTACGACAAGGCCGAGCGGGGCGCGGCCGTGGCTCCCCTGACCGAGTGCGTGCTCGACGCCGAATGCGACGCATTCGTGATCCTGCAATGCGCCAGGGCCTACGGCGGCTCCGACCACGCCGTCGACGAAGAGGGGGACGACGATGAGTAGGGCCGTCCTACCGCTCACCCTGGTCTGCCTGGGCCTGGCAGCCTGCAGCGAGTATCAGCTCCACGCGGTGAACGTGCACCCCGACGAGGTCACCGAGTGTCCCTTCGTGCCCACGGCCATCGACGAGCTGTACCGCTACGACTGCAATCCCGTGTTCACCACCACCGGCGAGGACTGGGCCGAGACCCTGTCGTTCAGCACCTTCGGGCACACCGAGGTGGCCGGACACCCGTTCTACCAGCTGTGGTACGCGGGCTCCCCCAGTGAAGGCGGTGACTTCGACATGGGCTACGCCATCAGCGACAGCGGGACCGAGTGGACCCCCCACCCGGACAACCCGGGCTGGCCCTCGCGCTCGAACAGCGACTGGGACGGGGGCAAGGTCCAGGCCCTGGAGGTGGCCTGGGACGTGAACATGGACGGCTACGTCATGCTCTACGGCGGTATCGACGAGGACAAGTCGTTCTTCGGCGCCGGGCTGGCCGCCTCCCACGACGGGTTGAACTGGGAGCTGTCCCCCAACAATCCAGTCATCGACTTCGGCCTGACCTACGAGGGCGTCGACTACGCGTGGCCCCTGGCGCTGAACATCGGCGCGAGCAACTACGATGCCTACCTCGGGGGGAGCGTCGAGGAGGGGTCAATCAACGTGTATCGGCTCTCCACCGACGATCCCGAGAACTGGGCCGTCGATGCTTCCCGCGTGTTCAAGGCAGGCTCCGACGGCGAGTGGGACGACGAGGGTTTCGTGGACATCTCCATCGTCGAACTGGACGACCACGACTACATGTTCTACGTGGGCTTCGGCGAGTGGATCGACCAGGGCAACGTGCGCTCGGTGAGTGATTCGTACGTAGGGCTGGCGTCCAAGGGGCCCGGCGACGACGCGTGGAACCGGCAACACGGCGGCTTCCTTCCCCTCAACACCACGCTCGACGGGGACGCCCAGATGGTCGCGGCGAGGGCCATCGGACCGCGCATCCACCTCTGGGTGCTGGACTACTACACCGAGTTGAATCAGCGCGCGATCGGCTACTTCCTGTACTGTCCCGATCCGGCCGATTGCGAACAAGGCGGCGGCGAGGAAGACGAGGAAGACGAGGAAGACTCCTGAGTCAATCCACCTCGAGGAGCAGCTGGTAGTCGGTCGCCGAGCCGCTCCCGGCCACCACCAGAACCGCGTAGTACCCCGCAGGCACGGTGTCACTGATCCGAAGCGGCTCGTCGCCCCAGGTCTGTTCCGAGTAGCTGCCGGACCAGGAGAGGAGGATCATCTCGAACCCCGTGCTGCCCTCCCATCGCAGCTCCACCGTCACGCGTTCCTGATGCAGCAGCTCGAAGAGGTAGTAGTCGTAGTCCCCGTCGAAGTACCCCTCGCCGTCCACTCCCGTGCTGGAGATCCGCCCACACACCGTCGCGCTCTGTCCCTCGAGCAGGGCACCGATCGTGTCGAACTCGTACGAATCGTCCAGACCGTTGGGCTCGGTCTCGGGGATCTCGCACTCGTCGGGCTCCCCCGAATCCTCGAAGAAGCTCCCTTCTGCTTCCAGCGGATCCTCGTAGAACTCCGCCGGCGGGAACCCCATCATGTCGATGCACCCCACCGTCCAGAAGGGCACGGCCAGGAGCAGCGGCACCACCGAAAAGACTGTACGCGTCATGCCCGGCCTCCTCACAACTGCAGGATCACGCCGGTGTTCAGCGACAACACGACGTGCCCCGGCCAGTAGTCCTCGTCCACCACGGACGTGATGTGTCCCGCGTAGACCCCGCCGACGCTCCCCTCGACGAACAGACCGAAACGCTGCTTGATCATCAGGTCGATGCCGCCCTTGACGCAGCCACCGAAGGCCAGCTGGGGAAGGCCGTTGTTGGGGCTGACGAAGTACACGATACCCATCGCCGCCCCGACCACGTAGGGATGGACCAGGGGCAGCCGCTGCCCCTTGGCGCCGAACCCGATGGAGAACGGCAACAGCGCGTAGGTCCACAGGTCATCGCTGCCCGGCTGATGCTTGGTGCCGATCCAGGTGCCGACCTCCACATCGAAGAAGGCCTGGGGCTTGACGTGTATGGAGAAGTCCAGCCCGAACTCGCCGTGTGGCTCCTGCCAGAACGCGACCCCGCCAAAGGCCTTGATGCCCAGGCGGGGATCGATGCGGAACAGCAGCTCGGGGCCCGTGGAGTCATGACCGAGCAGGGTGGAGGCCCCTGGCATGTCCTCGGCGTCGGCGAGATCCCCCTCCTCCACGGCAATCCGCTCACGTTCCTCGAGGGTCGACACCTCCAGCTCGATGGGCCCCTCCTCCACGGGCCGGACCACCTCGTCGATGGGCACGTCCTCCCAGTCCGCCCCCTCGGCTTCCACCACGATGGAGTCGTCCTCGGCGCTGCCTGGGTCGTCGAGGTCGTCCACCAGATCCAGGTCGCCGATCAGGTCCAGCTCGCTCGGCTCCTCTGCCACCACGACGGCCCGCTGGTCCCTCATCAGATCGGCCGCGAACTCGGCCATGCGCTCCATGAGGCGGTCGGGATCGCCCTCGGCCTCGCGCTCGAGGGTGCTGACGAACCGGCCCCTGGCCGCATCCAGCAGCCGCAGCTTGACCCGTGTCCCGTCGGCCTCGAACCGCACCGTGCCGGTGATCATCAGGTCCAGCTCGTCGTACTCGGCGAACTCCGTCACGCACGCGGGGTCCGCGCCGCAGCCCTGCTCGAAGTCCTCTGCGGCGAACATGGCGATGGAGCTGCACTTGCCGGTGGCCTCCACCTCGGAGGCCAGCAGCGAGGTCAGGTTCACCACCACGTTCTTGGTCGCCTTGGAGCCGCTGGCAGCCAGCTCGAAGATGCCGCACGCCTCTCCGGCCGCGGCAGTGCCGCCCGTCCCCAGCACCGCGAGGGCGATCAGGAGTCGAGCCGGCCGCAACACCGCAGAGCGTCGGATCGAGCGTCTCACGTTCCCTCCTTTGCCAGGACGATGCTTCGGCCCCCGGTGCCGCATCAATCCGGGCACTCAACCACAGATTGTACCCGTCGTGGCCGTCACGTGGGCGATGGCATCCTCGCGCGTACATTCGCGGGGCGCCGAGGCTGTGCTAGGCTCGCGGCGAGGCGCTCGAGAGTGGGGCAGGGATCGCCATGAACAGGCCAGGGGACCGCAAGGCTCGCGACGAGGAGGCGCTGCTGAAGCGCGTGCGGCTCGTTGCGCAGGGCGAGGGGTCCGCCTCTGCATCCCTCTCCGCCGACCTCGAGCAGCTCTTCGCCCGCCATCAGGACCGCGTCTACGCCATCTGCTACCGCTTCGCCGGCGACCCCGAGAAGGCGCGCGACCTGGCCCAGGAGACGTTGCTGACCGCCTGGCGCAGGCTCCCGACGTTCCGGGGGGACTCCGCCTTCAGCACGTGGCTGTACGGCATCGCCAAGAGGGTTTGCTATGGCGCTTTCCGGCGCAAGCAGGACCTGCTTTCCGTCGACGGTCTGCTCGACCCGACCTCCGACGAGAAGGGGGCGCTCTCGGCTCTTGGGCGGCAAGAGCGCGAAGAGCTGCTCAGGAGCGCCGCTGCCGCCGTGCTGGAGGAGCAGGAGCAAGAGGCGGTGTATCTGCGCTACGTCGAACAGATGCCCCAGGACCGGATCACGGACCTGCTCGGGCTGACCACCGCGTCCGGCGCGCGCGGCCTGCTCCAGCGCTGCCGGCGCAAGCTCAAGGCCGAGCTGAAAGCCCGGCTGGCCCAGCTGGGCCACGGCACGTCCTTCGTGTGGGAGACCCGGTGAGCGGCATGCGCCACTGTACGGACGAGGAGCTCCTCGACCCCACCCCGGCCGAGGCCGTGCAGGCTCACCTCTCCGCGTGCCCGAAGTGCCGGGTGGGTGCTCGGTTGCTGCGCGAGGCGATGGAGCTGGAACCGGAGAGCGTCCCAGGTATCCACGACGCGCGGACCCTGTTGTGGAGCGTCGGCCAGTCCCTATCGGCGAGCCTGCAGGCGTCCGGCACCTTCGACACCGAGGTGGACAGTGGCGGCTCGGCCCGAGAGAGGGCACTCGATCCACCCGGAGCGCCGACGCAGCCCCTGGAGCCCGGTGTGCGGGTCGACCACCTCCAGATCCTGCGGCGACTCGGCGGCGGTGGCATGGGCGAGGTCTACCTGGCTCGGGACACGAGACTCGGCCGAAAGGTGGCGCTGAAAGTCCTGCGGCCTCGGGACATGGGCTCGCGGCGCGCCATCGAGAGGTTCATATTCGAGGCGCGTGCAACCGCAAGATTCAATCACCCCAACATCGTCACCATCCATGCGGTGGGTGAGTACGGAGAGAATCCATACGTCGCGCTCGAGTACCTGGAGGGGATGACCCTGCGCAGGAGGATGACCGAGGAGCGCGTCGGCGTGCGAGACATCCTCCGCATCGGGCTCGCCATCGCCGAGGCGCTGGTCGAGGCGCACCGTCACCGCATCCTCCACCGGGACCTCAAGCCCGACAACGTGATGCTCGTCAAGGACGGGACCGTGCGCGTGCTGGACTTCGGTCTGGCCAAACTCGTGCCGGTGGAGGAGTCCGGGCGTGTGGAACCGCACGCCCGATCCCAGGCCCTGCCCACGGACGACAACCTGATGGGCACGTTCGAGTCCCACGCCCGGGGTCTGCGGGGCACGCCGCCGTACATGGCGCCGGAACAGTGGCTCGAAGAGGACGTCAGCAGCGCGACGGACGTGTGGGCGTTGGGGATGATCCTGTACGAGCTGCTGGCCGGCGAGCACCCTCTCGCGGGGATGCCCGGGCTGACCATGGCCATGCGGGTCACCCGCAAGCCCTTCGCTCCTCTGGACGAGGAAGGGCTCCCCTCCCAGCTGGCCCAGACCGTGGCTCGCTGCATGGACCGGGATCCCCGGCGACGGCCCGCGATCTCCGAGCTCGCCGAGTCACTGGCGCAGTTCGCCGCCGTGGCGCGAACGGGACGCTCCGTCGAGGAGCCCCCCTTCCGGGGGCTGCTGCCCTGCGTGGAGAAGGACGCTGAACGCTTCTTCGGCAGGAACGCGGAGATCGCCTCCCTCCTCGAGCGTCTCCGCGAGGAGTCGACGATTGCCGTTCTGGGGGCCTCGGGATCCGGCAAGAGCTCTTTCGTCCAGGCGGGGATCATCCCCAAGCTGCGGGACCAGGGTCGCTGGATCGTGCTGCAGCTCCGGCCCGGGCGCGATCCGATGCGTTCGTTGGCCGAGCGGCTGCTGACCGGGGACGAACGCACGTGGACGCTGAGTTCGAGCCGCTCGAGCATTCCGCCGACCGAAGGAGAGCTCGGACCGGCAACGCCGCACAGGCGGCCGACTCCAGGGGAGGTGGATGCGCTACGCGCCGAGCTCGCCCGCGATCTTCACGAATCCCCATCGAGGCTGGCGTTGCGCCTGAGCGAGTTCGCCGGCCGATCGCAGCCCACTCGCGACCCGTTCGGAGCCGCCGCCGGGGACGACCGACCGGTCCGCGTGCTGTTGTTCGTGGATCAGCTCGAGGAGCTGTGCACGCTGGTGGACGACGAGCGCGAGCGCCGGGTGTTCATGGAGGCGATCTGTCTCGCCGCCGACGATCCCGACGGCCCCGTGCGGATGATCGCGACCTTGCGCGACGACTTCCTCGCCCGCGTCGCCATCGGCCCCGCCGCGCGGGCGGCGATGGCGCGGGTGGTTGTGATACGGCCTCCGGGCTCTGCGGGGTTGCGGGAGATCCTCATCCGACCCGTCGAACTCGCGGGCTATGCCTACGACGACCCGGCCCTGGTCGGTGAGATGGTCGACGCCGTCCGAGGCGAGGCCGCGGCGCTGCCGCTGCTACAGGTCGTGGGCAAGCACCTGTGGCTCCACCGCGACACCCAGGCTCGGCTGTTGCTGCGCAGTGAGTACGAGTCCATGGGCGGCATGGCCGGCGCGCTGGCACACCACGCCGACGCCGTCCTCGCCGGCCTGCACGGAGAACAGCTGGGGTGGGCGCGGGACATCCTCCTGCGACTGGTGCGGCCCGACGGGACAAGAAGGGTCGTCACTCGCTCCGACCTGCTCGCGGACCTACCCGAGGAGGCTGGCGGCGTGCTCGTTCGGCTCGTCACGGGCAGACTGGTCCTCGTCCAGCGATCGATGGGGAGCCGGGGCGATGGCGTAGCGACCGAAGGTGGCGACGGCGCACAGGAATCCGTGGACGAGAAGGCCACCCTCGAGCTGGTCCACGAGTCCCTCGTCGGAGAGTGGGATCGGCTCCGTCGCTGGCTCGACGAGAGCCACGCGGACCGGGCGTTCGCGAGCGAGCTGACGCAGGCCGCCCAGCTCTGGGCGAGGCGCGGGCGTCTGGCAAGCGAGGTCTGGACCGGGGACGCCCTCCGCGACGCCGACCGGCGGGCACGGCGGATGTCCGGCCTGCCCCACGTGGCGATGGAGTTCCTCGTGGTCGGCAGCCGCCAGGAGCGGGCGCGTGTGAGACGACGGCGGAGCCTCCTGGTGGCTGGGTTCGCCGCGCTGATCGCGCTCGCCGCCGTGCTGGGATGGATGAATCACCGCACGGCCCGCCAGCGGGACCTGGCCCAGGAGGGTCAGGCCACGGCCATGCTCGAGGGCGCCCGGACGGCGAACCTGCGTGGCGACCTCCTGGAAGCCCGCGCCAGGCTGCGAAACGCCCTGGAGACCCGTGACTCGGCCACGGCCCGAGCGCTGTGGTGGAGCCTGAGCCGACAGCCCCTCGTCTGGCATCACGAGCTGCCGGCGGCCCCATACGACCTGGCGTTCTCACCGGACGGGGGTTCCGTCGCCGTGTGCCGCGCCGACGGCGCAGTGCAGGTCTTCGACGTCTCCTCCGGCCAGTCGGAGATCCTGCGCGACATCGACGCGCTGTACATGGCCGTCGCCTACTCTCCGGACGGTCGTTGGCTGGCGTCCGGGACGAGCCTGGGCACCGTCATCCTGCGCGACCTCGCCGGCGGCGACACACGCACCGTGGACACCGAGCTCGGCGAGATCAACGACCTGCGGTTCTCCGCTGACGGCGCGTCCTTGGGGGTCGTCGGCTGGTCCGAGCGCGCGCGGATCTTCCACACGGACACGGGCGAGGCGCGGCTGGATCTCGTCGGTCACGAGGACATCGCGCACACGGTGGACTTCGACCCCCGCGGGCGCTGGATCGCCACGGCCAGCTCGGACGCCACCGTGCGCCTGTGGGATGCGGCCACCGGCGCCCAGATCCGCGCGCTCGAAGGACATTCCCAGCGCATCCACATGGTCCGGTTCAGCCCCGACGGCGAGCAGCTCGCCTCCCTGGGCCGCGACCATGTCGTCAAGCTCTGGAACCCCCAGACCGGGGAACTGCGCCTCGATCTGGAGGGCCACACGGACATCCTGTGGGGGGTGTCGTTCTCGCCGGACGGCCGCGAGCTGGCCACGGGCGGCCAGGACCGGGCCATCCACATCTGGGACGTCACCACCGGCGAGCTCCGGCGCACGGTGGCGGGCCACGACGGCTGGATTCGGCGCGTCGTCTTCGCGCCGGACGGCCGCCACGTCGCGTCGCTGAGCGGTCGGGACCAGACCGTGCGGCTGTGGGACCTGGACCGTACACCCGCGCCGACCACGGCCCGCGGCCACGACAGCACGGTCGACGGCGTGGCCTTCTCCGCGGACGGCCGATGGCTGCTCTCGTCGAGCTACGACGGAACGGTGCGGATCTGGGACGTGGAAACCGGCGAACAGCTGCGCAGTCTCGCGGGTCCGGAGGACGGCTTCGCGCGCGTGCGAGTCGACCCGACGGGCCGCAGGGTCGTGGCCGCCGGCCTCGACGGCGTGGTGTACCTGTGGGACCTCGACTCCGGCGAACTCCTCGCCCGGTCCCCCGCGCGGGAGTCGGGCGCGTACGACGTCCGCTTCGCCGATGGCGGTGACACGCTGTACTCCAGCGGGTGGTCTGGAGAGATCCACCAGTGGAGCCTCCCGGCGTTCGAGCGGGGGCTCTCACTGGATACGGGCGGGGCGGGAGTCTGGGGGATCGACGTCAGTCCGGACGGGCGCCTCCTCGCCGGCGCGGCGACCGACGGAAAGGTGCACCTCTGGCGGATCGACGGAGGCCGGCACATGCGCGCCGTGGACGTGGGCCCCTGGCCCGTGCACGTGGAGTTCAGCGAGGACGGCTCTCACCTGGCCGTGAGCGGAGAAGGGGACGTGCTGAGCATCCTCGACACTCACGGCGACGGTCGCGTCGAGCTGCGCGCCGACACCGGCCTACCGCACGTCAACTGGACCGTGACCTACCACCCCGACGACCAGCGCGTGGGCGTGGCCTGCGGGGACGGGACCGCGGCGGTCGTGCCGCTCGACGGATCGGAGTCCACGATCATGCGGGGGCACCTGCGCGACGTGGTCGACCTCGCATTCAGCCCCGACGGCGACTGGACGGCGACCGCCGGAGACGAGGGCACCGTCCGCCTGTGGCACACCGAGGACGGCCGACCGGCCTGGTGGACCCGGCTGATGATGGACTCCCCGGTCGAGCTGCTGACCCACCGCGGCTGGCAGCGCCCCGACGAGCCCGGCTCCGCGCCCCCCAGCGCGGCCTGGCGCGACCACGTCCAGTCCGACGCAGTGCTCGCGGCGTCCCACGCCTCTCACGTCTGTTCCTACTCGGAGGACGGACGCCTGTGGATCTGGGACACCGCCGCCGATCGCCCCCATGCGGACGACCGGGCTCCTCCGGCCACCGCGCTGGTGGCACACGCGGGCGGCTGCGCGGTCCTCGACGCCGCCGGCGAGGTGCACACGCTGTCCCTCGATGGCCGCTGGACCAGGGCGCTGTCCGGGGTCTCGGCGATCTCCGGGGATCCCGAGGGGGTCCTGGCCATCGCAGACGACCGCGCCCACCTCCTGGGCACCGACGGGGCCCAGCTCTCGCAGTGGGACGTCGGCACGGGGCTGACCGCGGTGCATCGGGTGGACGGGACGAGCGTCCAGGGCTATCGGGACGGCGCGATCGCGGTGCGCACGTCGGGAGCCTCCGCCCACGGCCCGACTCTGGAGCTGGAGGACCTGCCCTCCAGCCCCGTGACCTCCCTGCGCACGGGACCGATGGACACCCTCGTGGCCGGCTTCGGCAACGGGACCCTCGGATTGTGGAGCCTCCGAGACGGCGCTCGGCTCCACACCGAGAAGCTACACGGCGCGGTCACCCACCTGCGGATCGACGGCCCGACTTTGCACGCCGCCACCGAGCTCGGCGACGCCCAGATCGTGGATCTGCGGACCTTCGAACGCCCGTACTGCGACGTCGTCGAGGACGTCTGGTCCAGCGTCCCGGTGGTCTGGCGAGACGGGGGTCCAGTCGTGTCCGATCCCGCACCCGACCACCCCTGCAAGCGGTAACTCACCGCCCTCCGCCCCCTCCGGCCCGCCCCACGAACGGGTCACGTCGGCTCGATCCAAAAAAAAGACAGCCTTTCTTGTGACGGACTGATGGCCCACCGCACCCAGGGACCAGAAGGCGGCAATCGAAGGTCGCCACAACAATCCCCGGAGGTTCACATCATGCATCCCAAGACTCTCATCACCCTCATCGCTTGCTCCATCCTGACCCTGGCCCTGGGCTGCCCCCCCCACCCCGAAGGCGGCGAAGGCGAGGAGGGCGAATACTACGAGGAGGAGTCCATCGAGAACTCGGTGGTCGGCGCCTGGTACATCGCCGGTACGCTGGCGTCCGGCGAGTACGTGGAGGTCGGCTGGACCCTGTGCGCCGACAACCGGATGTACGGGTTCTCGGAGATCGACGGCTGGACCTTCCTCGACAAGGGCACCTGGACCGCGCACGACGACGGCACCGTAGACATCGATTGGTCGTCCATGGACACCTACTTCGGCGACACGTATGGCCCCGACAGCGCCACGTTCGAGTTCGACGAGTTCGACGACGAGCTGTGCTGCTTCTTCGGCGCGCCCATGTGGCGCCTGGAGGGCACGGTCAGCAACTCCGACTGCGATCCCGGCTGGTAGGACGGCTGGGCGTCTGCGCCCGCCGGCAGCGCGACGCGGTACACTGACCGGGGAGACCGCCATGAGATGTCCCTGGACCCTCGCCGCCGGCCTGTTCCTGGCCGTGCTCCTCCTCCCCGGAATGCCCCGCGCCGCCGATCCCCCACCCTGCACCACGGACGCAGACTGCGATGACGGGCGCTGCAAGCAGGGCAAGTGCGAGCCCGCACCGAGCCGCTGCTACTCCGACTCCGAATGCGCCGGCGGCAAGTGCCGCAACGGCGAGTGCACCACCGCTGGAGGCCGCTGCTACTCCGACTCCGAATGCGCCGGCGGCAAGTGCCGCAACGGCGAATGCACCACCGCTGGCGGCCGCTGCTACTCCGACTCCGAGTGCGCCGGTGGAAAGTGCCGTAACGGCGAATGCACCACCGCTGGCGGCCGTTGTTACTCCGACTCCGAGTGCGCCGGCGGCAAGTGCCGCGACGGCCAGTGCACCACCGCCGGTGGGCGCTGCTACTCCGACTCCGAGTGTGCCGGCGGCAAGTGCCGCAACGGCCAGTGCACCACCGCTGGAGGGCGCTGCTACTCCGACTCCGAGTGTGCCGGCGGCAAGTGCCGCAACGGGGCGTGCACCACGGCGCAGTGAGGGGCCCCGGCGCGACGCCGACACCTCCATTTGTACCCACGACAACCACTTTCCAGGGTGTAATGTGCGCCCGACAACCCCGCCCGCCCGCGCCGACGGGGCACCATCTGTAACTTCCTGATTTCACTACATAAAGGCCGCGGTCGGCGACACTGGCACGCCCGATGCAAACCTCCCTGGGTGAACCGAGCGAGGGAGGAACGACGATGCACAGCGACCCCCGGACCACCGTGGCCTTCATCGTGAACATGCGGCGCGACGCCGACTTCGCCATCCTGCTGCCGGCGCTGAGGCGCTGGAAGGCGCACCGGCCGGGCCTGCATCGCGCGGCCACGGCGGCGCTGCGGTTCACCGTCTTGTGGCTGCTGCCGCTGTGCGGTCTGTCTTCGTTCCTCGCCGGACGCGACGTCTACCGCGGCCAGGTCCGCTTCCACACCCACTTCGTGATGATGGTGGCCGACCAGATGAAGGCCCACCCGCGGCTGACCCAGCTGCGGGTGATGGCGGCGTGCCTGTGGGCCGTGATGGTGCGCGGCGCCGACGTGGTCGTGCTGGGGGCGTACACGTCGCCGCTGACCCACGACGGCGAGGACGTCCGCACGATGTTCGCTGCGCTGGGCGGTCTGTTCGGCTGGGCGTGCCCGCGGCTGCGCACGGTCATCGTCTCCCACGGCGACAGCCTCAGCGCCCTGGCCGGCTGCCGGCAGCTCGAGCGGCTGATCGACCGCTACGACATGCGCGGCGAGCGCCTGGCCGTGGTCGGCGCCACAGGCATCATCGGACGCGCCTTCGTCCGCTGGTACGCAGACCACGACGGAGGCCTGGTCGCGGTGGGTCGCACCAGCGCCAAGATCCGCCGCCTGCGCGCCGAGCTACGCCTGCAGGGTCTGGACGTGGACCTGGCGTCGTGGGACGGCCGCGACGAGTTCCCCTGCTTCACCGACATGCTCCCCGAGGTGCGCCTGGGCGCCCTGTGCACCAGCCACCCCGGAGAGCTCGTCCGCGCCGACCAGCTGTGCCCGGACGGCTCCCTGTGGGGCGACGCCTCCCAGCCCAACAACCTGGCCCGCGACGTGGCCCGGCGCGCCCCCACGGTCGCCGCCGAGCTGTCCATCCTCTCGTCGGATCACCTGCACCGCGGCTTCGGCGGCTTCCCCCTTCCCCTGCCGCCCCACCACCTCTTCGCGTGCGGCTCCGAGGGCCTCGCGCTGGGCTGGGCGCTCGCCACCCGCCCCGAGCTCGCCCGCACGCTGCAGGGTCTGAGGCTCACCGGCGACATCGACATGGACAACATGCGCATCGTCGAGCAGCTCGCCCGCGACGCCGGCCTGCGGCCGTCCGATCCCACGTGGTTCGGCGAGGCGGTGGACCTGCCCGAGGCGCTGCCGGCCTCCGTACGCCGGGCGGCGTGAATCCGAAGCTCCCGCATGGTCATTTAGGCAGCGACTTGGTACACGATCCCCCATGCACATCGCGCTCATCGGATACGGCCGCTTCGGCCGCGCCTTCGCCGGCCTGATCGTGCGGGCCGGTCACACCTTCACCGCCTACGATCCAGGGGCCGAGTCGGCCATGGCGCCCACGCTCGAGGCCGCCGTGGACGGCGCGCAGCTGGTGGTGGTCGCCGTGCCCATCGGGGTCATGGGGCCGGTCCTGACGGAGCTTCGCCCCGCGCTGAACCCGGCTCAGCTCGTGATCGACGTGGCCAGCGTCAAGGTGGAGCCCATCCAGGCCATGGAGCGGGCCCTGGGCGGAGACATCCCCTGGATCGGCACGCACCCGCTGTTCGGGCCGGCGTCGCTGTCCCGCGGCGAGCGGCCGCTGGAGGTGGTGGTCTGCCCCAACCCGGTCCACCCCGACGCGGCAACGCAGGCGCGGACCTTCCTCGAGTCCATCGAATGCCAGGTGGTCGAGACCGACGCGGACACCCACGACCGGCTCATGGCCCGCACCCACGCCCTGGCGTTCTTCCTGGCCAAGGGGCTGCTGGCGCTGGACACGGACGCGGACGAGGCCGTCCCGTTCTCGCCGCCGTCGTACAAGGCGATGAACCGCACCGTGGAGACGGTGCGCTGGGACGCCGGTCACCTGTTCGCGGCCATCCAGCTGGAGAACCCCCACGCCGCGGCCGCGCGGCGCGCATTCATCGACGCGCTGCAGAACATCGACGACGAGCTCGAGGAGGCCGCCCTCGCCGAACCCTCCGCCGACACGACCCTGGAGACCCGCCGGGCCCTGGCCATCCCCGATCTCGGCGAGGCCTCCCCTGACCTCGCGGAGGCCCGCACCCTGATCGACGAGGTGGACGAGGCCATCGTCGTGCTCATGGGTCGCCGGGTGCAGCTCGCCCGCCAGGCCGGGGCGGCCAAGGCCGCCACCGGACGCCGCGTCCTCGATCCCGATCGGGAGCGCCGCATGCTCGAGGACCGCCGCACCTGGGGAGAGACCCACAACCTCGCTCCCGGCGGCGTCACCGAGGTCTTCGAGGCGTTGATGAGGGCCTCCCGGATCGCCCAGCGGGGGGATGGAAGGACGGACTGAGGCACGTTCTCCTTCTCCGATTTCCGGTTCCGTGTTACGTTGTTAACGAGATCTAACGTCGATAATCACCGTTAACGGAGCCGAACATGCCACCGTCCGATCCCTCGACCCGCGCCTACCTGCACGTCCACGGTATCGGCGTGTCTCCGGACGAGCTCGGACTCATGGTCCGCGAGGCCGTCGATCAACTACCCGTCGCGCTCGTCCCGGAGAGGCCGGCCGCGGGTCTCTCCAGACACGAGGCCGCTACCCTGGAGCGCGGCGGCTTTGATCTCGAGCCCGCAGACTCGGACCGGGTGCTCGCGGAGACCGTGGCCGAGCTGGCGGCGCTGCTGCGCACCAGCCTGACCACGGCCGAGGCCGCCAGCCAGCTCGGCGTAAATCCGAGCCGTATCCGTCAGCGCGTGGGGTCGAAGCCACGGACGCTCTACGGTGTCCGCGCGAGTCGCGGCTGGCGGTTCCCCGCCTTCCAGTTCGAAGACGACGGCCTCGTGCCCGGCATGGAAGAGGTCGTCGCCGCGCTCGATCCCGAGCTGGACCTGGTCTCGGTCTACCGCTGGATCACCACCGCGTGCCCGGATCTGCGGCACGAGGACCGGCCCGCGCCGTTGAGTCCCCTGACCTGGCTCCGCCTCAGGCTGCCGGTCGAGCCGGTCGTCTCCATCGCCGCCAGCCTCTGACATGGCGAAGTTCCCCGAACCCCCGCCGGCGGCCGATCTGGCGGAGATCCCGGCCGCGGTCCACATCCTGCCCCGGGGCACCCTCCTGTGGAGGATCTACTTCCAGGGAGGCCGTCACCCCACGTTCTGGAATCGCTTCCGCTCCTGGGGGCCGACCCACAGCCGGTTCGATCACCACGAGCCGCCTGCTCACGACCAGGATCGGAGCATCCTCTACGCCGCCGGGGAAGGTCCGACCTGCCTGGCCGAGGTCTTCCAGGACACACGGGTCATCCAGCGGACGCGCGCCAACCCGTGGCTCGCCGGATTTGGACTCGCGCGCGACGTGACGCTGCTCGACCTCACCGGGCCCTGGCCCACACGTGTAGGCGCCTCCATGGCCCTGAGTACGGGTCCGCGCCCGCGATCCCGGCGCTGGTCCAGGCGGATTCACGCCGCCTACCCGGACGTCGACGGCGTCCTCTATCCCTCCTCCATGGCCGCCAATCGCCCCTCCGCGGCTCTGTGCGAGCGGGCCGAGGACGCCCTACCCGCCCATCCAGAGATCAACCGCCGCCTCGACGACCCTGCTTTCCACTTCATGTTGTGCAACGTGGCGTCCCGGCTGGGGTACGGGCTACTCTGACGCGCACCACCCGGAGTCCCCCATGGCACAGAAACTCAAGGACAAGCTCCTCCTCCCCCCCGACGTCCACCGCTTCGCCGACGGCCTGGCCGCGGCCGAGCCCACCTTCGACCGGGACCGTTACATCGCCTTCGTCCTCGACGGACGCTGGGCCGACCGCGAGCTCAAGGAGCGGATGCGACACCTGGCCCTGGGCCTGGGCGAGGTCTTCGACGACTACGGACGCGCCCTGGACGTCCTCGCGCGGACCGCCGAGCAGACCGACGGCTTCATGGGCATGGTGCTCAGCGAGTATGTCTTCTGCTTCGGACAGGGCCGCCCGGATCTCTCCCTGCCGGCGCTGCGCCTGTTCACCCGCTACGGCAGCGGCGAGTTCGCGATCCGCCCGTTCATCCAGGCGGACACCGCGGCGACCATGGCGGTGATGCTGGAGTGGACCCGCGACGACAACGAGCACGTGCGCCGGCTCGCCAGCGAGGGGTGTCGGCCCCGCCTGCCCTGGGCCCCCGCCCTGCCGGCGTTCAAGGCCGATCCCGCGCCGATCCTGCCCGTCCTCGAGGCCCTCAAGGACGACCCGGCCGACTACGTCCGCCGGTCCGTGGCCAACAACCTCAACGACATCTCCAAGGACCACCCCGACCTCGTCCTCGACATCGCCGCGCGCTGGATCGGCAGCTCCGACCGCACCGACTGGATCGTCAAGCACGCCTGCCGCACGCTGCTCAAGGCCGGCGATCCCCGCGCCATGCGCATCTTCGGCTTCGCCGATCCCGCCAGCCTGCGCGTCGAGCAGCTCTCCCTCAGCGCGGACAGCGTCCCCATCGGCGGCCACCTCCACTTCACCTTCGACCTGCACAACGACGAGGACGCCGCCCGCAAGGTCCGCCTCGAATACCGCGTCGACTACGTCAAGGCGCGCGGCAAGCGCTCCGGCAAGATCTTCCAGATCAAGGAAGCCGTGCTCGAACCCGGCGCACACCTGGTCAAGCGCAAGCTCTCCCTGGCCGATCTGTCCACCCGCAAACACTACCCCGGCGAACACGGGCTGGCCGTGATCGTCAACGGGGTCGGCAAGGCTGAGGTATCGTTCTCACTCACCCGAGGGGACACACCATGACCGAACAGGACTCACCCGGAGGCTCCAAGCTCTATCGCCACGACCAGGGACCGACCTCGGACGGCCGCCTCCCCGACGACGTGGATCCTCGCCGCCGCGAGGCCCTCGAGGCGGCCCTGGAAGCTGCCCTCGGCGCCGAGCCGAGCGTGTTTCACGAGATCATCTCCGAGACGGTCCACGTGGATCTCTACATCTACCCGCCCACCGCGGAGCGCGACTGGACCACGGTGGTCACCATGGGCCTGAGCGACCGCCCCATGACCGTCCCCGACGAGCTCGAGGAACGCCGCTTCGCCGAGATCCTGTTCTACCTGCCCCCCGACTGGCCCCTGCCCGAAGGCTCCGACAGCCGCGAAGAGGACTGGTGGCCGTTCCGCAACGCCAAGTTCCTCGCCCGCTTCCCCCACGAGTACAACACCTGGCTCGGGCCCGGCCACACCATCCCCAACGGCGATCCACCCACGCCCTACGTGCCCTCCACCCTGCTGAGCACCGTCCTCTTCCTCGAACCCGTGCTCGAGGAACCGCCGCTGAGTCCCATCGTCTCCGAGGGGGACCCGATCCATCTACTGTGGATGGTGCCCATCACCACCCCGGAATGCGCCCTGAAGCTCGAACAGGGCACCGACGCCCTGCTCGACGTCCTCGACGCCGAGGGTTTCGACCGCTGCATCGTCCCCGGCCGGAACTGCCAGGTCACCGGCAAGGCGCCGCGGCGACTCTCGGCGATGCCGAAGGAGGCCGACGGGGAGGCCGGCGAGAAGAAACCCTGGTGGAAGATCTGGTAGGCGGGCGCCGCCCCGAGGATAGACATGGAACAGCAAGCCCTGGGGCCCCTCGAGATCACCGGCGCCGTCATCGGCTCGGTCGTCCTGTCCCTGGCCGCGCTCGTCTGGATCTTCATCTACATCCTGGCGCTGATGCGCTACCTCGGCGCCGACGACCGGGACCAGAAGGCCTCTCCCCTCGCCGCTGCCGCGGCCGCCATCGGCCTCTTCGGCGCCTTCACCGGCCCCCTCGCGCTCCTGGCGACCCCGCTGTCGCTGCTGCTCGCCGCGGTCGACCTCTCCCGCGTCAAGTCGGGCAAGTCCTCGCCACGCTCGGGTCTGGTCTCCCGACACATCGTCCCGGCGAACCTGATCCTGCTGGGCGCCATCGCCGTGGCGATCGTGTCGTTCCTGCCGATGATGATCTGAGCAGAGACGCTCCCTGTCATGGACAGGGGTGGGCTGCGCCGTTGTCGTAGATCTCGATCTCGCCGGCGACCTGGAGTCCGTTCGCAAAGGACTCTGCATCGGACTGACTCAGGCAGGGATTGTCGTAGATGTACAGGTCATCCACGGACGTCAGGCTCGAAAGCTGACTGAGGTCGCGAAGTAGATCGTTTTCGGAGATGGACAGCAGTCCGCCAATGGTCTCGATGCCCTCGAGACCTCGAAGGTCTATCAGGGTGTCGTTCGCGTGGATGGTCATGTATCCGGGCAGGGACTCGAGGCCCGCAAGAGCTTCGAGATCGGTCAGCGCCGGATTATGGGTGAGGGAGAGTATCCACACCGTGGTCAGACCGCTCATTCCGTCGATGGTGTGGATAGAGTCGTTGCTACCCACGTAGAGCCCCCAGCCCACGGATTCGAGCGCGGGGAGGCTGACTACCGTGAGCTCGTCGGCTCCGTGAATGGACAGGTCCCAACCCACGGCCTCCAGTCCATGGAGATCCAGGCTCTGGAGATCGATCACGTTGGCCAGGCTCAGTGAGTACTCCACCGTCGTGAGGCTACCGAGGTCGATGCTCGTCAAGAAGTAGCTGTCAGCGATGCCCATGCCGCCGCCCACGCACGTGAGGCTCGGCAAGCTCAGGCTGCCGAGATCCCAGTTGTCCGTGATGTTCACATCCCCATCCACCGACTCGAGGCACGGCAGATCCACCTCGGTCAGCCACTGCTGATCGATGATGTCCAGGGTTCCCGTCACGCTCGAACAACGGGCCAGCGTCGCCAGGTCCATCTCGTCGAGGACCGTGAAATCCCCGACACACGGCGCACATTCAACAGCGTCGTCGTCGCCCGAATCGTCGTCACCCGAATCGTCGTCGCCAGAGTCGTCGTCGGCCAGATCGTCGTCACCTGTCTCGTCGTCGTCATCATCGACGTCGTCGCCAGAGTCATCGTCGTCAGTCACGATCGGACCGCGAGCATCTGAATCGGAGCACCCCGCCACCCCCAGAGCCAGGGCGAAGGCAGCCACCCACCGCATCCCCTCACACATCCGACCACCTCCTCCCCGGGTACCTGGACGATAGCATTCCATGTGGGGCGAAGGCTCGAGCGGCGGCCGCCCGTCGCCGTGACAGGGTGCCATGGTGCTCGACCGCGTCAAGGGCGAGCGGGCTCCGCCCGTCGCCGCTCCGCGGCGACCCTTGACCCGGCCTGCGCGCCAAGGCTTGTGGATTGCAGGCGACGGGGGGAGGGATGGCGAGATCAAGCTCTGGGTGGATGGATGGGGGGTGGCCTTGGGGGGTGATTCGTGGCTTGGAGGGCGAAGGCCTGGTTGGTCGACTGGAGACCCCGTCGGCGGAGGGTCTGAGGGCCCAAATCCCAAGTTGCGACCGAGATGCCGCTCAACGCTCATATCTCTCGGGGTTGGCATCAACCCCGGGCGTTATGAGCGAATATCGCTCATATCTGGGAGCGTTCTCGAGAACCCCTGGAGTTGTGAGCGAATACCGCTCACAGCTCGGCCGGTTGAGGCCAACCCCGCGAGTTGTGAGCGGTCGCGCATCCTGAGCCTCATGACGCCCCCCAGGCCCCACCCCCCCATCCATCCCTCCCGAGCCAAGATCAGCCATCCTTCCCCCGTCGCCACCCACCCACAGGCCCCGGAGCGCAGACCGGGTCAGGGGTGGAGCCGAAGGCGACATCGGCGAAGCCGACGAGTCGCGGAGCGACTCGCCCTTGACGCGGTCGAGCACCGGGGCACGCTCACCAGGCGACGGGCGGTCGAAGCCCTACCGATAGGTCTCCACCTCACCCAGCGGCACCTTGCTCATCAGCGTCGTGCCTCGGGCCCACATCCCAAGTCGTGACCGAGATGCCGCTCAGCGCTCATATCTCCCGGGGTTGGCATCAACCCCGGACGTTATGAGCGGATGTCGCTCATATCTGGGAGGGTTCTCGAGAACCCCTGGAGTTATGAACGGATACCGCTCACATCTCGGCCGGTTGAGGCCAACCCCGCGAGTTGTGAGCGCTCGCGCATCCCGAGCCACTCAACGCCCCCCAGGCCCCGCCCCACCCCAACCCCACCCCCCCATCCATCCCTCCCGAGCCAAGATCAGCCATCCTTCCCCCGTCG
>CAZLEO010000007.1:47577-66662 GCA_964558555.1 uncultured Rickettsiales bacterium | reverse complement strand
CCAAGAAACCACCGCCGCCGGACGGGATCTCGTTCAAGCCCGCGCTGTACATCGCAGGCGGATCGGCCGCGAGTTGCGCCATCGGATTCCTCGTGACCTTGGTGGGGGCCCTGGGATCAGGTGACTTCTTCACTGCGCTGGTCTTGCTGGGGATCTTCCTGATCCTGTTCGGTCTCCTCGGCCTCGTGGTTGCTGGAGCGACCGCGTATTACATCCTCCGGATGAACCAGGAGGGAAAGGTCCAGGCGCACAGGAAGTGGATGATGCAGCAACACCGGAGGCAGGAGGGGCGTCAGCTAGAGCGGGCGATCCGGTCCTTCAAGGTGGACGACCTGCGCCTCTTCCGTTCGGCCATGGAGAAGGTCTTCGAGCGGGTGGTGGATGACATCCAACGGGGCGGTGGGACGGTCGAACAGCGCGTCGAGGGCGCGCGCGGACTCCTCGGTACCGAGGCCACCACGGCGGCTTCTGCACAAGCGATCGATGAAATCTGATGCTCCCCACCAGCCTCCTTGCGCGCCTTTCAACTCGAAACTGACGGGATTCAATTGACCTACGAGCATGTCCAGGTCCAGAAGGGCCGGATTGCACAATGGGTAGCTCCATCAGGTGCGTTCGGCCGACCCTATGAGGTGTTCGAGGGGGACGTCGCGCAGGTCGCGCTGGAGGTCACGCAGCTTCCGCAGGACGAGGCACTGGCGGCGCAGTTGCTCCGGGCGGCCGCGCAGCAGCTGGACCCCCGTGATCGTGGCGCCTTCAGCCTGAGATTCCTGCTGGACCCGGCGAACATCGAGCGCAAGCTGCGCCTGTTCGTGCTGTGCAGAGCTGCCGCGCCCGGTGGCGCTGTGGCTGCTGCTGCTGCTGCACGGATCGCCGAGGGCCTCGCGCGGCTCTTCGGTGAGGATCTGCCCACGATCCCGCACGTCCCCGTACACGGCGAAGCCGATCCCACGGATCTCTCGTGGGTGCAGTCGATGGTCGAGGTGCGGCGCACCGAACTGGTCGCGCCCAGCTGCCACGAGCCGTCCATGACGGGCTTTGCATTCAGCTACGCCCTCGCGCCCCTCGAACGGTGGAGGGCGGGCGAGGCGCTGGAGCTGTGGAGCCGGTTGAGGACCTCGGCTCGGTCCGCACCGCTGATGGTGGAGTACACCTTCACGACCGCGGACGACGTTTCCGCCGTGGAGCTGGACGCGGCCGCCGCCCTGGCCGCCCACTACGCCAAGTGGGGCGGGGGGGTGATGGTGGAGATCCCGGGCGGGGTGTTCTCCGAGAGCCGGACCGTGGAGTGCTCTCCGGACCGGGCCGCGGCCGGCGCCGCGGGCTCCTTGCGGCAGGCCGCCCAGGAGCTCGCCGATTCACCGGTCGTCTCGTACGCCGTCCGCCTGTTCTCCGGCGAACGTTACCCGCCGGTCGCCGCGGCCGAGGACCTGGTCAGCCACCACGGTCTGTCGGACCGCCTGTGCCTCCAGCCGATTCGATGCGAGGAGCCGACGTTCCCGCGATGTCTGGACGCCTCGCGCGGCCTCTTCGCTACGCCGTCCGCCCGTGCGGACATCTGGCAGAGGGAAGGTGCGCCGGCCCCCCTCGCCCGGTTGCATCGGTTGTGGCCCGTCTCCCGGATCGGTGACCTCGTACCCGTCCTGGCCGGCACGGGCCGGGAGGTCCGGGACCTGTTCGGCACGGCGTCGTCCGGAGCCGAGCCGGTGACCCTGGCCGAGGTGCTGACCCTGAATCCCCGCACGCCGGGTGATTCCGATCACGGCCTGAGCATCCCCTTCGCCTGGCGGCGCGATGCCGCCGCCGGGGCGTCGTCCGAGGACCGGACCGTTTCCCTGCAGTTCGGCGACAGCAGCGTGCACGCACTGCTCGGCGGCAAGACGGGCTCAGGCAAGTCGGTGCTGTTGCACGACGTCATCGTCGCGGCGGCCCACCTCTACTCGCCGGACGAGCTGTCCATGGTCCTCATCGACCTCAAGCAGGGGGTGGAGTTCGGCGCCTACCGCAGGCTTCCGCACGCAAAGGTCCTGGCCGTCGAGGGCGAGGCGGAGTTCACCGTCAACGTGCTCGCCTGGCTGGTCGAGGAGATGGACCGGCGCAACGACCTCTTCGACGACGTAAGGGTTCGGGACTTCGCAGCCTACCGACGGTTGGGCGGTGAGAAATTACCGCGGATCCTGTTGATCGTAGACGAGTTCCAGACCCTGTTCGAGGAGCGGGGGCAGGGGGACCCCCTGCCGCGCGAGGCGGTCCGTGAGCTGGAGCGCGTCGCGACCAAGGGCCGCAGCGCCGGGGTGCACATGCTGCTGTCCACGCAGTCGTACACCTGGGAGGGGGGGACCTGGCTGTCGGAGAAGACCAAGGCCAACGCGACGATCCGCGTGGCCATGCAGCTCGCCGACCTCCGGCAGGCTCACGGCCTGCTGGCGAAGAACGCCGAAGAGGTCGAACAGCTCGAGGTCGCAGGCGAGGGGCTGCTTGAGGATCCCGCCCTCGGGGCGGGCAGTCCCGTCCCGTTCCGGGCGCTGTTCCAGGACAACAACGAGGACTTCGAGCAGTTGATGGCGAGCAAGGTGGACGAACTCAGCGAGGCCCATGGAGACCGTCGTCCCTACGTGTTCGAGGGGCGTCGCCGCCCGAGCTGGGGCGCAGTGATGGCGGCGTCGCGTCGGTCGGATCTGGTGTTCGGACAGGCACTGGACGCCACGGGCTCGCTCGTTGGATTCGACCTGGAAGGCTACAACCAGGCCGCCCACCTGCTGGTGTGCGGTGCCCGCCAGGACGAGCTGGCGAGGTTGGTGTTCGGGCTGTGCGTCCAGTTCCTCCAGAGACACGGTCCGGACGGCGGCCGGGTCCTGCTCGGTAGCGCCTACGCCTTCCCGCCCACAGCCCGAGCTGCGCTGGACGGACTGCGTCAATGGGCGGGTGCCCGGATCGAGGTCGCCCTGGGCGAGCCGGCAGTCGCCGCGATGATCCAGCAGTGCGCCACCACCGTCGCCGAGCGCGCGGCCGCCGCGGTCGGCGACGCCCCACCCCTGTTGTTCGTGCCCTTCGGCTTCAACAACCTCACCTGCTTGACCTCCACAGCCTATCCGGCGCCGCCGGAGCGCGAGCTGTTCTCGACGATCCTGCGCACGGGAGCCCCGTCGAGCGTGTTCGTCCTCGCGGCCACGGCCTCCTGGCCGGCGGTCAGCGACCTCCTCAACCCCGAGGAAATGGGGACCTTCGGCGCGCGGATCGGGCTGACCCTGCCCGACGCCACCCGCGTCGTGAACGCCTACGACGCGTTCATCGAGCTGTCGAAGGGGTACGCCGTGGCCCATTTCCCGGTGGAGTCCCCCGGCTGGGTGCGGTTCCGCACGTTCCCGGGCAAGGACGTGGAGGCCTGGCTGAGCTCCGCAACCCCCATCCAACCCAGGAGATCCCCATGAGTGAACAGGGAATCCGCGGCAACCCCGACGCCATGGTCGCGCTGGCCAAGTCCATGCAGGAGGCCGCAGGCCACGCCACACTGCAGCTGGGCAAGGCCGCCGCCACGTTCGAGCGCATGCTGCAGGACGGCGGCTGGTCCGACGCCAAGGGCCGCGCGGCGTTCGAGCGCTACCAGGCCCTGCGCAGCCAGATCCAGCGAAGCCTCGACGAGGTGCAGCGGCTCCAGGCGGAGATCTCGGGCACCGCCCAGCGCTACCGGGCCGCCCAGGGCGGTCGGTAGTCCCGGTGCCCCAGGGCGAGGTCGCCGGGACGCCGGCTCGGATGGCGGAGCTCTCCAGGGAGGTCCTCCGCGCAGCCGAAGCCGTCCGCGACCTCGCGAGGGCCGCGCGGACGTCGAGTTCGCGGCTGGGCGACCGGCAAATCTGGTCCGACCGCCGGGGTCAGATCGTCGGCGACGGCCTGAATGCGGTTGCGGGTGCCGCCGAGAGAGCGGCCGGTGAACTCAAGTCGCTCGCAGCGGACATCGAGGAGCACGCCGACCGCTACGCCCAGGCCGCGCGAGGCGGGTCGGCGGAAGGCTCTTTCCTCGATGCGAGCCGACCGGGACGCGTGTTGCACCCCCGCGAGGGTGGCGATGCGGTCCGCGACCACGTCCACGACTGGGATCCGGCCCGCTTTGACGGCGTTGGAGATCCTGTGGGAATGGCCGCCCACCACCGTCATCAGGCCGGCGAGGACACCTGCGCCATCGCCGCGCAGCTCTCCATACTGAGCTCCCTCGCGGGCGGCGCCCCGTCCGAGGAAGAGGCTGCGGCGGTCGCGCAGGAACTGGGGATCTACGTCTCGGGGGAAGGAACCCGCCGTGCCGACCTCGGTCGGTTGCTGCAGCATTACGGTGTGGCCACCGATGGACCGCGCAGCGCGTCCGTCGAGGACTTGGCCCGTGGACTGGCGTCCGGGCAGCGTGTCCTCGTCGCCGTGAACGCCAACCAGCTCTGGAAGACCCAGCGGGACGCGGCCGGCAACGTAGTGCCCCAGATTCCCCCGGAGGGCCACGCCGTCTGGGTCTCCGGGATCGACTGCCAGGACGGCGAGTGGACCGTCATCGTCAACGATCCCGGGAGACCCGACGGCGCCATGCACCCCGTGGCCCTCGCCGATTTCCTCGCCGCGTGGGACGCTTTCGATCGGACCGCCGTGTTCGCCGGAGGAGTCGCGTCATGACTGTGGACCTCGACAAGCTCGCCATCGCCGCCGCCGAGGCCGCCGCCGAGAACGCCTCCCAGCGTCCCACCGGCGTCGCGCGCCTGATCGTGGATCTCCACCGCGGAGACGCGGCCGATCTCGTCACGCTGGAGTCCATCGCCCTTCCCCCGATCCCCGTGGAGCACGACGGCCGGATCGCCGTCGCCGCCCTCATCGCCAGCCCCGCCGGTGACGGCCTCTGGCGTCCCTGGGCCCGCGTCGTCTGGTCCTGGCCCGACGGCGACGTCCTCGTCGCCGAGCGTCTCGCGAGGCCGGCCGATCCCCTCGCGTTCGATGCGTCCAGGTCCGACTACCTCGACGTCTGCTCCGCGCTGGACACGTGGCTCGCGTCACGGGATCCCGATACCGAGGCCGCTCTCCGGGACGGCTATCGCCGGTGGATGGATGCCGACTCGCTGGCCCACGTGGTCGGACTGCTGACCACGTCTGCCAGGCTACTGGACGACAGCGAGAGGGGATGATCGGGGAGCTGTCCCTCGATGGCGTCGGGTACCGCCGACGTGTCACGGGACGCATCGAGCAAGCACATCAGCAAACGACGCTGCGGCAGTTCCAGGACCATGAGCTGGGTCTCACCCTCCTGCACGATGGCGGGGGAGTTCGCGTCTGAGGTCCGGGCAAGCTGGTGGGCACAGGCCGTGAGCTCGGCGAGGAGCTCGCGCTTGCGGATGTCGGGGACAGTGGAGGCGAGGACCCGGCCGCTGCGGGTGGAGATCTGGTAGCGCACGACGGCGGCCAGGCGAGGATCGTCGTCGATGGCGTCACCGATGTCCTCGAAGAGCTCCTGGATGTGCCCGGGCCGCTCCCGCTCGCGTCCGCGGCGGTCCCGCCAGCGTTCGTATTTCAGGGCGATGGACTTGTGGGTGGGCGCGTGCGCGGCCTCGTGGTCTTCCAACGAGCGGTACAGGGTGATCATGATGGCTGCCCCGAGCTGGTTAGCTGCTCCCTATACACATAGCTAAGTCTAACAGTCCTCATGGGCAAGTCCCAACCGGTCCGTTCGTTCGAATACAGGAGCAGGAGGCCGGCCTCAGGGACAGTCCACCCCCGGCCACGCCACCAGATATCCCGGATCGCGCCCCTGCCAGTTGCTCGCGACCAGATCGAGGCGGCCGTCGCCGGTCACGTCGGCGAGGATGGGGTCGCTGTACTGGCCCTTCCACTCGCGATGGTCGATCTCGGTGAAGCCGGCATCGCCGTCGCCCTCGAGGAGGTGGGCCTGCGTGCGGGAGCCGCGGCCGGTGACGTAGGACTCGCGGGGGAGTTCGTCGAAGACGACGAGGTCGTCACGGCCGTCCCCGTCCACGTCGCCGATGGCGAGGCGGTCGGCTGCGGGGGTGGCGAGGTGGACGAGGGTGACCGAGGCGCCCTCTCCGCTGGCGAGGGCGATCTGGGCGCCCTGGGAGTGGCCGATCCAGGCGGCGTCGGGACGGCCGTCGGAGTTGAAGTCGCCCATCTGGACGTCTGCGGGGGGGCAGACGGACTCGCCGGTCTGCACCTGGTCGAAGCGGGCGTTGCCGCGACCCTGGAACACGTGGAAGGTGCACTCGTCATTGGCGACGACCACGAGGTCCACGTGACCGTCGCCGTCCAGGTCGGCGATACCGGGCGTCTCGGGGGCGCGGTCGGTGTCCAGGGTGGTGTGGTGGCCGAAGCGGCCCTGTCCATCGTTGGTCCAGATCTCCAGGCCGCGGTAGCGGTAGATGATCAGGTCCACGTCCCCGTCTGCGTCGAGGTCGGCCACGTCCACGCTGCCGGGCTTGCCCCACATGGACACGTCGGTCCGCTTCGCGTGCAAGCCGTCCTCGGCACCGTGGAACACCGCGACGGCGCCGCCGTCGGGATCGTTGGCCAGGATGTCCGTGAACCCGTCGCCGTTCACGTCGGCCACGACCGCGCTGTAGGACATGGGCCCCACGGGCAGGGTCTCGGCGACGGTGAACCGCCCCGCGCCGTCGCCGTGGAACACCGACACGACCGAGGTGAACTCGCCGTCCTGGAGACGGCTCGAGTCCACCACCGCGTCGAGCTTGCCGTCGCGGTTCAGGTCGGCCACGGCACGCAACGTGATGTGTTCGGGGACCTCGGTGTCGATGCGGTGGCCGAAGCAGGCGAGATCCCCCGGGGGTGTGGTCTCCTCCGGCTTGACGTTCTCGTCGACGGGGACCCACTGCTCGTCGGTGGTCCCGCCGCCTCCGCCGCTTCCGCCGGAGCCGCAGCAGCCAACAACGAAGAGCAGGGGCAGGATGCGGGTGGCTCTACAGGTCATTGATGATCTGCTGGTCCAGCCCCCCCGGATAGCAGTATGAATCATAGTCGTCGTACCCGACGACCTGCACCCCGAACGGTCCATTGCCCACGAGGGTGTAGGGGCCGTCGGTGACCTCGATGCGGACGACCTCCCAGCCGGCGGTGATGGGGGCGATCTCGGACCAGCCGGGCCACGCGTCCACGTTCACGCCGTTGGCGGTGATGGTGGTGCCCGGCTCGCGGGTCAGCGTCATCTTGTCGATGATCCAGGTGTGGGGGACGAGCACGACGTAGTTGGCGAGGTACTGCTCCACCGGGACCGCCTGGATCATGCACGGGTCGCCGATGCCGCCGCCCTGGGACTCGCCGATCATGTACTGGGTGGCCACGAAGGCCTCGGTGCCGGTGACGAGGAAGTCGCCGGTGAAGGTGGCGTCGCCGGTGATCTGCAGCTCGATGGACTCGCCCGCGGCCAGGGTGACGGAGTTGCCCGGGGGCAGGCCGGAGACGGCCGGATCGGCGACGAAGGTCAGGGTGGTGGGGTCGTCGCCGGCGGTGAAGTGCCACACGGACATCTCGGGGGGATTGGCGCGGGCGGGCAGGCGAGTGCCCACGTAGGTGGTGCCCCAGGTCTGCAGGCCGAAGATCTGCTCCTCGACGTGGTCGCAGGCGGTGTTGGACGAGGGGATGTTGGCGCAGCTGTGACCGGCGAAGACGGCGACGCGGTTGTTCGCCTCGACGCGGGTGCCCTCCATCGAGGTGGTGGTGGCCGATGCGGAGATCTGCAGGACGTCGCCCTCGTCGAGGGGGATGGGGGCCATCGCGACGCCGGCCTGACCCGCGGGCACCACCCCGCCGCCGGCCGTGGCCACGGACGGGGTGACGACGACCTGCGTGCCGTCCTGCTCGGCCACGACCACCACCTGGGAGTCGCCGTTGGAGCTCCCTCCCCACGTCGGTACGATGTAGGCCACGTCGAAGGCCGAGGCGGGCAGCAGCAGCGACGCGTCGGACGTGTGCGAGTTCACGCCGTCGAGGGGGTTGAACTGGTAGGCGATGACCGGGATGTTCGACGTGACGCGGTAGGCGTTGCCCGCGGCCAGGCCGGTGCCGGTGATCTGGCTGTTGGGCAGGTTGATCTCGGCCAGGTCCTGCGGCGCCACGGTCACCGACGTGTAGGGGCTCCACACCCCGCCGTTCTTGGTCTCCACGTCCACCTGCGCGGCCAGCGTCTCGTGCACGTTGCTCACCACGATCGCGTAGGGCAGCTCCACGTACAGGTAGTACTGCTCCATGTCGATGCCGTAGAACCGACAGCCGATGGAGCTGCGCGCCTGTTCGGCCTGCTCGCACAGCGACACGCACGCCCCCGCCTCGCACACGTACCCCGCCTGCTCGTCACACGTCTCGACCACCACCGACGTCGACCCGTCGGCGCTGCACTCCACCACATCGAGCCCGTCGCACCACAGCTGGCCCGGGTAGCAGCTGATGCACCCCATGTCCGGGAAGCAGTACTCCCCCGCGGCCGTGTCGCATTCCTCGGTGGACGCCACATCCCCGGCCACGTCACACGTGATCGCCTCGTTCCCCTGGCAGATGATCTCCCCCGGATGGTCGTCGCACACGTCCCCCGGCACCACGTCGTCATCGTCGCCGTAGGTCGTGTCGTCGTCGTCCGCCGGTCCGGTGTCGTCATCCGTCACCGGTTGTTCGGGAGTGCACGAGGAAAGCAGAAAGCCCAGCAGAACCCACAAGAACTTCTTCATCAAACCGTCGACCCTCCAACCGTCGACCCAAACCGTCGACCGTCGGCCGTCGACCGTCGACTACAAGTCATTGATGATCTGCTGGTCGAGGCCCCCTGGATAGCAGTACGAGTCGTAGTCGTCGTACCCCACCACCTGCACGCCGAATGGACCGCTGCCCTCGAGCACGTAGGCGCCGTCGGACGGGATCTCGATCCGCACGACCTCCCAGCTACTGCCCACCATGACCCGCTCGGACCACTGGGGCCACGCGTCCACGTCGACCCCGTTGACGAAGATCGCGTCGCCGGGGGTACGCGTCAGGGTCATCTTGTCGATGACCCAGGTGGGGGGCACGAGCACGACGTAGTTGTCCAGGTACTGCTCGACGGGCACGGACTGGACCATGCACGGGTCGCCGATGTCGCCGCCCCACAGCTCACCGATCATGAACTGGGTGACGAGGAACGCCTCGGTCCCGGTGACGAGGAAGTCGCCGGGGTTGGCGGTGGTGCCGGTGACCTGGGCCTCCCAGACCTGGCCCGGGTTCAGCGTCGTGGTCCCGGGCAGGCCGCCGACCTCGGGGTGGGCGTCGAAGGTCAGGGTGGTGGTCTCGTCGCCGGCCATGAAGTGCCACACGGAGATCTCGGGCGGGTTGGCGCGCGCGGGCAGGCGGGCCGCGAGGTACTCGATCCCCCAGGTCTGCAGCCCGAACGCCTGCTCCTCCACGTGGTCGCACCAGGTGTTGTCCGGCGGGATGTTGGCGCAGCTGTGGCCGCCGAACACGGCCACGCGCTCGGTGGACTCGATCAGGCTGCCCTCCACCGTCACCGAGGTGCCCGAACCGACGATCTGCAGCACGTCGCCCTCGTCCATCGTGATCGGCGCCATGGGGACGCCGGCCTGCCCCGCGTTCACACCGGAGCCGGCCGCCGTGGCGTTCGAGGGCGTCACCGTCACCTGCGTGCCGTTCTTCTCGGCCACCACCACCAGGTCGCTGTTGCCGTACTGGCTGCCCCAGGCGGGCAGGTAGTAGGCCACGTCGTACGCGGACACCGGCAGCAGCAGCGACGCGTCGGACGAGTACGAGCTGACGCCGTCGAGGGGATTGAACTGGTACGCGATCACCGGGATGTGGGACGTGACCTTGTAGGCGTTGCCCTGCACCAGGCCGGTGCCGGAGATCTGGTTGTTGTTGAGCTGGAAGGTCTCCAGGGACTGGGGCGCGATCTCGGCAAAGCTCACCTCGGTCCAGACACCGGCGCTCTTGGACTCCACCTTCACCCGGGCGGACACGGTCTCGTGGACGTTGGACACCACGATGGCATACGGCAGGCTCACGTGGCCCGCGTCCTGCTCCATGTCCACGCCGTAGAAGGTGCAGCCGATGGACGAGCGCTGCTGCTCGGCCTGGTCGCACAGGGACACACAGGTGCCCCCGTCACACGACAGCCCGGCGAGCTCGTCGCACGTCTGGATGACGGTGTAGCCCATCCCGTCGGGGTTGCACTCCACCACGTCGGCGCCCTCGCACCAGGTCTGGCCCGGGTAGCAGTCGATGCAGCCCATGCCCGGGAAGCAGTACATGCCCGCGGCCGTGTCGCAGTCCTCGGTGCCGGCGGGATCGCCGTTCACGTCGCACGTGACGGCCTGGTCGCCCTGGCAGATGATCTGGCCGGCGTAGTCGTCGCAGACGTCGCCAATGGGTGTGGAGTCGTCGTCGTCGTCGTCGTCGAACTGGGGTCCGGGAGGGTTGTTGCCCTCGCCCTCGCCCCAGTTCTGGTCGCAGGCGGACAGCGCCAGCCCGGCGGCCAGCAGCAGGCACGCCGCCCACAGCGGTATCGAATCGTGGATGGGTCGCATGGGCCCATCCTAGCAGGGGCGGGGAGGGGTTGAAGGTTGAATGTTGAAGGTTGAAGGTCAGAAAAGGAAGGAAACCGTCCACCTTCAACCGCGGGGCGTAGCCCCGCCTCCCCAGGCACGAAGTTGCCCGGCCGGGTGGTGTCGCGCGTGCTCCACCTCCTCGTGTGCGGCGCCTGGCACGGGCGGCGCCTGGAGGTTTCGAGATGATCTTGCGTGCACCCTGGATGATCGGTTTCCTGGTCGCCGCGTTCGCCCTGTTGGGCCCCTTCGGCTGCGCGGACTTCGCCGAGAACGCCCTGTCCGGCGACGACGACGCCTGGTACGGCGACGACGACGTGGCCGGCGATGACGACGACGTGGGCGGCGAGTATGGCGACGACGACGACACGCCACCAGAGGACTGGGAAGAGGATCCGATCTGCGACGACATCCCCGTGGATCCGACCACCCTGTACCTGTCCGCGGACGACTCGAACTCCATGGCCGCGCCGGCCCTGGCCCGCCAGCTCATCGAGCAGGGCACGGCCATCCGCGGTGGCATGCGGCCCTACGAGTTCCTCAACTACTACGACTTCTACTACCCCCCCGCCGCCCCCGGGAGCCTGCGCATCGACCCGCAGGTGGCCGACAACGGCGACGGCACCTACACGCTGCTGATCGGCGTGGCGGCCCCGTCCGGTTCGGCCGTGGCGCGTCGCCCCCGGTCGCTGACGTTCTCCGTGGACAGCTCCGGCTCCATGTCCGGCCACGCCCTCGACGTGGGCAAGCAGGCGATGGTCCAGATGGCGCACAACCTCGAGGCCGGCGACGTCGTGTCCATCCTCGGCTGGGACACCGCCGTGGTGGCCCACCTCGAGCAGGAGGTCGTGGACGGCCCCGACGACCCGGACGTGCTCGCGGCGATCCACGATCTGCAGCCCGGCGGCTCCACGGACCTCCACGGCGGGCTGGTCCGCGCCTACCAGGTCGCGGAGGCGGCCTACGACGAGGAACACCTCAACCGGGTGATCCTGATCAGCGACGGCGGCGCCAACGTCGGCGTCACCGACGAGCAGCTCATCGCCGCTCACTCGGACGACGCCGACGCCGAGGGCATCTACCTCGTCGGCATCGGTATCGACGATTACGCCTACGACTACTCCGACGACCTCATGGACGCGGTCACCGACGCGGGCAAGGGCGCCTACGTCTACCTCGACCACGGGGACGAGGCGGCCGCCATGTTCGGCGACGACGAGCGGTTCCTGTCCGTGATGGAGGTCGCCGCGCGCGCCGTGCAGGTGGAGATGATCCTGCCGGCCGGGTTCGTGATGGAGGAGTTCCACGGCGAGGAGTACTCCGAGGACCCCGACGAGGTGGAGCCCCAGCACCTGTCGCCGGGGGACGCGATGTTGTTCCACCAGGTCCTCGCGGACTGCACCCCCGAGGCCCACGACGGGACCGAGGTCTTCGAGTTCACCGTGACCTGGACCGACCCCGTCACCCGCGAAGCCCGCGTGGACACCCTGTCCATGTCCACCGCCGAGATGATCGACGCCGCCGGCCCGCAGCTGCGCAAGTCGAACGTCGTCGTGGACTACGCCCAGGCCCTGGTGTCCGTGTGGGACATGGACCCCATGGACCGCGGCCCCTACATCGGCGACGTCGTCCAGGACGCCGAGACCGCCTACATCGAGACCGGCGACGCCGACCTGCGCGAGATCGCCGATCTGCTCGGCGAGTACCGCAGCCTGCACTTCACGAACTGAGCCCGCCTTGAGCTGGCTGCTGGGGGCGATGGGGACGCTGCTGGTGGTGGGACAGCCGTCGACCGAGGCCTACCTGCACGTGCGCAGCCCAGAGATCGCCGTGGACGTCTGGCTGGTCGAGGAGCACGGCGAGCGTCGCCCCATGGGAGACGGGGGCCTCGTCGTCTGGCCCCTCGCCGTCCCGTCCGGGCGCCGGGAGGTCTGTCTGGGCACCCCATGGACCCAACCCCTGTGCCGCGAGCTGGATCTGCGACCCGGCGAGACCTTCGTGTGGCAGGTCCTCCTCGATGACCTCACCCCGCTGCCCACGGCGCGCTGCCGCGTGGCGCTGCCGCCCCGGGCGGTCGGGGCGGACGTGGTCGTGGACGGCAAGACACACGCGTCGGTCCAGGTGGCCTGGGACGCTCCGGATCAGGCCGAGTTCCATCACGGCATCTGGGTGGAGGTTCCGGTGCGGACGGCCGCCTGGATCCAGATGACCGACGAGGAGAACACGCCCTGTCTGTGCAGGGTCCCTTCCCTGAACTTCGGCGAGGAGTACACTTGCTGGTGGGACTGTCGCTGAACGCCGGTCCCGCCGGAGCTCGTGGTTCATGAGCGGTTTCTTCAAGTCCCTCGTCGGTGGCAAGACCGACATCGAACAGTGCCGGTCCGACGCCCTGGAGATGATCCACTCGGTGCGGGAGATGTACCTGGTGGTGCAGCGAGCCCTGCACGAGGCCGAGGACGACAACATCCGCTCTCGGGTCAAGGGCATGGACCGCGCCGTGAACCACTTCCAGGACGACGTGCGCAAGCGCATCTACCGGCATCTGGCCCTGACGCGGGACCGTGACCTGCTGTCCGCTCTGCAGCTGCACGACATCGTCAACGAGATCGAGCGGGTGGGGGACTACTCCAAGAACATCGCCGAGCTCGCGGAGATGGTGCCGGCCGAGGTGGACTGGGGGGAGCACGAGGAGGGCATGGCGGACGCGCGGGGCAAGGTCCTGGAGATGTTCGACCTGTGCTACACGACTGTGGAGACGGCCGACAAGGAGGCCGCGCGCCGCTGCGAGCTGCTGTACCAGGGCGTGGGCAACTACTGCGACGACACGCTCGAGGCGCTGGTGGGTCACGATCACGGCGAGGAGCCGATGGTGGAACGCCGCGTGCTCTCGCTGGTGCTGATGCTGCGGTACACCAAGCGGGTGGCCGCGCACCTCAAGAACGCGGTGGTGACCATCACCAACCCGTACCAACGGCTCGGCTACGAGGGGCGCTAGGGCGCCCGTTCAGTCGTCGAGCGAGTCACTCTCCACGATCAGCGATTCCCCCGGCTTGAGGATGGCGCCGCACGCCTTGCGGCCGTCCAGGGCGACCGTCAGCGGCCGGGAGAACCTCACGTGTCGCACGTGGGCGGTCTGGCTGACGGCCGGCGCGCGATCGAGCAGGCTCCAGTCGATCTGGTTGTCGCCGCGCCCCTCCTGCAAGGTGAGGTAGCCGATGCGGAATGCGGTGATGTTGTGGAAGAAGTGGGAACCCTGGGAGGGCTCCACCTGGAAGTCCCGGGTGCCCACCTCGACCATGACCCGGGCGCCGGCGATCTCGTGCCAGCCCACGGGGATGCCCAGCCAGTGGTCGGCCGTACCCCACCGGCCCATGCCGATGAGGATGTACCGACGCTCCTCCGCCTCCAGCCGCTCGTTGATGCGCCCTACCTCGCGCGCGATCTCCACGGTGTGGGAGGGATCCCAGGTGGACGGCGGTACGTAGACCACGTCGTACAGGTCGTCGATGATGCCGTTACCCAGCGCCTGATCCGTCCAGCACAGGGCCCGGTCGGGGGTGGGCCGCTCGAGGTCCACCACGGTGTTGCCGCCCGTGCGGGCCATGGGCCGGCACTGGAGCACGGCGAACTCGTGCAGGGCGGCGTCGGGCGGGTTGAGGTTGACCGCGAACTCGATCTCCACCTCGTTACCGGTGGCGCGGCGGCCGATGGACAGCAGGTCCTGCAGGATGTTCGCGAGGGGGAACTGCCCGGACTTGAGCACGTGGGCGAAGGTCACCAGCCGCGGACCCTCGTGATAGATGCCATCGCGCACGGCGCCGTCGGCGCGGACGAAGACCGATCCCACGGGAGCCAGGGTGCCGTCGCGTTCGGCGCGGTCCAGGCCCATCTTCACCAGGGGCCCCTCCAGGCCCGCCTTGAAGCGCACGTCCGGGTTGGCCAGATCCAGCGCGTAGAACTCTTTTTGGCTGTTGCGCAGCATGTCGCGGATGGACGAGAACTGGGGCAGGATCTTGGGCCGCGCCGGTGAGAAGCGCAGCACGTTGCCCCCCTCCACCACCATCTTGCCCAGCCCCAGGGCCGACTGCACGAGCCCCTCGTTCGCCTTGAGCCGGCCCACCGGATAGAAGTTGTACGACTGGGCCACGCCCGCGAAGTTGGGATAACACACGTCCCCGTGGCGGTTGGCCGCCAGCCGCTGGACGATGACCCCCATCCGCTCCTCCTCCACCCGGAACGGGCTGGAGCGGATGTAGGCCTTGGGCCCCTGGAAGAACGTGGAGGCGTACACCAGCTTGATGGCCGCGCACAGCTGCTGCAGCCGTACCCCGAGGCGGGGGTGGTTGTTCGGCAGCATGTACGTGCAGTACATGCCCGCGAACGGCTGATACAGCGAGTCCTCCAGCAGGCTCGACGAGCGCACCGCCAGGGGATGCTTGACCACCTTCAGGTACGCCTGGAGCTTGCGCATGATGTCGCGGTCGAGGTCCGCGCCGAGGAACGCCGCGGCGATGGCCGTGTCGTCGTCGCTGTGGACGGCCGCCTTCTCCAGCGAGTTGACCTCGAGGAACTCGGTGAACGCATCGGTGCCGATGGCCACGGTCTGTGGCACGTGGATGCGCACGTCGGGGTAGCGCTCGTCGAGGCGCAACCGGTGCATGAGCGCGGCGAGGAAGGCGATGCCGCGGCCCTTGCCGCCCAGGGAGCCCCCGCCGATGCGTACGAACGGCGTGGTGGGATCGTACTCCTCGGCCGGGAAGTCGGAGACCACGCCCCGGCGCTTCTCCACCCGCAGGGCGTTGATCTGGTCGCACACGTACTGCCGCGCGTGGTCCAGATCGGGGAACTCCGACAGCAGCCGGCCGCGCATGCGCTTGGCCACGGCGTGCTCGCCGCGGGCCATCATCCAGGTCGACAGGTGGTGCTGGGACAGGTGATAGACCAGCGACTTGTCGGGGATCGCGCGGATCTTGCGCTCCATCTGGCGCATCGTCCTCGCCCGGTCGATCTCGCGCTTGGTGTTCGCGTGGCGGAAGATGAAGTCGCCGAAGCCCAGGTGAGTGACGAAGAACTCGTGCAGGTCCTGCAGCCAGGTGGGCGAGTTCTTGTCGAGGAAATAGGCGCCGCCCTCCTCCGACGCCGCGCGGTTCTCGGCCTCGGCCGAGTGCATCACCACGGGCAGCCGCGGGTCCTGGTCACGGATCCAGCGCTGCAGCTCCAGGCCGGCTGCGCCGTCCATCTGTCCACCGCGCGGGAAGCGGACGTCCGAGATCACCGCGAGCATGTGCTGGCGATATTTTTCGTAGAGTCGCTGGGCGTCCTCGTAGTCCCGCGCCAGCAGGATCTTGGGCCGCGTGCGCATGCGCAGCAGCTTGTCCACGTAGTTCAGACCCTCGGCCATGACCTTGCGCGTCTGGGTCATCAGCTCCGTGTAGATCATCGGCAGGCACGACGACAGCCGCCGCACCGAGTCCTCCACCAGCAGGATCACCCGCACCATGCCCTGCTCGGTGTCGTGGTCCACGTTCCAGCGGTCCTCGATGAGCTTGATCGTGGCCAGGAGGATGCGCGAATCGCCGGACCAGACCACCACGTGCCGTACTGCGGATGGGTCGAAGTTCTTGAGGATGCCCCGCAGCTCCGGGCTGTCGTAGGCCAGCATCACCACCGGGGTGCCGAAGCGGCTCTTGACCGCCTCGGAGAACGCGACCACGTCCATGTCGGGCAGCCGCATCATGGTGATGACCAGGTCGAACCGCCGGTTGCCCAGCAGGTTCAGGGCCGTGCGGGCGGACGAGACACGCGTCACGCGCGGCGTGTAGCGCAGGTGCAGGTCCACGTAGTCGGCGAGGATGCGGTCGCCGAGCTGTCCGTCCTCTTCCAGCGTGTACGAGTCGTACAGGCTCGACACGAGCAGGATCTCGCCCACCCGGTGCCGCATCAGGTCGAAGGAGTCCCCGAGCCCGAATGCCTGGTCTTCGTCGAAGCTGACGCTGGAATCCGCGTTGGTCCTCACCCGTCGTTCTCCCGTTGATGAACTATGGCCACCGTAGCCGCCGAGTTTAACCGATCACCCTTTTTTTTAGCCCCGCCCGAACGATCGTTTGAACCTTCCGTTGACGGCCTCGCACGCGTGTGATAGCCCAATCAGCCCAAACTTCCGATGGAGGGCCACGTGGCCACACCATCTCAGACAAGTTCCCCCAACCACCGAACAGGAGACAGGTACATGCTCGACGAGATCATGGGACCCATGAAGCAGCGTGATCCGGACCAGCCCGAATTCCACCAGGCTGTGGAAGAGGTGGTCGAGTCCATCGTCCCGGTGCTGGAGCGTCATCCGGAGTACCGGCAGGCGAAGATCATCAACCGGATCATCGAGCCCGAGCGCATGATCCAGTTCCGCGTGCCGTGGATGGACGACGATGGCGACGTCCACATCCAGCGTGGCTTCCGCATCGAGTTCAACAGCGCCCTGGGTCCCTACAAGGGCGGCCTGCGTTTCCACCCCTCGGTGAACCTCAGCATCATCAAGTTCCTGGGCTTCGAGCAGGTCTTCAAGAACAGCCTCACCGGCACCCCCATCGGTGGCGGCAAGGGCGGCTCCGACTTCGACCCCAAGGGCAAGAGCGACAACGAGGTCATGCGTTTCTGCCAGAGCTTCATGAGCGAGCTCTTCCGTCACATCGGCGCCGACACCGACGTGCCCGCCGGCGACATCGGCGTGGGCGGCCGCGAGATCGGCTTCATGTTCGGGCAGTACAAGAAGCTCACGAACCGCTTCGAGGGCGTGCTCACCGGCAAGGGCCTGAACTGGGGCGGCTCCCTGGTCCGCACCGAGGCCACCGGCTACGGCTGCACCTACTTCGTCGACGAGATGCTCAAGACCCGCAACGACTCCTTCGAGGGCAAGAAGTGCGTGGTCTCCGGCTCCGGTAACGTCGCCATCTACACCATCCAGAAGATCAACCAGCTCGGCGGTACCTGCATCGCCTGCTCCGACTCCGGCGGCTACATCGTGGACCCGGAGGGACTGGACCTCGCCCTGATCCGTCAGATCAAGGAGGTCGAGCGCGGCCGGATCAAGGAGTACTGCGACAAGCGGCCCAACGCCCAGTACACCGACAACTGGCGCGGCATCTGGACCGTCCCCTGTGACGTCGCCATGCCTTCCGCCACCCAGAACGAGATCAACGCCGAGTCGGCCCAGGCCCTGGTCAACAACGGCTGCATGGCCGTCGGCGAGGGCGCCAACATGCCCTCCACCCCCGAGGCCGCCAACATCTTCGTGGACAACGGCGTGCTCTACGGCCCGGCCAAGGCCGCCAACGCCGGTGGCGTCGCCACCTCCGCGCTGGAGATGAGCCAGAACAGCCAGCGTCTGCACTGGACCTTCGAGGAGACCGACACCAAGCTCCACAACATCATGATCAACATCCACAAGCAGTGTGTGGATGCCGCCGAGGAGTACGGCACTCCTGGCAACCTGATCAACGGCGCCAACATCGCCGGCTTCGTCAAGGTGGCGAACACGATGATGGACCACGGCCTGGTCTAGATCCCCCGATCTCCCCTCCCTCCATGACCCGCACGACACGCAACCACGTCGCCGACCTGCGCGGTGCCAGCCGCCTCGCCATCGAGGCGACCAAGGGGATCACCGAGCTGGTCCAGCAGATGCACGTCACCATCGGGAGCGGACCGGCGATCCTGGGGCGGCCGCTCGAGGGTCCCGTGCGCCTCATCACGGGCATCGTCTACGGCGGCGTCCGCGGCGCCACGAGCCTGGTGGGGGCGGGCATCGACGGGGCGCTGGCGCAGCTGGCGCCGTTGCTGGGCGAGGGCACGCCGGGGCCGGAGCGCGAGGCCGTGCTCGCGGCGCTCAACGGCGTGCTGGGTGACTACCTCGACGAGACGAACAATCCGCTGGCCATCGACATGCAGATTCGCCCCAGGGCGGTCGCGGCCGGGCCGGGCTCGGAGGGAGCGCGAGGGGAGAACCGCACCCTGCTCGTCCTGGTCCACGGGCTGTGCATGAACGACCTGCTGTGGCGTCAGTCCGGGCACGACCACGGCGAGGCGCTCGCCCGCGACCTCGGGTACGAGCCCGTGTACCTCCACTACAACAGCGGCCGGCACATCTCGGCGAACGGTCGGGAGTTCGCGTCCCTGCTCGACCGGTACGTGTCCGGGCTGGAAGAGCCGCCGGACGGGATCGTCATCGTCGGGCACAGCATGGGCGGGCTGGTGACGCGGAGCGCCTGTCGGGTGGCGGAGGTCGAGGGGTTCGCGTGGAGGGACAGGCTGCGGGCGATCGTGTTCCTCGGCACGCCCCACCACGGCGCGCCGCTGGAGCAGGGCGGTCCCTGGGTAGAGACGTTCCTCGGCGTCAGCCGCTACAGCGCCCCGTTCGCGCGGCTGGGCAAGATCCGCAGCGCGGGCGTGACCGACCTGCGGTTCGGCAACGTGCTCGACGAGCACTGGCAGGGCCGCGACCGCTTCGAGCTG
>CAZLEO010000007.1:42548-47477 GCA_964558555.1 uncultured Rickettsiales bacterium | reverse complement strand
GAGCATCGCGATCAGGATCAGCACCCCGAACGGCAGGCACCCTGACGGCGCGTAGGTGGCACCGAGGATCACCGTGGTGATCCACGCCCACTTCGCGCCCTTCGCGAGGCCCCAGGCGGCGGCGAAGTTCACGGCGCCGATGCCCACGCCGAACACGAGCAGCAACGCCACGAAGAACAGCTGGAAGGCCAGGGGCATCTCCGGATCGACGAAGACCAGGGGGCTGAACACGATCCCCAGCCCGCAATAGCAGATCCCCACGAAGATCAGGCAGATGCGCGTCCACTTGATCCACGGGGAGGTGAGGATGACGTCCTGACGGTCGAGCTCGTCCACGCCCAGCTCCCTCCTCCAACCTTCAACCTTCAACCTTCAACCTTCAACCCCTCCCTCACCCCTCGTCTTCGTCCCACCCATCGGCACAACCCGCGTCCGCCGAGTCGATGTCCCCGTCGCCGTCGTCGTCCACGCCATTGGAGCAGGCGGTCTCCTCGCCCCCGGCCTCGTCGATCTGGAAGACGTTGCGGCAGCCCGGGTCGTCGAGGTCGATCCAGCCGTCGGCGTCGTCGTCGGCGCCGTTGAGGCAGACGTTGGTCGTGACCCAGAACGAACGCAGCTCGTACTCGCCCTCCAGCCCCTCGGTCGGTTCGTTGCCGTTGGCCGCTGCAGCGAAGAGCAGCCCGCCGATCATCCAGACCTCGACGTTGGAGGTGTCGGCGGGGGCGAAGTAGGCGTAGGTACCCTGGTCGTCGATCTGGCCCTCGATCCCGGGGATCAACCACACGGCCTCGACGGGGCCGAGGCCCTGATCCGCGGACACGTGGGGGCCGGTGGTCTCGCAGTAGTCCCCGAACGTCCCCGTGCCCACACCGTGCGGATCATCACCGGCGAAGGTGGCGGCCAGGACGGCGTCCGCCGCGATCCCGTCGCACGACACGAACGCGACCGGCTGGACGGTCCAGATCCACTCCACCGTGGCGTCGGCGCGGAACAGGTCCCAGCCCGGCGGGCAAGGGGACGGTGACCAGGCGGTCTTGGTCCAGGTGAGCAACTCGTCGGTGCCGCCGTGGTAGTCCTGCCGGCCCGCCGCGCCGTAGGTGTACTGGGTCGTGACCTGCAGGTTCTCGGTGCAGATGGGGGCGAGCTGGTCGTCCAGCAGGGGGACGTCCAGGCTCAGCAGCGCGCTACCACCCGAGGCGCCGCCCCAGGCCTCGAGCGTCATGTCGATGGCCAGGTAGGCCGGCGGGTCGGCGCAGTCCCCGTCCTCGTCGTCCCGCGCGCCGTCGCAGTCGTTGTCGTCCCCGTCGCCGCAGACCTCTTCGGCAGCGGGGTTCACGGCGACGTCGTCGTCCTTGCAGTCGCCCTCGCACGCGGTGTAGCCGTCGCCGTCGTCGTCCGCGGGAGAGAGGCTGGCGTCGCCGTCGTCGCAGTCCCCTTCGCAGTTGGAGTAGCCGTCGCCGTCCCCGTCGGCAGCGTTCAGCATGGGATCGTTGTCGTCGCAGTCCCCGTCGCAGGTGCTGTACCCGTCCTCGTCCTGGTCCGCCGGCGACAGGGTGTCGTCGTGGTCGTTGCAGTCCCCCTCGCACCCCATGTACCCGTCGGTGTCCGCGTCGCGTTCGTCCGCGCCCGGCTCCCCGTCGCAGTCGTTGTCGAGCTGGTCGCAGAGTTCCTCTGCGCCGGGGTAGGTGGTGGGGTCCTCGTCGTCGCAGTCCAGCTCATCCAGCGGGCCGCATTCGATGTATCCGTCGCCGTCGTCGTCCCGCTCCGTGTCCATGAGCTCGCCGTCGCAGTCGTTGTCCACGCCGTCGCACTCCTCCTCGGCGTGCGGACCGATCGCCGCGTCCACGTCGTCGCAGTCCCACAACACGGTCTCGGGAGGGGCGTCGTGGGGGTAGCCGTCGCCGTCGAGGTCCGTGCCGTCCGTGCCGTCGCAGTTCTGGTCCACGTCGTCGCCCCAGACGTCGTCGGCGCCGGGGAAGATCAGGCCGTTGGCCGGATCGCAGTCCATGTCGTCGTCCCACCCGTCGCCGTCGAAGTCGAAGACGGGGGGTCTTTCATCACAACCGAGCGCGACGAGTACCGCGCACAGGCCAATCCACACCAGCTTGCTGTTCACGATCCCGGGCCTCCATGGCCCCCCTGGCAAGCACAAGGGTACCATCCACGGCCCTTGACGCCAGGGGCGGCAGAGCGCAAAAGGGGACGTTCACCCGTTCACCCCTTTCTCCTACGGAGAACGAGGAGCTCCCATGAAGATCGTCATGGCCTACTCCGGAGGTCTCGACACCTCCGTGATGATCCCCTGGCTGAAGGAGAACTACGACAACGCCGAGATCATCGCCTACACCGGCGATCTCGGTCAGGGCGAGGACCTCGCCGCCATCGAGGCCAAGGCGCTGAACACCGGCGCGGTCAAGGCGGTGGTGGAGGACCTGACCGAGCTGTTCGTGGAGGACTACATCTTCCCGGCGCTGCAGGCGTCGGCGATCTACGAGGGGCTGTATCCGCTGCACACGGCGCTGGGCCGCCCGCTGATCGTCAAGCGCATGGCCGACCTGGCCCTGGCCGAAGGCGCGGACGCGGTGGCGCACGGCTGCTCGGGCAAGGGCAACGACCAGATCCGCTTCGACGTGGGGTTCATGTCCCTGGTGCCGCAGCTGAAGATCATCACGCCGCTGCGCGAGTGGGAGCTCGTCACCCGCGAGGACGAGTTCGACTACGCCCGCGAACGGGGTATCCCCCTGCCCATCACCAAGGACAAGCCGTACTCCATCGACGAGAACATCTGGGGCTGCGCCATCGAATGTGGCGAGATGGAGGACCTGTGGGCCGAGCCGCCGGCCGACGCCTGGCGCATGACCAAGGATCCGGCGCTGGCGCCCAAGGGATCGGTGGAGATCATCATCAGCTTCGACCAGGGTATCCCCGTGGCCCTGGACGGCCGCGAGATGGGCGGCGTGGAGATCGTCCGCTACCTCAACGACCTCGCCGGCACCTTTGGCGTCGGCCGCATCGACATGGTCGAGAACCGCGTCGTCGGCCTGAAGTCCCGCGAGGTCTACGAGGCGCCGGCGGCCACCCTGCTGCACATGGCCCACACCGAGCTCGAGCGCATCTGCCTCGACCGCGCCACGTCCAACTACAAGCGCAAGATCTCCCAGGACTTCGCCAACCTGATCTACGACGGCCTGTGGTTCGGCCCCCTGCGCGAGTGCCTGCAGGCGTTCGTCACCGAGTCCCAGCGCACCGTCACCGGCGACGTGCGGGTGCGCGTCTCGGCCGGCCTGGCGCGGATCACCGCCCGGCGGTCGCCGTACTCGTTGTACGAGGACGGCCTCGCCACGTACTCCGAGGGCGACACCTTCGACCGCACCACGGCCAAGGGTTTCGTGGATCTGTACGGCCTGTCCTACAAGACCGTGGCCGAGAAGCGGCGACAGCAGGGCAAGCCCGCGGCGTCGCGGAAGGCGGACTGATGGCACTCTGGGACGGCCGCTTCGACGACGACCCCAGCGAGGAGATGCAGGCGTTCTCCGAGTCGCTGACCGAGGACCTCCAGCTGTTCGAGGAGGACATCGCCGGCTCCATCGCCCACGTGACCATGCTCGGCGAGGTGGGCCTGCTCGACGGCGAGGAGGTCAAGACCATCCGGCTGGGGCTGCTGTCGGTGCGCGAGGAGCTCCGCCAGGGCCAGTACGAGCCCGACCAGGCCCTCGAGGACGTGCACATGGCCGTGGAGGCCCGCCTCATCGAGAAGGTGGGCGAGGTGGGCGGCAAGCTGCACACCGCCCGCTCCCGCAACGACCAGGTCGCCACCGACGTGCGCCTGTGGCTCAAGCGCAGCATGGAGTGGCTCGACATCACCCTGGCCCGCCTCGTCGAGGCGCTGCTCGACCGCGTCGAGGCCGACGGCCGCACGCTCATGCCCGGGTTCACCCACCTGCAGCGCGGCCAGCCCGTCTGGCTGGGCCACCACCTGCTGGCCTACGCCTGGATGATCTCGCGCGACCGCGAGCGCCTCGCCGATGCCCGCGCCCGCGTGGACCGCTGTCCCCTCGGCGCCGGCGCCATGGCCGGCACACCGCACCCCATCGACCGGGCCCGATCCGCCCAGCTGCTCGGCTTCTCCGAGGTGGCCGACAACGCCATGGACGCCGTGGCCGCCCGCGATCACCTCCAGGAGGTCGCCGCCGCCTGCGCCATCGCCATGACCCACCTCTCTCGCATGGCCGAGGAGCTCGTCCTGTGGTCCTCGCGGGAGTTCGACCTGATCCGCATGGGCGAGCAGTACGCCACCGGCTCGTCCATCATGCCCCAGAAGCGCAACCCCGACGCCGCCGAGCTCGTCCGCGGCAAGGCCGGCCGCGTCTACGGTGATCTCCAGGCCCTGCTCGTCATGGTCAAGGGCCTCCCGCTGGCCTACAACCGCGACCTGCAGGAGGACAAGCGCGCCCTCTTCGACGCCCTGCAGACCACCGGCGCCTGCGCCTCCATCTGCGCCGGCATGTTCGCCTCGCTGACCGTGAACCGCGACCGCTACACCGACGAGCTCCGCGCCGACTTCCTCCTCGCCACCGAGCTCGCCGACTACCTCGCCGGCAAGGGCGTGCCCTTCCGCGACGCCCACCACGTCTCCGGTCGCCTCGTACGCTGGTGCGAGAACCAGGGCCTCGGCTTCGACGCGCTGACCCTCGACGTCCTGCGGGAGCATCACGAGGCCTTCGACGCCGATGCGCTGCAGTGGCTCGATCCTGAGGTCGCCGCCGAGCGGCGCACCTCGTTCGGCGGCACGGCGTGGAGCGAGGTCGAGCGGCAGGTGCGGATCCTCCGCGAGACTCTCTGACCCCGCTGCGTAAATGAAGGAAGAAGGTGTCAGGGCCCGGGACAATTTGATTTTTGGGAAATAACAAAGAAACAGGCCGGGACCCC
>CAZLEO010000007.1:0-42538 GCA_964558555.1 uncultured Rickettsiales bacterium | reverse complement strand
TGACAAGTGACAGTGCCTGACACCTACCTCACCTACCTCAGCTCCAGGTGCATCCGCACCACCCTCTCCGCCGCCTCCTCGAGCGTCTCCCCGCGCGCCACGTACCCGTGATTCCGCAACACGATGATGTCGTCACCGCGCGCAAAGGTGTCGGTGGCGGCGCGGGCGAGGCCGACGGTGCCGTAGGGCTCCTCGTGGTGGGAGGTGGCGATGCGGGCGAGGGCGGCGTCGGTGGTGGCGGCCTCGTCGTGGGCGTGGACGATGGCGCGGGCGGCGGGGAAGTCGCGGTAGATGAGCCAGTGCATCATCGCCTCGGACGACGGCCTGTGGGGGGCGGCGAAGCGGACCTGTTCGTGTTCCAGCGAGCAGCTCTCGACCCAGGAGATCTCGTCGGGGTCGATGAGCCCGAGGTTGCAGCCCGAGCAGGTGATGGCGAGGCCGTCGGCGAGGGTGGCGCCGGTGCGCTCGCTGAGGTTGCCGCCGTTGGCCGGGGCCATGCCGTACGAGGCGAGGCGGTCGCCGCAGGCCTTGAAGCGCTCGAACAGGCCGTCGCAGGAGGAGGGGAGGGCGTCGTCGAGGCGGACGGCGTCGAACTTGACGCCCACGTAGCCGTCCATCAGGGGCTTTTGCATGACTACTCCGGGGCGTCCGCAGCGCAACGGAAGCCGCTGTACACGGCCGTGTCGTCGGGGCGCTTGTGGTGCCGCTCGGAGACGCGGAGCTCCTCGCGGATGCAGTAGAAGTTGCCGCCCTTGAGCACGCGGCGCTGACCGGCTGGCGCGCCGTGAGGGTCCTGCGGGGGACTGACGCTGTAGAAGTCGTGATCGAACCAGTCCGAGCACCACTCCCAGATGTTGCCCGACAGGTCGTGCACGCCGAACGCGTTGGCCGGGAAGGAGGCCACCGGCGCGGTGAGGCCGAACCCGTCGTCGTAGCCGGTCAGCGGGTGGCCCTCGGCGCGGTCGCGCGGGGCACTCTCGCCGGCGTAGTTGCCGTGGCCGGGCGGGGGCAGGTGCGCGTCGCCCCAGGGGTAGACGACGCCGGCGTTGCCCGCGCGCAGGGCGTACTCGAACTCGGCCTCGGTGGGCAGGCGCGCGCCGCGCCAGCGGCAGTAGGCGTCGGCGTCGGTCCAGCTGACCCCGTTGACCGGGTGGTCGCGCCGGTCGGGGTGGCGGTAGTTGCACAGGCGCTCGCCCCAGGCGTCGACGGGGCTGCAGCCGGGCACGGCCACAACGCCGGCCTCGACGGCCGCGGCGTAGGCGGCGACCGTGACCTCGGTCCGGTCGAGCAGGAACGCCGAGACGGCCACCTCGTGGCGCGGCTTCTCCCAGTCGCGGGCGGCGGCGTCGTGGTCCACGGCGCCCATGAGGAAGGTGCCGCCTGGGATGGGGAGCATGAGGTCGGAAGTGGATGTGGGAGTGGAAGTGGAAGTGGAGGGGGGCGAGGTGTCGGCCAGGAGCGCGTCGGCGATGCTCGCGGCGAGCATGTGGTTGCCGGTGCGGGTCGCGTGGCCGAAGTCGCCGTAACACGAGTCCCAGAAGAGCTCGGCGTAGGGGCGTGTGCGCAGGGCGTCGCGGAACACCTCGGCGTTGTCCACGACGAGGACGTCGCCGTGATCGGCGAACAGGGCCTGCAACGGCTCGGCGCTGCGCACCGGGTACTGTACGGTGACGAGCCGGATCCCGCGCTCGGACAGGATGCGGTACGCCGCCAGGTAGTTCTCGCGGGTCATCTCCGGGGTGGCGCGGACGCGCAGATCGTCGGCCATGGCCTGGAAGCGGGCGGCGCGATCGGGGTCTCCGGTGCGGCGGTGGTACAGGGCGATGCGACCGGGGATGTCGTCCACGTCGGGGTTGACGTCGAGGGCCTGGGCGGCGAGGTCCTCGAACGCCGTGTGCATCTGGTTGCGCTCGTAGAAGTCGGCGAGCCGGATGAACGCGCGCCGGTCGCCGGGTGCCAGGTCCCAGCCCGTGCTGAGGTGTTGCAGGGCTCCGTCGAGATCGCCGAGGGACTCCATGCACAGTCCGAGGCTCACGTGCGCCTGGGCGTCGCGCGGCTCCAGATCGACGGCGCGGTGGAAGGCGGCGGCCGCCTCCTCGAAGCGCTCGAGCTTGCGCTGGACCCGTCCGAGGCCGAACCAGGCCTTGGCGTTGTGGCCGTTCTCCTCGATGGCGCGACGGAACTCGTCCACGGCCTCGAGCCGCCGCTCGTGTTGCTCGAAGTGGCGTGCCAGCTCCACCCGTGGACCGTCGCAGGGGTGGTCGGCGTGGACCCGGCATGCGTCGATGCCGGCGACCAGCATGGCCTCCGCCTCGTCCGATCGTGCCTGGTTGTCGTACAGCCGGCCGAGCTCGATGTAGGCGTCGGCGCGGCTCGGTTCACGCTCGGCCGCGGCCAGGAAGATCGCCTCGGCCTCCTGGTAGCGGTGGTTCTGCGCGAGGAAGATTCCCCGGCCGACCACGTCCGAGTACGAGTTGCGCGCGTCGCTCGGATCGAAGCCGTCCGCGTCGCCGCCGGCGTCCTCGGAACGCGACTCCCCGACCGCGTGCCAGATCTGGCGCGCGAGCTTGTAGGTCTTGAGCGAGTGGGGGAGGCCGGTCCGCTCGGCCACGGGTACGGCCTCGAAGGGGATGGCGCCGCCCGGGATGTCGTTGGCGCCCATCATGGCCACGACCACCTCGGGCCGATACTGATCCAGGTTCGCCTCCAGCTGCGCCAGGAGCACGGAGCTGTCCACTCCCGGCACCCCCTCGTTGATCACCGAGTACGGCTCGCCCGTGCGATCACGCAGCGCCGTCTGGAGCTGGCGCGGCCAGGCGTCCTCGCCCCCCAGCGCGGTGGTGGACTCGCCGATGCACAGGATGACGCGGTCGCCCCCTTCGAGCGCGTCCCGGTTCTGCCGGTCCTGCTGCCCCGAGAACAGGGCGCCGCCGATGCGCAGGGCGATCTCCAGCAGCACCAGCGCGGCCACCAGGCCCGCCAGCGCCGCGCCCGTCCTCTGCCCGGTCTTGCCGATCTTCATGCGGTCCCCTGGAACCTCAGGCCTCCCCCTTGCGAACCACGTAGTCGCCCATCACCAGCACGTCCATCCCGCTGCGCTGGAAGCAGTCCACCGCGTCGCGGGGAGCGCAGACGATGGGCTCGCCGCGCTGGTTGAAGGACGTGTTGACGAGCATGGGTACACCGGATCGCTCCTCGAACGCGTCCAGCAGCTGGACCAGGCGTGGGTTGACGTCTTCGGACACCGCCTGGACCCGGGAGGTGCCGTCCACGTGGGTGATGGCGGGCAGGCGGTCGCGCCACGCCTCCTTCACCCGGGGGGCCAGCAGCATGAACGGTGATTCGTCGAGCAGCTCGAAGTACTCGTCGGCGCGGTCCGCGCGTACCACCGGCGCGAACGGCCGGAACGACTCGCGCTTCTTGATCCGCTCGTTGAGGATGTCCTGCATGGCCGGATCGCAGGGGTTGCCGAGGATGGAGCGGTTGCCCAGCGCGCGCGGCCCGAACTCCATCCGGCCCTGGAACCAGCCCACCACCTTGTTCGCCGCGAGCTCGGCGGCCACCTCGCGTCCCAGCTCGTCGCCCTGCAGCTCCGTGAAGGTCAGGCCCGCGTTGACCAGGGCCCGACGCATCTGGTTGCGGGTGTACTCCGGGCCGAGGTAGACGTCGCGCAGGGGCTGCCGCGGGCACCCCTGCAGCGCGTGCTGGACGTAGGCTGCAGCACCCACCGCGCCGCCCGCGTCCCCGGCGGCCGGCTGAACGAACACGTGCTCGAACGGCGTGTGCTCGAGCAGCTTGTGGTTGGTCAGGCAGTTGAGGAAGACACCGCCGGCCAGACAGAGCCGATCCAGGCCCGTCTTGCGGTGCAGGCGCCGCGCCATCCCGATGAGGATCTCCTCGGTGAGGCACTGCACGGACGCGGCGATGTCGTGATGGCGCGCCTCGATGGCCCCTTCGGGTTCGCGCGCCGGTCCCAGCAGGTCCACCAGCCGGCGGCTGAACATCTTGCGGCCGCGGTTGAAGCCGAAGTAGCGGTGGTCGAGGCGGAAGCTGGCGTCGTCCCGCACCCGCACCACCTCGCGCAGCGCCTCGACGAAGCGGGGCTCACCGTAGGCGGCGAGGCCCATGAGCTTGCCCTCGCCGCCGTTGGCGCGGAAGCCCAGGTAGGTGGTCATGGCCGAGTACAGCAAGCCCACCGAGTCGGGGTACTGCTGCTCCTCGAGGACCTCGATGTGGCTACCGCGGCCCACCCCCAGGGTGAGGCAGGCCCACTCCCCGACGCCGTCCGCGGTGAGGATGGCTGCCTCCTCGAAGGGGGACACCAGGAAGGTGCTCGCCGCGTGGGACAGGTGGTGCTTGAGGAACAGGGTGGAGCCCTCGTACTCGAGCTCCTTGCGCAGCACCAGCGGGATGGCGAGGCGGTCTGCGAGCCAGTCCGGCATGCTGCGCAGGAAGTTCCGGTACGAGCCGGGGAACGACCGCAGGTGATCCACCACCACCCGCGCCAGCTTCAGGTACGGCTTCTCATAGAAGACCACGTGGTCCAGGTCGTCGAAGGTGATGCCGCCGGCCTCGATGCAGTGGTTGATCGCCTGGATCGGGAAGTCCGAGCAGTGCTTGTCGCGGTTGAACCGCTCCTCCTGCGCCGCGGCGACCACGCGGCCGTCCATCATCAGGCACGCGGCCGAGTCGTGGTAGTGACACGACAGCCCGAGGACCGCGGTCGGCTCAGATCCCGGCATACAGGAACGCCACCACGGCCGCCGGCCCCAGATACACCACCAGGAACGCCAGCAGGGCCACGGCGATGAGCAGGGGTGCGAGGAAGTACATCTTGTGCTTGCGGATCATCCGCAGCATCTCACCCAGAACCAGGAAGAGCTTCGACATATCAGGATTGTTCCCTGCAGGCCTCCAGATCGGGGTCGTATTCCTCGGCCGGTAGCCAGTGGGTCGCGCGACCGGCGGAGCCTCGCACGATCCGCATTCGCAATAGCCGCGCCACCACGGCGCTGGGGCCGAAACCGAAGACGTACAGCAGCGTCAGCAGGATGTTCAGCGCCACCTTCTGGACGAACTGCACGTAGGCCTTGGCAAGTCTCTTCAGCATCGGTCCTCACGGGGGAAGCCTCATGATACCCTGTTAACCTGGCTCGTACGTCAAGAGAGGATCACGCACGTGGCGGGAACGCTGGCTCCCTGCTTCATCCCGGCGACGCTGCTCTCGGGTGGGACGCTGCACGAGGTCAGCGTCACCCGGCTGGGCTCGCAGGCGGCGCAGCTCTCCGGCGACGTCCCGTGCGAGGTCGGCGGCCGCCTTCAGATGGAGATGCACCGGCCCACGGACGGCGTGCGTGTTCGTCTGCTCGCCCACGTGAAGGCGGTCCATCGGGAGGGCGTACAGTGGGGCTGGAAGCCGTCCATCCACGTCACCTTCGACCAGCCCCTCGACGCGGCCATGGAGGTGGCGGACGAGCCCCCGCCCCCGACCGAGGCCGGGGAGGAGGAGGAGCGCCTCTCCGAGTCGGACTCGGTTTCCGTCTCCTTCTCGGGCGCCGACACCGGCCCGGAACTGCCCGTGGTGAAGGACGGCCCGACCGCGACGGAGGATGAATCGTTCTCCTTCGAGGTCGCCGACCAGGAGCCCGATCTCGCGTCGATCACGCTGGGGGAGTGCCAGGACTCGCACGACGGTGGGGACGACGACGGCGAGCCCGAGATCATCCCGCAGATCATCGAGCCCCAGGTCCACACCCTCGAAGACATCGTCCCCGAGGCGGATCGCGCCTCCATCAGCGCCGAGATCACCCCTCCGTGGGACGCAGCCGAGACCACCAACCCGCCGTGGGAGGCGCCCGAGGACGACCCCGCCGGGCAGTCCCTGTCCGGCGGCCACGACGAGCAGCCGGTCCAGCCCTCGCCCCGCCGTCCCGACGCCCGCACGCCGTGGAACGAGCCGTCCGGGAAGCACGCGGCGGTGGAGGAGCGGGAGGCTCGTATCCTCTCGCAGGTGACCGTGAGCTACCTCGCCGCCGGGCTGAAGCGGTTCGGAACGGCGCAGGACTTCAGCCAGCACGGGCTGTTCCTGGCCATCCCGTCCGCGGATCCACTGCCCCGCCTCGGCGCCATCGTGCGCGTGGGCTTCCCCATCGAGTTCCCCGATGAGCTCGTCGTGGCAAGGATGACCACGGAGGTGCGCTGGAGCTATGGCGACGACGCGCCCAACTCTCCGGGACGGGGCGTGGGGCTGCAGATCTCGGCGTTCGACTCGGCCGCAGAACAGCGCAGCTACGAGGAATACGCCCGTTCGATCATCGACAACACCCCGGGACCTCGAGCTCCCGCGGAGGATTGACCCGCACGGCGTACGACGACGCCGCGCTCGGGAGGAACCGTTGCCCGACAAGACCACGCCCATCGACGCGCCGGCCGTCTCCGAGCTGGGGCTGGACGAGGACAGCCACCACTCCGAGGTGTCGGAGATCAAGGTGTCCGCAGCCGAACACCTCGAGCGGGCCCGTGCGGAGCTGGCCTACTTCAAGGCCAAGGCCGCGCGCCTCGACGACCGCGTCTTCCAGATGCGCACCCTGTTGCAGTCCGGGAAGGGGTTCTCGGAGATCCTCAACATCGAGATCCTGCTCGACGCGTTCCAGGCCGTGTGCCGCGAGCGCTACGGCGTGCGCACGTCCTCGGTGATGCTCGTCGACGATCTGGATCCCAAGCAGGTGTTCTACCGGGTGCGGTCGTACCATGGCCTGCCCCACACCTTCGAGGACGTGGACGGCGAGCAGGAGCAGCTGTTGCTGTTCAAGATCCCCCACGACCAGGGCATGCTCTGGCAGGTGATCCACCAGGGGCACGTGTTCAGCGTCCGGGACATGGAGGGCAAGCCCCGCTTCCGCACGGCAGCGCGGCACTGGAACCTCGAGGTGCTCAGCGCCGACGTCTGGGTGCCCCTGATCCACGGCAGCGAGGTGCTGGGCATCCTCACCCTGGGCCGATGCGAGGACGGCTCCCAGATCCCCGAGGAGGAGTTCGACTTCCTCGAGGAGATCGCCAACGTCGCCGCCACCAACATCGACTCCACCCTCAAGTACGAGAAGAACTCGCGCATCCTGGCCAACCTGCGCACCCTGTACGACGTCAACCAGCAGCTGGCCAACGTCAACGACTTCAAGCAGCTGTCCATCGAGACCCTGGCCACGGCCGTGGGCGCGCTCAGCGCCCAGAAGGCCAACCTGATGCTCTACAACCAGGAGACGCAGCAGCTGGAGATCAAGGTGGTGTGGGGCAACATCCCCGACCACGTGCGCGACGCCATCAACGACGGCCGCATGGAGACCAAGGCCTTCGCCATCGGTGAGGGGGTCGCGGGCGAGTCCGCCCAGAAGCGCAAGCCGGTGCGAATGAACAACCGCGCCGACATCCGCCAGGTGGGGCGCAACATGGTGTACTGCATCCTCGCCGCGCCCATGATCTACGGCGGCGAGGTCGTCGGCGTGATGACCCTGACCAACAAGGTCAAGGCGGACGAGGACGGGGACCTGGAGCTGGACACCCTGGGCCGCTTCGGTGAGGAGGACGAGTCCTTGCTGCTGGGCCTGGCGGACAACGCCGCGGTCAACCTGCACAAGGCGCGCCTGTACAGCGCATCCATCACCGACCGCCTCACGGGTCTGTACAACGCCCGCCACTTCGAGTCCCGCCTGGACGGCTGCGTCGCCCAGGCCGTACTGGAGAACAAGCCCCTGGCGCTGGCGGTGACGGACATCGACCACTTCAAGCGGTTCAACGACACCTACGGCCATCAGGCCGGGGACTTCGTCCTGGCGGAGACCGCGCGGCTGCTCGGCGAGACGGTCCGCGAGGGGACCCAGGACGCGGCCTTCCGCTACGGCGGCGAGGAGTTCTGCCTGGTCATGCCCGACACGGACATCGTGGCGGCCGGCGAGATCCTCGACGAGTATCGCAAGCGCATCGAAGAGGCGCGCTTCGAGTACGAGGGCCAGCAGCTGAGCGTCACCGTGTCGGTGGGGCTGTCATCCTGCCCCAAGGACGCCATGTCGCGGGTGACCCTGTTCGAGTTCGCGGACACGGCGCTGTACGCCTCCAAGGAAGGGGGGCGCAATCGCGTCAGCCGCTATGCAGAGGGCGAGTCGGAGCTCGTCACCAAGGTGTGAGTCGGGGAAGCAGGTCACCTGCCCACGCCCGTCCGAGCGTGATATCCTGTTCGGGTTCGGGGGATTGACGAGGAGGAAAGCGCAGTGCCGTCCAGCGGCGACGCCAAGCTCAGCCCCTGCTTCATCCCGGCGCGTCTGTACGTCTCCGACGATGTCCACGACGTCAACCTGACCCGCATCGCCGCGGACCGCGCCCTGGTCTCCTGCAGCGCCACCGTGGAGGTCGGGGTCGAGGCCGACCTCGAGCTCAACCGCCCCACCGACGGCCAGCGCGTCCGTATCGGCGTGCGCGTCACGTCCATCCGCAGAGAGGGGAACCTTCGCGGCTGGACCCCTTCGCTGCTGGTGATGTTCGCCGAGTCCATGGATGCGGGCGAACAGGTGGTCTACGAGGAGGGCACCGAGTACAGCTACGCGGTGGACGACGAGCCTTCCGGTGGACGAGAGAGCTTCACGATGGAGGAGCTGATGCCGCCGGAGCCGGCCAGCCTCCACGACGACATCGAGGAGGACCTGCCGCCCTTGCCTGCCGCGCTGGCCGAGGGCACCGACGAGATGGTGCCCGAGCTGGACACCGGCGCGTGGGAGGACATCTCCACCGACGGCGCCCCTGGCTGGGGTGGACCGGGCGCCCAGACGCTACCGCCCAGCGCCGTGGAAGCCGTCACGGACGACTCCCTGGAAGATCCCGACTCTTCGGATAGCGAACCCTCTGCGGCCTCCGTGTCCATCGACGCCACCTTGCCCCCGGAGAACGACATGCTGCCGCCCGGGGCGAGCCTGTCCGACGACGGCGAGATCCCGGATCCCGATTCCCTGGTCAGCTCGGACTCCCACGTCGACTGGCGCCCGGACCGCGGCACACCGCGCCGCGACAACGCCGTCATCCCCTACCTCGACGACGACGCCGCCATCGAACCCCTGTCCATGGACCGCGAGGCCCGCGTCCTCTCCGAGGTCGCCGTGGGCTACATGCTCGCCGGCCAGAGGCACGCCGCGACGGTCCAGGACTTCGGCACCGAGGGCCTCTACCTGGCCGTGGAGCCCACCTCCTCCGTGCCCGCCGAGGGCGACGTCCTGCGCATCGACTTCCCCGTGGTCACCCCCACCGAGGTGCTCATGGTCCGCATGTTCGTGCAGGTCCGGTGGGCCTACGGCGCCGCCGAACCCGGCACGTCCGGCCGCGGCGTGGGCGTGCAGATCGTCGACTTCGAGAACCCTGCCGAGCGCGGCGTCTACGAGGACTACGTGCTCAACCTGCTGGCGGACGCTCCGGGCTGAGCCCCCTCCCGCCGAATATCTCCCCGTTCACACCGTCCGTACGACCATGGGCTGGAACGAAATCCGCCCACCTGGTGTCGAAGAGAACGAATGTGTTTCCCCATCCCGGCGCCCACGGTTGAAGGGATAGGGACACGGAAACGGAGTCAACGGTGTACGGACGACGAGACAATCCAGGGACCTTCTCCTCCCGTCGCGACTGCCGGTGTCCCGTGTGTGGAAAGACGATCTGTATCGATCATTTCCCGTCGGGCGCTGCGGTGCGCTGGTGCCCGGACCGCTGCTGGGGACGTATCGAGGGCAGCAACGGGGACGTGGTCGAGGAAACCATCAGCCGTCTACCCCGTGGCCGTGCAGCCCGGGTGGGCTCCACGATGCAGGCCAAGGCCGCGGGGTAGGCGGCTGAATTCAGCAGCGCCGGGCGGTCGTGCAGGCCCCCCCGTCGTACAGGCGGTCCCATTCCCCCTCCATGAGGGGCCGGACGACCGCCCGGCAGCTGCGACGACTCTTCCCTACTCCACGGGCTCCGGTGCCGTGGACGGCACCACCTTCCTGAACACCTCCTTGGGCCAGCGCAGCACCCCGTCGACCATCAGCAGGTCGTAGCGGGTGAGGATGCGGAACAGCTCCTCGTTGGTGCGCAGGTACGGCTGCAGCACGTTCCAGTCCTCCTGGAAGAACGGATCGAAGCGGGCGCCGTTGAGCTGGGACTCGGTCACGGTGAAGTAGGGATCGTTGAGGTAGCAGCAGCCGCCCGAGGCCAGGGAGAACAGGTTGGTGCCGGGGTACTTGGTCTCCAGGCCGTAGACCCGGCCGTCGTCGAGGTTGGTCACGCCGTTGATCACCAGGAAGCCGCCGTCCGTGACCAGCCCGGCCATGAAGCTCTCGGCCGCGTAGTCCAGGCAGGTGCCGTTGACCACCACGCGGACGTTGCCCACGGCGTTGATCAGGGGGCGCCCGGCGGTGTTGCCGCGCACGTACACCTCGCCACCCTTGGCGCCGTACAGCAGCGTCTGGCCCACGTGGCCGTGGATGATGATGCGGCCGGACTTGAGGATCTGACCCACCTGGTCCTGGGCGTCGCCGTGCACGTGGATCTCGGCGCCGTCCATGCCGCTGCCGAGGTAGTCGCCCGAGGAGCCGTACACGTCGATGCGGACGCCGCCGGAGGAGGGGCCCAGGCCGCAGCCGATGAAGCGGTGCCCCCGACAGCCGTGGACCGTGAACCGTCGCCAGCCCAGCTCGTAGGCGCGCACCAGGAGGCGAGCCACCGAGTCGGGCCCCTCGATCTCGAACCCTCTGGCATCGACGGCGAGCTGTCCCGCGCCCGGGGGGGGCGCGTCGAGGCGGGCGGCCGTGTCGTGGTCCACGCGCTGGGAGGCGTCGCCATTGGGCGCGGGCTCGCCGACCACGGGCAGGGATCGGATCACCTGCGTGATGGCGGCGGTGGCCATGGCGCGCAGGGCCGAGGGTTTCTTGTCGCCGGCGTCGTAGCGCTGGTCCAGCAACAGGGTGAGGAACTCCAGGGCGGCGGCGCGTCTGTCCCCGCCGTCCCGCGCCGCAGACACGGCGCGGCCCAGGACCCGCTCCACGTCGGCGAAGTCCCACCGCGGCATGCGCTGGACGGCCTGCTCGAAGGCGGCGCGCGGGCCGGCCGCGTCCAGCAGCGTGGTCCAGTCCACCTGCACGTCGGTGGAGGCGGTCGCGTCGGCCAGCGGGATCGGCTCGAGGGGGTAGCTGGGCTGTCGCACCCGGTCCTGGACCTCGACGGCCTTGCCGAACTTGTCGGTACAGGTGACCGGCGACGACTCCTTGCCCACGGCGCCCGTGGTGAACACGAACGATCCGCCGTCGGAGTAGCTGCCGCCGCGGGCATTCCAGTAGCGGTCGGCCAGCGGCGCCACACGCCCGTCCTCGGCGGATACGGACTCCAGGAACGCGTCGATGGCCTGCTTCTCGCTGGCCACCAGGCCCAGCTGCACCTCGCCGCCGTGCAGGGCGAAGACCTGCGGGCGCAACATGGAGGTGTCGGTGATGCCCACCAGCTGCACCGACTGCTGCTCGGGCAGCGATCGCGCGACGATGAAGAAGAACGGCCCGTCCGGGCTGCCGTGCAGGTGGCTGGCGCGCAGGGCGCGGTAGACCCGCTGGCGGTCCTTGGGCAGCAGGTCGAAGTCCCGCTCCGTCGTCGGCGCCAGGGCCTCGCAGATGTGCTCGAGGGGGTAGCCGTAGACCCGGTTGTACAGGTCGAACAACAGGATCGCGACCTCGGTGTCGGTGAGGAAGAGGGGCTCGATGCCCTTCTGACCGAGGTACTCGACGATGGCGCAGTAGTTGGCCAGGTCGCCGTTGTGGACCAGCGCCTCGTCGAGGCCGGCGAAGGGGTGGGCGCCGCCGGGGTGCCAGACGCGCCCGCGCGTGGGGTAACGCTGGTGGCCGATCCAGACCCGCCCGGGGAAGTCGTCGAGCTGGTAGTAGCGCAGGATGTCCTCGGCGAATCCCACGCCCTTGAGGATCATCAGGTCGCGGCCGTGGCTGAGCACGAACGCGCGCGGATCCGTGGCCGAGTACAGGGCCTTGTTCAGCGCCAGGGTGTTGCGGCTGATGAACTCGGTCTCGGCGGCCTCGCCGGCCTCGATGCCCAGCTCGGTGGCGAAGCGGTCCAGCGCCGCGGGCTTGACGCGGACGAAGTAGCGCATCACGTCCGGCGGGCGGATCTCGAGCTTGCCCGCGTCGCGCGGGTCATCCACGTGGGGCAACTCCTCGGCGCGGGCCACGTCGAAGTGGGGCGCGACGAAGGTCTGCTCGACCTCCTTGCGCACCTCAGGGTCCATCAGCGCGACGTGGATCGCGAAGTGCCCGGGCAGCTCCGGGAAGCACCCGGCCACGGCGATGCCGCCGCCCTTGCCGTTACCCCGGTTGTTCATCTGCAGCAGCGGCCGGTGCAGGTGCTTGCCCACCACCGGCTCTGAGGCGACGACGCCGATGACGCCGCAGCCCCCCTCGCAGGACTCCTTGGGGCGTTCGAGGGGGCGCGGCGCCTCCATGGCGGCGCGGCGTGAATCGACGATGGCGCGAGCGATCCGTCGGTGATCCATCACGACACCCTCCCGCGCAGCCTGATCAGGTCGCTTCGCCCGCGGAGCGCAGCCACGCTGGGTATGCCGAGCCTGCCGAGTATCCAACGCAGCTCCGCCACCCAGCATCGCGCCATGTTGACGATGCGGCGGTGCACCCAGTCCGCGTCCAGGTGGGCCTGGAGCTCGGTGTCGGTCGTGGCGATGCCCCGCGGGCAGCCTCGGTCCTTCTCGCAGTTGCGGCACAGCACGCACTCGATGGCGATGAGCTCGGACGTGCCCACCACCACGCCGTCGGCCCCCAGGGCGACGGCCTTGACCATGTCCATGGGGGTGCGCACGCCGCCGGACGCCATGAGCACGACCTCGTCACGGATGCCCTCCCCTTCGAGGAAACGGTGGGTGCGCGACAGGGCCAGCTCGATGGGCATGGCGATGTTCTTCTTGGCCACCTCGGGCGCGGCCCCGGTGCCGCCGTAGGACCCGTCCAGGTGCACGATGTTGGCCCCGGCGTGGTACGACCCCACGGCCACCATGTCCACGTCGCCGGGGGTGGATACCTTCACCGAGACCAGCAGGTCGGGATTGATCTGCCGCACCCAGTCCACGTGCTTGCGGTGGTCCTCGATGGAGTAGACGCTGTGGAACGGGAAGGGGCTGAACAGGGCCGTACCGGGGACGGCCTCGCGCAGCTTGGCCACCGTGGGGGTGTTCTTGTCGCCCAGCAGGTGGCCGCCCAGGCCGGGCTTGGCGCCCTGGGCGTACTTGAACTCCACCATGCGCGTCTGCTGGATGGTCTTCTCGCTGACGCCGAAGTAGCCGGTGGCCACCTGGGTGATGATGTGGTCCGCGTAGGGGGTCAGCTGCTCGGGGAAGCCCCCTTCGCCGGTGCACGTGAACGTGCCCAGCTCCTGGGCCGCCCTGGATCGGCCGGTCATGACCTCACGGCTCACCGATCCGTAGGACATGCCGCCGCCGTAGAACGGTAGCGGGAGGCGGATACGTGGGCCGAAGTCGCGGCGGTTCAGGTCCAGCGACAGGTCCACGTCGGCCGGATCCACCGGCGCGCCGCCCGGCACCAGCTCGAGCAGGTCGAAGCCGCCGTCGGTGTCGCCCAGCGAGGTGGAGCTGCCGTGCGCCACCGGGGGAAGGCCGGTGGCCCGGTTCCAGGTCTCCACGACCAGGTCGTGGGTCCAGCGGTGGTTCTCGTTGACCCCGAGGCGATGGTCGGGCTCGACGCGGATGGCCCCGCTGGGGCAGGCCGCCTCGCAGCCGTCGCCGCAATCCGCCCCCACGCACGCCTCCTCTACCGGCGGGGGAGGCTCGCGCAGTCCACCGGGCCAGCGCAGTACGCCGCGGGTGCACACGTCCACGCACCGCCCACAGCGTTCGCACGCCTCGGTCCGGCTGACGCGGAACGGGCCGTACGCGGATCGCATCCTGGAGCCGAGGGTGGCGCCGGGAACCCGGACGTCCGCGCCAGGTGCGGGCAGCGGGGTGTCGTCCTCACCCAGATCGGTCAGGTCTTCGAAGAACTCCTTCTCCAGGTCGTCGGCGAACAGCCCGCGGCCCACCTCGCCGCGGAGCCGGCGCACCTCGCGCATGCCCATGGCGCCGAGCACCTCGAGGAGCTGGTTGCGCCACGAGGACATGAGGTTGACCACACGGCGCGCGCCCCACTTGGGGGACACCTGATCCAGGTCCAGCGCGCAACGTCCGTCGGCGGTGCACGACTGGCAGACGCGGCACCCCAGCGCCAGCAAAAGGGGCACGTCGAGCACCACGGCGTCGGCGCCCAGCAGGATGGCCTTGGGCAGGTGCTCGGCGCGGGCGATGCCGCCCGACGCCAGCAAGGTCAGCTGGTCCCGTAGGCCGGCCGCCACCAGCGCCAGGTGGGTCTCGCGGATGGCCTCGGTCACCGACGTGGGATCGCCCTGGCCGTCGGCCCAGCGCCCCTGCCAGTGGCAGGTGAGGTGGATCGCGTCGATGGGCCCGCCGGCCAGCGCGGCGGCGCGCTGGGCCGCCCTCGGCGTGGCGGGCAGGTCCACGATCACCAGCAGGTCGGGGTTGCCCCCGCGCAGCTGGGTCACCCGCTGCTGCAGCTCGGGGCCGTCAGCGAGGCTGATCACCGCTGCGCTGCGGACCAGATCGGCGGCGTCGAAGATCCCGCCGTCGCTCGCAGGGGGCGCGAGCTTGCCGTCCGCGCCGAAGCAGCGGTCGTCCAGGTGGACCACCGCGTGGTTGCGGTTCTCGCGCAGGTAGCGCACGGCGCGCTGGTCCAGCTCGTCCGCCACCTCGGGCTCGCGCAGGGCCGCCAGCTGCTGCAGGTCGGCCATGGCGAAGGTCTTGAGCTCCATGGCCGCGCGCATGAGGATGGACGACACGCGCAGGCCGCCGGGCCCCAGGGGCAGCCGGCCGAACATCATCGGCACCGGGATCTCGCGCGTGAGCGGGATGCGGTCGAGCAGGCGCCCCTCGTCGTCGAACCGCAGGCCGCTGAGATCGGGGAGCTTGCGGCCGAGATCGAACTCGGTGGAGATGTACTCGCGGCCGTGGATGCCGTCCCGCGTCGGCCGCACGATCTCGGACATGTCCGTCCAGATGCCGTCGAACCCCTCGCCCCGGAAGCGTCCCGCGTACCCGGCGCCGCGCACCGGGATCTTTCCGTCGGTGGCCTCCTGCCAGGCGGTCAACACCGTGTCGGCGTCGTACGGAGGGGTGCCGATCTCCTCGAGGCCGGGGTTGGCGTCCACCTCCAGCGCCCGGCGGGGGCACTGCTGCACGCACACCAGGCAGGCGCGGCAGATCTCGGAGATGGGATCGGCCATGGCGCGCGGATCGTCGTCCTCGCGCACGTGTACGCCGTAGATGCACACGCGGGTGCATTCGCCACAGGAGATGCAGCGCTCGTCCCGAGTGACGTGGTAGCGCCCGTCGGGCCGGCTCGCCGGCTCGCTCACCTCGGTGTGGACCTCGAACTTGCCGCCCATGTCAGTCGTCCTCCTCGCGGATCACGGGAGAGCCGAGTCCAGCACGCGCGAGCGCGACTGATCGACCTGGTTGGTGAAGGCCTCGATGGTCTGTCGGAGCTGTTGCGGATCGTCGAGCCGCTTGCGCACATCGTCTTCCAGGTCGTCCCAGGCCTGGACCAGATCCAGGCCACGGGCGCACACCTCGGCGCACTGGCCGCACTTGAGGCAGCGCAGGGAACCCGCCAGCTCGTCGGCGGGGGCGTCGTCGCCCCGGGCCAGCCCCTTGACCAGCGCGAGCTTGGCCCGCGCCGACACGGTCTCGTGGCCGGTGGCCGCCACCGCCGGGCACACCGGCACGCACGCGCCGCAGCTCACACAGCGATCCGCGGTGGTGGCCGGCCGACTCGACGGGTCGTGACGCCGCATCAGCCACGGAGTGGTCACGGACGCCATGCTCAGCGACATGGGGTAGAGGCCCGGGTTCATCATCGCGGCCAGGGCGCCGGTGCGCGTGCCCACGGAGAAGAACTTGCCCGGGTTGAGCGCGCCGCGTGGGTCCAGCTCCGCCTTGCACTGCGAAAGGGCCGCTACGCGATCGGCGCCGAAATGGTCGCGGGCGAACGGCGTGTTCCAGATCCCCACGCCGTAGGGCTTGCCCTCGTGGCGCACCGCCAGCGCCGTCAGCGCGGCGGCCAGGGGGGTGAGCATCAGGTGGTGCCACGGCTGGCGGGGATCCGCCGGGAACAGCATCAGCGCCAGCACCTGCGGTGTCTCGCCGCCGACCACGGCGTGGCCGTGCATGTGCAGCGGCACCTTGTAGCGGCCCGCGAGCTTGTTCGCGGCGGCGGTGAACGCGGCCAGGCGGCTCGCCGGCATCAGCGCCTCGCTGGCCAGGTACACCGGCCCCAGGGGGCTGTCCATGGGGAAGAACCGGTGCTGCCACAGCCGGGCCGTGGCCGCCTCGGAGAGGTTGCGCGCGCCGGGCTTGTCCAGGTCGGGGAAGTCCCGACCCGGGGCGGCCTCGACCAGCAACACCTCGCCGGGCTCCTCGCCCTCGATCAGCTCCTCGGCCCGTCCCATGAGCACCGCGGCGGTGGGGCTGGATTCGCCCACCACCGTGATCAGGTACCGACACGCTGCGTCCAGATCGCCGAACACCAGCCCGGCCAGCCGAGGCCGCGCGCGGCGCCTGCCCACGCGCAGGGTGAGCCGGGTGAGGATGCCGAGCTGGCCCTCGGTGTCGAAGAGATCGTCGAAGCCGCGGTCGCCGCGGCCCAGCTCCACCACCGAGCCGTCGGCGCGAACGGCGCGCAGGCCCTGGACCACGTCGCTGAACGCGCCCGCAGCCAGGCTGCCCAGCCCCATGCCGCCGGCCGAGGCCCAGCCACCCACCGTGCCGAACGCGTTGGTGGGGCGCGCCAGCAGGGTCAGCCCCGCGGCCTGGAGGTGGCTCTCCAGGTGGTAGAAGGAGGTCCCGGCGGCCACGTCCACCAGGCGCTGGTCGGCGTCGATCCGGCTCACTCCGGACACCCAGGACAGGTCGAGCACGGCGCCGCCGTCCACCGGGACGGCGCCTCCGAGGCCGGTGGAGCCGAGGCCTCGCGGCGTCACCGACACGCCGTCGGCGGCCAGGCGGGACACGGCCGCCGCCACCTCGTCCTCGGTGCGCGGGCGCACCACGAAGCCCGGGTCCCGTCGCCCCAGCAGCTGGTCGAACAGGGCGGGCGGATCGCCCATGTCGCGGCCGACGGCGCCGATCTCGGCGGGCCGCGTGTGGACGCGGTCGTCGCCCAGGGCCTCGGCCACCGGGCGGGCCGCTTCGGGCAGATCAGCTCGACTCATCGTCGCCCTCTCCGGCCGCTGTGGCGCGCGCCTTGCGCAGGGTCTCGAGCTTGTCGCCGTACTGCTCGCGGAGTTTGATCAGGTCGGGTTGGGGGATCTTCAGCTCGGCGCCGATGCGGGCGATCTCGTTCTCCTCCACCACGGAGATGGAGCCGTCGGCCGCGGCCACGGCGAACAGGCAGCGCATCAGTTCCATGCGTTGCTCGTAGCTCGCCTGCCGACCGAACTCGCGCGTCACGAGGTAGTCCTCGGTGCCGCCAAACAGCTGCGCCTGGCTCTTGGCGATCTGCACCACCAGCACGGCCAGGTCCTCGGGCAGCGATCCTTCCACGGCCACGACCCGCTCCATCTCGCGGGTCTCGTCGTCGGTGATCACGCGGTCGGCCAGGGCCACGCGGCCCAGCACGTACGCGAAGCTCGCCAGGTGCCTCGCCCGGTCCGGATCCAGCGCCTCGAGCTCCGAGACGATCTTGCGCACCGACTGGGTCTCGCCCCCGCCCCCGCCCGCTTCCTTGCTCGGCGAGGACGAACCGAATCCCAGGAACTTCCAAAGCGACATCAACACTCCCCCATCCGCAGCGGCGGAGACGGGTTCTTTTCGAGGAGAAGGGGCTCGTCTACCCGGGTGTTCAGGAACTCGCTACACGCGATGCTCCAGGCCATGGGCGCTCCAGGTGTAAGACGATGAAATTCATATCACAGGAGGGGGGGATTTCAGATTCCAGATTCCAGATTTCTTCAAGAACTTTGCACTAATCCGGCAGCTCCAGCTGCGCGGCTTCGCGGAAGGCCTTGCGGGCGCGGTGGAGGCGGGACTTGACCGCGGGGACGGACAGGCCGAGGAGGGGGGCGACCTCGGCGGGGCGGCGGCCCTCGCCGTCCACGAGCAGCAGCACGGCGCGGTCCTGCTCCTTCATGTCGAGGAGCAGGTCGGACATCTGCTTCATGAGCTGGGAGACGGCGGCCTGACGCTCGGGATCGGTGGCATCGGTGGCGCTGAGGTCCATGGGGGGTGGGGCGCCGTCCCTGGCCTCGACGAGGATGGGGATGTGGAGCTTGGGGTCGTTCTTGCGGCCGCGGCGCTTCTTGGTGCACGCGCTCATGGCGAGGCGGAACAGCCAGCCGCGCACGGTGGCCTCGCCGCGGAAGCCGGGCAGGTAGCGCATGGCGGCGATGTAGGTGTCCTGGAGCACGTCCTGGGCGTCCTGGGGATCGTTGCAGCGGGCGCGCGCGGCGGACAGCAGCCGGTCGCTGTAACAGCGGATGATGTCGCCGAACACGTCCGGATCGCCCGCGGCGGCGCGGCGGGTCAGTTCCTGGTCGTCGCAGGCGTCCACGGGGGGCGTTTTGCGGTCCTCGTCGGCCATGGTGCAGCTCCTGGACAGCAAACCTAGCGCCGCGGTCGTGCTTGTCAACCGCCCGCGCATGAGCTAACCCACCTGCATGGGACACCTCGCATCGCAACACAAGGCGTATCAGGATCTCCGCGACCGGCTCGACAGGATGCCCATCGGCATGCCGGAGGGGGAGGGTCTCTACGACATCCTGCGGCTGCTGTACACGGAAGAAGAGGCGCAGCTCGGGGCGCGCATGCCGGTGAAGCCGGCGACGATCGAGCAGCTCAGCGCCCAGCTGGACATGCCGGTGACGAAGCTACAGCCCCTGCTGGACCGCATGGCGGACGTGGGCACGGTGATGGACCTGGTCTCCCCGAGGACCGGCACGGTGCGCTACCTGCTGTCCCCGCCCGTGGTGGGGTTCTTCGAGTTCTCGCTGATGAAGCGACGCGAGGACATCGACCAGCCCGCGCTGGCCATGGCCATGGACGCGTACATGCACTCCGGCGCGTTCTTCGACGCGCCCACCGAGGACTTCACCACCATTGGCCGCACCCTGGTCAACGAGGAGACTCTGGCCGGACCGCTGACGTCGGAGATCCTGCCCTACGAGAAGGCCAGCGACATCCTGCGCAACGCCACCAAGATCGGCGTGGCCCTGTGCTACTGCCGCCACAAGGCCGAGCACCTCGGCCGCGCCTGCGACACGCCCCAGGAGATCTGCCTGAACATCAACGCGGGCTTCGACTACGTCAACCGCCACGATATCGCCCGCGAGATCGACGTACCCGAGGCCCTGGACATCCTCGCCAGGGCGCGCGAGCTGGGCCTGGTGCAGATCGCCGACAACGTGGCGAAGCGGCCCATCTACATGTGCAACTGCTGTGGCTGCTGCTGCCTGCAGCTGCGCGCCATCAACCGCCACGGCGTGACCCACGCGGTCCACACGAGCAACTTCATCGCCACCATCGACGCGGACCGCTGCCGCGGTTGCGGCCGCTGCGCCCGCCGCTGCCCCGTGTCCGCCATCGGCCTCGATCCCGTGCCGCGGGACGGCAAGCGGGTGGGGAAGATGAGGGCCAGGGTGGACGAGACGATCTGCCTGGGCTGTGGCGTCTGCCACTCGTCGTGCCGGCACGAGGCGCTGGTCATGGCGGGCCGCGAGGTGCGGGTGCTGACCCCCGAGACCACCCTCGAGCGGGTGGTGCGTATGGCCCTGGACGCGGACAAGCTCCAGCACCTGCTGTACGACGAGGGCAACGGCCTGCCCGCCACCGTGGCCAACCGCGTGCTCGGCGCGGTGATGAAGCTGCCGCCCACCCAGCGGGCGCTGGCCGACCAGCAGCTGCGCAGCCGGTTCGTCACCGGCGTCATCCGCCGCTTCACGGGCAAGCGCTGATCCGGACACCGGGAGGGAACCGTGGCTGACGAAGAACGTATCGACGAACTCCTCGAGCAGGCCAAGGCGCCGCTGCTGGTCTCCATCGCTGCGGCGGTGCTGGCGCTGGAGGGGTTCCTGCTGGCGGCGGTGGGGGTGCAGGCCCTGCTGTTCCTCAAGGCGGCGGGTGTTTGGGGCGCGTTCCCGCCGGCCATGGCGGTCATCGGTGTGCTGTCCATCGCCGCGGCCTTCGGCATGGGCAAGCTCTCGCGGCCCGCGGGCCCGGTGGCCCTGCTGTTCGCCCTGGCGAGCGGCGCGGTGTCCGGGGTGTGGCTCCTGTTCGCGGCCATGAACCTGATCCTGTCGCCTGTGGTGTTCCTGGCCGCGGCGACCTCGGTGCCGGCGTTCCTGCTGACGCTGGTGGCCATGTTTCCGTTCCGCAAGTGTGTCCACGCCCGCCGCGAGCTGCGCGACGAGCTCGAGGAGGTGGTGCCCAGCTCCGGCAACATGGGCCTGATCATCGCCGTGTGTGTGGTGGGCATCATCGTCGCGGGGGTGATCGTCGCGGGCAATCTCGCCACCCCAGGCCGGCCCATGTGGGTGGCCATCGCCCTTCGCGGCGGCGTGGATGCGTCGGCGGACATGAGCTTCGCCTCCACCTACGCCCGGCAGCTGGAGCGGCGGGGTCTCGTGGCCGTGATCATCGAGGAGCCGTTCGCCGAGGACGCCTCCCTGGACCCGATCCGGGCCGCGGCCCGCAAGGCCGAGGCCGCGCACGCGATCGTGTTCGATCTCTCCGTCACCGCCGAGCGCGAGGGCATCCTCGCCGGCACCCAGTTGTGGGCCGTGACCTGCACCGCCACGTTCACCGACGCCGATGGCGACATGGAGGTCGTGTCCGAGCCCATCGAGTTCGCGTACGAGCGCGGCACCGCGGGCGAGGTGGTCTACAAGGTGGCCGAGACGTGGGCCGAGGCGTTCGAGCCGTGGCTGGTCCAGCAGCTGTTCGTCAGCGAGGACTTCGCGCCGGCGTTGGTGGGCGAGGTCGACCTGGACGACGCCGTGGCGGCCATGGAGCTGGCGTCCATGGAGGACGCCGTGTGGGACCGCAAGGCGTCGGCCGAGGGGTACCCGGTGTTCTGCGAGCTCGAGGCCGAAGGGCTGAAGGCCCAGCGCGAGGCCGAGATCAACGGCGTGCAGTGTCTGGACCGTCCGTGCCGCCACTACACCCTCGTCGGCGTGGACGGCGACGGCCGCGCCATCGTGCAGGACGGCACGCGCGTCCCCATGTTCAAGATCCCGGCGACGGCGCGCGGCTCGTGGACCGAGACACCCGAACGCATCTTCGCCGTGGACCCGGCCCACCCCGACCAGGAGGTGGACCTGCTGCGGGCGTCCAACTTCTACGACTTCGGCAAGGTGGATCTCGAGGGCGTCTATGTCTCCGTCGAGACCTTCGATGCCAACCAGCAGGAGGCCATCTACACCGTGGATCTCGTCACGGGAACCGCGGCAGACATCGCCCGGCTCGAGTACCGGGAGCGCACTTCGTGGCTGCGCGCCGCGCCCGACGGTGCCGGCGCCCTGGTCAAGATCAAGAAGGGACCGTGTCTGCTGGTCTCGGGCAATCGCCGCACCGAGCTGCCCGCGTTCACCCGCGCGCGCTGGGTGATGCTGTCGGCGGGCCCGCACTTCATCGGGCAGATGGACGACATGCGGGTCACCCTGTACGACGCCGACGGTCGCGCCGTGTCCAGTCCGGTTCGCCTCGACGGGTGGCTGAGCCAGGCCCGCGCCAGCGACGACGACGAGATCCTCGCCGTGAGCAAGGACGGCTACGAGTGTGACCTCGTCACCCTGGGCGCGGACCTGCGCACGAAGAGCACCCAGGCCATGCCCGGTTGCCTCAAGTCGCCCCAGATCCTGCCGGACGGCCGGCTGGTGGGGATCACCGACATCACCCTGGAGGGGGACGCGCCGTACGACACCGAGGTGGCCCTGTGGGAGCCCGGCGCGGAGGCCTTCACCCAGCTGACCACCGGCGCACTGAGCGAGGAGACGGTCTACGTCACCCAGGACGGCAAGCGCGCGCTGTTCAACCGCCGCCTCGACGACTGGCCGCCCGAGTACGACACTCGCACGTATCGCCGCCAGGTGTGCTGGCTGGACCTGCCCGAGAGTCCCTGACCCCCTGACCCCCGGTGGAGTCCGCAGCCAGCGGCCCTTATCATGGGTCGATGGCCGGGAAGAACAGCAGCGCGGTTGGTCGTGCCCTCAAGCTGGCGCTGGGTCTGCTGATCGGCGGGGTGTTCTTCTACCTCGTGGCCCGCGGCCTGGACTGGGAAGAGGTGGGCGAGATCCTGCGGTCGTCCGAGCCGCTGTGGTTGATCCCGATCTGGGCGGCCATCTTCTGCCACTTCGTGTTCAAGTCCCTGCGCTGGCGCGTGCTGCTGAGCGAGTCCGTGGACATCAGCCGGGTGTTCACCTTCCGGCTGACCATGGTGGGCTTCTTCCTCAACAACGTGATCCCGTTCCGCATCGGCGAGCTCGCCCGCCCCTACCTGCTGTCCGCCAACCGCCCCGAGGTCCCGTTCTCGTTCGCCGTGGCCACGGTGCTGGCCAACAAGCTGTTCGACCTGCTCACGGTCATGATCTTCTTGCTGATCTCGGCCCTGCTGCTGCCCCTGCCCCGCGAGGCCAAGATCGCCCTGTCCATCGTCCCCGCCCTCGCCCTGGGGTTCCTCGGCTTCGCCTTCGCCGCCTCGGCCTGGCGCAACCGCGAGCTGGGCCGGTCCCGCGAGGACAGCGGCCTGTTCGCCCTCCTCGGCCGCCTCGGCGTCGTCGGCACCACCGTCTACGACATCCTGCTGGAGTTCGCCCACGGCCTGTCCACCCTCACCTCCGCCCGCCGCATCGCCCGGGCGCTGGGCCACAGCATCACCTCCTCGGGCTGCCTCGTCGTCACCGTCTGGTGCATCATGCGCATGGTCGGCCTCCAGGGCACGCTCATCAACGCCCTGTTCGTCGTGGGCATGATCGGCGCCGGCTCCATCCTCCCGTCCCCACCCACCAACGCCGGCACACACCACTTCTTCGCCTCCCTGGCGTTGACCCTCCCTTCGGCCGCGACAGAGGACGTCGCCTTCTCGTTCTCGCTGATCTCCCACGCCTCCGAGGTCCTCCTCGTCGCCGTGGTCGGCGCGGTCTGCCTGATCGGACTGGACTGGCGCAAGGCGAAGCGGGTGGTGGAGGAGAGGGAGGCGGGGGAGCGCGATAGCTAGCGTCGGAGGACCCGCACGGAGCACAGGGCGACCAGCAGGAGCCACGGCGCCCAGGCCCACGGCGATGGGCTCGAGCCCGATGCCTTTCGACATTCGCAGGTCCCGGTGTCGGGATCGGTGCCCGAGGCGTCGTCGTCGTCCTGGGCCACGTCATCGTCGTCGTCGGAGTCGTCGTCATCCGCGGGGGGACAGGCCTCCGCGTCCTCGTGGTCCGTCAGCCCGTTGCAGTCGTTATCGATCCCGTCGTCGCAGACTTCCTCTGCGTCCGGATTGACCGAGGGATCGGTGTCGTCGCAATCGCCGTCGCAGCCTGCGTACTGGTCTTCGTCGAGATCGAAGCAATCGTTGCCGTAGATCATGTACACGGCGCCGGCGCGGACGGTGCCGTTGGTGGCGCCTGTCGCCCCGATCAGGATGTCGGAGAAGCCGTCGTCGTCGAGGTCTCCGGCGGTGGCGAGGCCCCAGTAGGCGCCGTCGTACTCTTCCTCGCCGAGCCAGGAGGCCTCGGACAGGGAGAGGACGACGTCCGAGGACCAGCCCGACGCCTTGCCGAGGATCAGGTAGGTCTGCCCTCGGTAGCCCACCTGCTCTCGGTCCGACCCGGCGAGGAAGTCGTCGAAACCATCCCCGTTGAAGTCACCGGCGGCGGCGACCCAGGAGGCGTTGTCTCCGGATTGCTCCCCCCAGAAGGAGGCGTCCGCCTGGTCGAGCCCGACGTCCTTGTCCCAGCCCGCGGCCCGCCCGAACACCAGATAGATCTGGCCGGTGCCGTGATGGGAGGCGGGCGGATCCTCCTCCCCTTCGCGATTGGAGAGGGCACCGATGAGGATGTCGTCGAATCCGTCTCCGTTCACGTCGCCGGCCCCGGACACGGGATACCCTGCGTAGTCGCCGGCCGCCTCACCCAGCCAGCTGGCGTCCGCCTCCGAGGCCGGTGTGTCCTGGCTCCAGCCCGACGAACGACCGAGGACCAGATAGACCTTGCCCGCGATTTCCCCGCTCTGGTCGTTCATGTAGGCAGCCATCAGGACATCGTCGTATCCATCACCGTTGGCGTCGCCCACGTCGGATACGGTGACGCCCAGGCAGTCGCCGGCATTCTCACCGAGATAGGAGGCGTCTGCGTCGCCCAATGACATCTGAGCAGGCAGCCCCCCTTTCTGTCCCAGCACCAGGTAGACCTGGCCAGCCGCCGCCCCGGCCTCGTTGTGGGAGTAGTCTCCGATGAGCAGGTCAGCGAGGCCGTCGCCGTTGACGTCTCCCGCCGCGGAGACCGACTCCATGGTCCCGGATTGCGGCTCGGAGAACAGTCTCGTGTCCGCGTCCGTCGCCATATGGGTGGCTTGCCAGCTGGTTCTTCCCAGGAAGAGGTCCACCTCGCTGCCCTTGGCTGCGGTGATCAGCAGGTCGTCCAGCCCATCGCCATTCACGTCGCCCACGCCGTCGAGCGTGTAGCCGGTCTCGAATCCCGGATCGCCCGAAAAAATGACGTCCGCGTCGTCGACGGACTGGCCGAAGCTCCATGCGCTCGAAGGCCCGAAGACCAAGTAGGCGCGGCCTTCGCTGTAGTCGGCTGTACGTTGTGGGGCGCCGAGTCCGATGTCGAGATACCCGTCGCCGTTGATGTCCCCTGCCGCGGTGACGCCGTACCCGAGCGCGTCCGACTCGGATGTGCCGAGGAACGAGGCCTCCGCATCGGCGATGCTCATCCCCTGGGTCAACGTGTCCGCGGAGGCACCAGTGGTCCAGACCAGCATCAACAAAGGCGCAAGCTTCAGTACGGCACGGCTCCCCCACGGCCAACATTCTGCCCTTGATACGAGTGTTCTCATCGACCCCTCCTCGCCTGGAAACACCCTATCACCACTCGGGGCTTGCACCCGAGGATTCGATCGCTTGTGCTGGCTGCAATTCAGAAGCGGATGGGCTTCTCCATCCAAAATGGCGCCGGACGCTCGTCATCTCCGTACCGGAACACCATCTTTCCCCTCTTGAACCTCACCCTCGGAGCCCTCGGCCGGACGAACACGTGTTCGTCTTTTCTCGCCTTGGCCTCCGCCACGACCTCTTTCCCGAAGTACCCCTCGATGCAGGCTCAGCCGTTGCTGAATACGGCTCTCAGGCCGTCGAAGGCGTCTCTCATTCCTAGGGTTCGCAGCTTGATGAGGTGCCGGGCGGCCATACGAGGGCGCATGTAGAAGCTGGCGTAGGCGCGCTTCTGGGCCTGGATGAGGTCGTTCGCGGTGAGCCCGTCCGGCACGTAATTGGGCGGCGTGGCCTCGGTGGGGTAGGAGGTGTAGCGGCGCCAGTCGTGGGGGGCGTCGATGGTGTTTGTTCGTATCAATTGTTCGTGGATGGGGGTGCCGGGGAAGGGGACGAAGACGGTGAACTTGGCGAAGTCGATGTCCAGGGCGATGGCGTGGTCGATGGTGGCCTGGAGGGTGTCGGGGGTGTCGCCGGGCATGCCGAGCATGAAGAAGCCGATGACCTGGAGGCCGGCGGCGCGGGCGGCGTGGACGGCGGCGAAGTTCTGCTCGGCGGTGGTGGTCTTGTGGACCGCGCCGAGCTGGGTGGCGCCGGGGGCCTCGAAGCCGAACATGATGCGCCGGAGGCCGGACTCGCGCAGGGCCTCGAGGAGGTCGAGGTCGACGAGATCGGTGCGGGTCTCGGAGATCCACACGAGCTTGCGGTGCAGGCCGCGGCGGATCAGCTCGGCGGCGAAGTCGAGGCCCTCGCGCTTGCCAAAGGGGAAGATGGCGTCGGTGAAGGAGGGCTGGACGAAGCCGAAGCGGTCGTGCAGGTGCTCGAACTCGTCGGCGATGGAGGTCGCGGAGCGGACGCGGCGGTGGTTGCCCATGATCTTCAGCGAGCAGTACGAGCAGCCGTAGGGGCAGCCGCGGGAGCCCAGGACGAGGACGCCGGGTTCGCGGACGCGGGCGAAGTTGAACAGGCGGTAGCGGTCCATGGGGAAGAGGTGCCAGGCCGGGAAGGGGAGGTCGTCGAGGTCGGCGATGTAGGGCCGTGGCGGGGTGTGGACGATGTCGCCGCCCTCGAAGTAGGAGATCCCCTGGACGTCGGCGAGGCTGCGGGTGGAGTCGGCCAGGGTCTGTACCAGGTCGACGATCGTGCGCTCGCCCTCGCCGTGGACGATCACGTCGGCGGTGCCGGCGCGGAGCAGGTCGGCGGCGAAGATGTCGGCGTGGATGTTACCCAGGACGATCCGGGCCTCGGGTGCGGCGCGGCGGACCACGGCGGCGAGGTGCTCCACCGCGGGCATGGTGGCGGTGACCGCGGACAGGCCGACCACGTCGGGGCGGTGACGGCGCAGGTCGGCGGCCAGGGCCTGGGGTTCACCGTCGTACTGAGCCTGCTCGTGGACCCGGACGTCGACGCCGGCCTGTTCGAGGGCGGCGGCCAGGTACGCCAGGGTGATCGGCGGCATGGGCGCGAGGAAGCGGCGGTAGTACCCGGCCGTGTCGGCGGCCCGCGGCGCGGCGTTGACGAGCAGTACGCGCATCAGGCGTCGTACCAGTCGGGCTGCACCAGCGAGGTGTAGGCGTCGACGCGGAAGGGGTCGAGGCGCCGGCGCACGGTGTCGGCGAACACGCGCGCCGTGACCAGGGCCCACCAGGTGTACATGTCGCGACGGTAGGCGTGGCGCGAGGTGATGCCGCGCAGGAACCACGGGAGGCCCACGGACCGCTGCTGCACGTCGATGATGGCCTGCTCGACCTCCTCGCGGGTCATGTGGTCCGAGCCCATGACCGGGGTGCTCATGTCGAAGGCGTCGAAGTCGTCGATCTCGATCCAGCCCTCGCGCTGCGCCTCGTCCCACAACGCGGTGCCGGGGAAGGGCGTGAAGGCGTGGAAGGCGGGGTAGTCCAGGCCGAGGTCCTGCACGAACTCGAGCTGGCGCTGGACGGACTCGGGGGTCTCGGACCGGACGCCGAGGATGACGGTGGCCTGGCGGAAGACCTGCGGATAACGCCGGCGCAGCAGCTCGAAGGTCTCGCGGGTGGTCTGCTCGGTGTAGGCGTGCTTGCCCGCGTCGGCCATGAACTCGGGATCGGCGCGCTCGACGCCGATGCTCAGGTGCGTCAGGCCGCTGCGCACCAGCTTCTCCATCACGCCGTTGCGCTCGTCGCGCAGGATGCAGTCGCTGCGCATGAACGCGAACCAGTTGAGGTCCCAGTCGCGCCGGATCAGCTCGGTGGCGAACTCGTCGTTCCAGGCCGGGTCGAGGTTGAAGGTGGGGTCCACGAACACCAGGCAGCGCTTGTCGAAGCGGCGGTGGAGGATCTCCATCTCCTCGAGGGTGCGGGCCACGGACTTGGTGCGCCAGCGGGGGGCCAGCTCCTCCATGCCGCAGGTGTGGGTGCGCTCGGCGTGCTGGGTCCACCACACGCAGAAGCGGCAGCTGGACGAGCACCCGCGGCTGTGGTGGATGGTGGTGCCGCCGGGGCTGAAGAGGTATCGGGCCTTGCCGTAGTCCGCCATGGGCATGAGGTCGTAGGCGGGCATGGGCAGGTCGTCGAGGTCCTCGAGCAGGGGCCGGGGCGGGGTGAACACGACGCTGTCGTCGCCGAGGTAGGCGATCCCCGCGACCTCGCGCGCCGCGCGGTGACCGCCGGACTCCAGGGCATCCACCAGGGCCGCAAACGTGGCCTCGCCCTCACCGCGGACGATGTAGTCGACGGGGTGATCGGCGAGGTAGCGGTCGCCCACATTGGTGAAGTGGGCGCCGCCCAGCACGGTCGTCACGCCGGGGTCGACGGCCTTGGCCAGCTCCACCAGGCGGATCACCTCGGAGGCGTACAGGGCGTGGTTCTCACCCGCCGCGACCACGTCGGGGCTGCGCAGGCGCAGCGCGCGCTCCAGGGAGGCCCAGCCCGTGCGGGCCGGCAGGCAGTCGATGACCTCCACCTCGTGACCCGCGCGCCGCACGGCGCCGGCGAGGCTGGGCAATGACTGGGGCAGGAGGAAGTTGTCCTGCTCGTTCATGAACGGCCACAGCAGGCGCGGCGGCGAGACGAGCAGAACTCTCATTCAGGTGATGTCGTGCCGCTCCCCCTAGGGGGTGGACGGGGGGTTGGGTTTCCGGATCGGCCGCGGGTGGGGCTTGGGTGCGGGTCGCCACTGTGCCATGTCGTGTCCCTCCGGAACGAGCCGTACGGCGTGTACGACTGAGCTGAAAATAACATACGGCCGGGAGCCGGCCAAAAGAGATCCCATGGGGAACACCATCACGGCGTTGCGGCGGTGCGGCGGGCCCACGTGGACATCAGCGGCCGACGCCGTTCATCACGTCCAGCACGGTCTGGCGGACCCGACCGATGGCCGCCATGGGGGTGCGCTCGAACAGGGTCTGGAACCAGCGGCTGTCGTAGATGCGGTAGAGGTTGGCCCGCACCGGGAAGTTGTCGCGGTAGACCTGGTAGCGGAAGGTGCGGAACTCGCGGTCGATCTCCTCGGGGCTGAACCCGGGCATCTGCAGGCAGGTCTCGCGGTAGACCTTGGCGTCCTCGTCCGCGCCCTCGAGCCAGCCCTCCTGCTCGCACATGCGGTGCAGGTCCGAGCCGGGCCAGGGGGTGAAGACCCAGATCTTGGGGCAGGCGCCGCAGGTGGGGCTGAACACCACCTGGTCGGCGTGGATGCGCTTGTTCAGTTCCACGGTGTCGCGGAACGCGTCGGGGGTCTCGTGGGGCAGGCCGACGATGTTGGAGATCATCGGGATCAGGCCCACGGACTTCATGTAGTCGGTGACGCGGATGAGGTCCTCGTTCTCCTGCTCCTTGTTCAGCACCTCGTTGCGGATGTGGTCGTTGGCCGAGTCCAGGCCCAGGAACACGTAGCCGCAGCCCGCCGTCACCAGCGCGTCCATCAACTCCTCGTCGAGACAGTCCACGCGGCTGAACACGTCGAAGGGGATGTCGAACCGATTTCCGTACGCCTCGAGGAAGGCCAGGGACCACTCCCGGTCCCAGGTGAAGGTGTCGTCGCGGAACAGGATGTAGCGGAAACGGTAGGCGCGGCTGAGACGCCCGATCTCGTCCATGGCCCGGTCCACGGAGAAGGCGCGCGCGTACTTGCCGGTGCCGGCGTTGCGGATGTCCTCGTTGCAACAGAAGCGGCAGCTCCAGGGGCAGCCGCGGCTGAAGATCAGGTTGAGCACGAAGTTGTTGGCGTCGATGGCCTGCTGCAGGTCGGCCACGGAGCGGTCCATGGGGGGCAGCGAGTCCAGGTCCTCGATGAACGGCAAGGACGGGTTGCGGACCACCTCGCCGTCGCGCAGGAAGGCGAAGTTCGGGGTGGAGGTGACGTCCCGGTCCGCCTCGAGGCGGTCGAGGTACTGCGAGAAGGCGATCTCGCCCTCGCCACAACACACGCCGTCCACGTCGTGGCCGCGCAGCACTCCCTCGGGATCGACGATGCAATGGATCCCGCCGGCGAGGATGCGGGCCCGGGGTGCGTGTGCCCTTGCGGCCCGGGCGACGGCGTCGATGACCGGCACCTCGCAGGTCATCACGGACACACCCACCACCTGCGGATCGAACGCGACGAGCAGCCGATCCAGGGGATCGCCGAGCTCGCGCTCGTGCTCGGCGTGCAGGGTCGCCACCTGGTGGCCGCGGGCGCGCAGGTACGGCGCCAGGCTCCCCAGGGCGTTGGGGAACACCGCCGGGAACTGCGAATACAGGTTGGACGAGACCAGGACCACCCGCACGAGTTCATCCTCCAGACTGCAACTCTGAATGATCTTCTTCCGGGCGCCAAATGTCTCGTTGCGATTCCGCGACTCCGATCGTGCCCGGGAATGCACGGCCCTTATACTGGTGAACGGTGTGCGAGGAGGAACGATGGCCGTTCGAGTCTGCGTGGCCGATGCCTTCACCGATCATCCGTTCGCCGGCAATCCCGCGGCGGTCTGTCTGCTGGACGCGCCGCGCGAGGAGGCGTGGATGCAGGCGGTAGCAGCAGAGATGAACCTGTCGGAGACGGCGTTCGTCGTGCGGCAGGCCGGCGGCTTCGGCCTGCGGTGGTTCACCCCGACGACGGAGGTGGCGCTGTGCGGCCACGCCACACTGGCCAGCGCGCACGCATTGTGGGAGGCGGGCTGGCTGGCGGGGGACGAGGCCGCGCACTTCGACACGCTCAGCGGCGGGCTCGTCGCGTCGCGTCGGCACGAACTCATCGAGCTGGACTTCCCGGCGCTGCCGCCGGTCTCCGGCAACCTCTCCGAGGACATGGTCGGGGCGCTGGGCGCGGCGCCGCGGTACGTGGGTCTGGTGGGCGACAAGCACCTGGTGGAGGTGGACTCCGAGGACACGGTGCGGACCCTGGCGCCGGACTTCCAGCAGCTGGGGCGGCTGCCCGGCCGCGGGGTGATGGTCACGGCGCGGGGCGAGTCCGAGGGGATCGACTTCGTGTCGCGCTACTTCGCCCCGTGGGTGGGGATCGACGAGGACCCGGTGACTGGCTCGGCCCACTGCAGCCTGGGTCCGTACTGGAGCAAGGTGCTGCGCAAGACCGAGATGACGGCGTTCCAGGCATCGTCGCGCGGCGGCCTGGTGCAGGTACGGATCGAAGGGGATCGGGTGGCGCTGGGTGGTCGCGCTGTGACGGTGTGGACGGGGGAACTCAAGGTCTGAGGCGATCGCCGTACAGCAGGTCGCAGTAGCGGCCGAACTCGGGGCCGGTGACCTGCTGCAGCCAGTCGCCGTGATCCAGGTACCACCGGAAGGTCTGCGCGAGGCCGTCGTCCAGGGAGATCGCAGGTGCCCACCCCAGCTCGCGGCGGAGCTTCTCTGCGGTGATGTCGTAGCGCCGGTCGTGGGCGGGGCGATCGGCCACGGGTTTGACCCGATCCCAGGACTTGCCCACCGCCTGCAACAGGCGCGCGACGATGTCGCGGTTGGTCACCGGCCGGCCCGCGGCGATGTTGTAGATCTCGCCGATGGCGCCGCGCTCCAGCACCGCTCCCACCGCGGCGCAGTGGTCGCTCACATGCAGCCAGTCGCGCTCGTTGAGGCCGTCACCGTACAGGGGCAGGTCCTCGTCGGCGAGGGCGCGCAGCAGGAACAGCGGGATGAGCTTCTCGGGGTACTGGTACGGCCCGTAGTTGTTGGTGCAGCGGGTGAGGATCACCGGCATGCCGTGGGTGCGGTGGTAGCTCTGACACAGCAGGTCGGCGGCGGCCTTGCTGGCCGCATAGGGGCTGGAGGGCTCGAGGGGATCGGCCTCGCTGAAGGTGACGCCCTCGGGGGCCGAGCCGTAGACCTCGTCGGTGGAGACCTGGCAGAAGCGGTCCACGCCCGCGGCGCGGGCGGCGTCGAGCAGCACCTGCACGCCCAGCACGTTGGTGCGCACGAACTCGGCGGCGCCGAGGATGGACCGGTCCACGTGGCTCTCGGCGGCGAAGTTGACCACCGCGTCCACGTCCATCAGGCGCGCCACGACCTCGCCGTCGCAGATGTCGCCCTCGACGAAGCGGATGTGGTCCATCACGTCGGCGAGGCTCTCGCGGTGGCCCGCGTAGGTGAGCTTGTCCAGCACGGTGACGTCGTCGCCCGCTTCGAGGCGCGCGCGCACGAAGTTGGAGCCGATGAAGCCCGCGCCGCCGGTGACCAGGAGTCTCATGGGTCCCTCAGGGGCGCCGGAAGCCGTCAGGCAGGGCCATGGCCTCGCACAGGCGGTTGGCGCGCACGTAGGAGTCGGGGGTGCCGGCGTCGGTCCACCAGCCTCCCAGAATGCCGAACGACAGGGTGCCCGCCTCGATGTAGGCGTTGTTCACGTCGGTGATCTCGTACTCGCCGCGGGCCGAGGGTTCGAGGGTGCGGATGATGTCGTAGACGGCGCCGTCGTAGAAGTAGATGCCGGTCACGGCCAGATCGGTCTCGGGCTGCGGCGGCTTCTCCACGATACGGATCACCCGCTCGCCCGCCTCGTCGAGGGTGGCCACGCCGAATCGTTCCGCGTCGGGGACGGCCTTGAGCATGACCCGCGCCCCCGCCGGCTGGGCCTCGAACGCGGCCACGTCCTTCAGCAGCGAGTCCTCGAAGACGTTGTCGCCGAGTACCACGAGCACCGGCCCTCCTGCGGCGAAGTCCTCGGCCAGGGACAGGGCCTGGGCGATGCCGCCGGCCTCGTCCTGCACGCGAAAGGTGAACGAGGCGCCCACGTCCGAGCCGGATCCGAGCAGGCCGACCACGTTCCCCATGTGCTCCCGGCCGGTGACCACGAGGATCTCGCGGACGCCCGCCTCGAGCATCTTGACCACGGCGTGGTAGATCATCGGCAAGCCGCCCACGGGAAGCAGGTGCTTGTTGGTGACCTTGGTCAGGGGCCACAACCGAGACCCCGAACCGCCTGCCAGGAGGACGCCCTTCACCTACCGGACCTCCGAATCGATCAACGTTCGCCCAGGTACCATCCTAGCGCATCGATCCAGTGGGGCATCCGGTCCAGGTCCGCCGCCCGCAGGGCGGCGTTGTCGAGGACGGAGTACGCAGGGCGCTGGACCGCCGAGGCGAACTCGCCCGGATCGGCGCGGTCCAGCTGCACCTCGACGCCGGCCAGGTCGAAGATCCGGGCGGCGAATTCGTACCAGGTGCACTCGCCCTGGGAGGTCATGTGGAACAGACCCGTGGCCCCCGACTCTCCCAGCGGCACGAGGTTGTCCGCCACAAAGCGGCACGGGGTCGGTGAGACGCGCTCGTCGTCCACCACCCTCACGGCGCCCCGCTCGCGAGCGAGGTGGAGCATCAGATCCACGAAGTTCTTCCCCCCCTTGGCCCGGCAGGGGGCGTCGCCGAACAGCCCGGATACGCGCACGACCAGGTGGCGCTCGCACAGGGCGCGCACGAAGTGCTCGCCGCCGAGCTTGGTCACCCCGTAGACGTTGAGCGGCCTCGCGCAATCCTCCTCGGTGTACGGTGCGGGCTTCGAGCCGTCGAACACGTAGTCCGTGCTGACGTGGATCAGGAGAGCTGCGATCGCCTGGGCCTGCGTCGCGACATTGTGGGCGCCCGTGCCGTTGACGGTAAACGCCCGTGTCGGGTCCTCCTCGCAGCGCTCGAGGTGATGCATGGCGGCGGTGTTCACCACCACGTCGGGGCGCAACGTGGTGAGGACCGACCGAGTCTGCTCGGCGTCTTCGATCGCCAAATCCTCGTGCGTGAGGGCCTCCACCTGGTACCCGTCGCGCTCGTAGGAACGGCACACCTCGGTGCCCAACTGGCCGTTGGCTCCGATGACGGCGACCTTCATGGGGCCTCCTATCCGCGGGGATCGAGCTTCTTGAACGTGTCGATGTTGTAGTAGGAGGGATTGTCGAAGTCGGCGAAGTCGTCCTTGTGGCGGGCGAGATCGTGCACGATGTCTCGGACCGTCTGTCCGGGCTTGTAGCTCAGCACGTTGCTCGCCTTGTCGATGCTCACCTTGTAGTTGCGGAAGTCCTGCACGTGCTTGATCCGGATGCGCGCCCGGAAGCCCAGGGTGTCCTCGATGCCGTCCCGGACCTCGTCGGCCACCTCGCCCACGGTGTAGTTGCCCGACGCCACGTTGAAGATGCCCGAGATCTCGGCGGGCGCCTCCACAGCGCGGACGTAGGCAGACGCCGCGTCCTGGATGGCGAGGATGGGCCGCCAGATGGCCGGGTTGTTCACGGTGATTTGCCCGTCCGCCAGCGCGGTCTTGAACATGGTGTTGACGATGAGATCCAGGCGCATCCTCGGGCTGTACCCGGACACGGTGCCCTGGCGCAGACAGATCACCGAGAAATCCGCGTCCTGGACCTGCAGCGATCCCATCTCACCCTGGAGCTTGGAGATGCCGTAGGGGTATGCGGGGACGGTGGGCCGTGTCTCGTCGTACAGCTCGTTGACCGTGTATCCGTACACGGAGCAAGAGCCGCCGTGGATGAAGCGCTGGACGCCCACGCGCTTGGCGAGATAGGCCAGGTACGAGGGGGCGGATCCGTTCTCGATGAAGTTCCGCGCCGGTGAGTACTCGGCCATGGGATCGTTGGACAGACCGGCCAGGAAGATCACCTGCGCATAGGGTTCGAGGAACGACTCCTCGATCTCCAGCACGTTCTTGGGGATCACGTTCACTTCTTCGGGGAGGTGGTCGCCGAACCACAGGAGGTCCAGTACGTCCACCTCGTAGCCGCGCTCGAGGAGTCGTGGAACCAGTACGGAGCCGATATAACCGGCCCCACCCACCAGCAGGATCTTCATCTGTCACCACCTCTGGAGTAGCTGAAGAAGCGCGCCTCGTCCGAGTCGAGCCACTGCTGCAGCGTCTGTGCCTGCGCGTCCTTGTCGGAGATGATCGGATCGTCGATGGGCCAGTCGATGCCCAGGGCCGGGTCACACCAGGAGATCCCCGATTCTGCGCCACTGTTGTAGACACCCGTGCACAGGTACTGGACCTCGGCGTGGTCGGACAGGACGCCAAATCCCCGCGCGAAGCCCGCCGGCGCGAACACCTGCAGTCGGTTGTCCTCCGATGCCTCCACGCCGACCCATCGTCCCAGGGTGGGTGAACCCAGACGGATGTCCACCGCGACCAGGAACGCCGCGCCACGCGTCACCCGCATGAGCTTGCCCATGGGGGGCTCCCACTGGAAGTGCAGGCCGCGCAGGGTGCCCTTGACCGAGCCCGAGTGGTTCGCCTGGACGAATTCGCCGGGGAGCCCCAGCTCCTCGAACTGATCCTTGCGATAGATCTCCGAGAAGAACCCGCGGGCGTCCTGGAACACCTCCGGCCGGACGATCACGACGTCCTCGATGGCTGTCCGCTCAGCCCTGATCTGCATCGAGTAGCTCCTTCGGCGGCTTTCCCAGCGCCAGCTGGACCACGGGCAACAGGCGATCCCACTGTCGCCGGCGAACGCGGTTCACCAGCACAGCGGCGAACCCAGCGTACACGGTGGGGAGGCACAGGGGGTGGAATCGTCGGGTATAGACCAGCCGGTTGGCCACGGCGTGGTAGTCCGCGAGCTTGCTCTTGGCGCCGCCGCGGCCACGAGCGTCCACGGTCGCGCCCTCCTTGTGGTAGACCACGCTGTCGGGGGCGTAGGCCAGGCCGAATCGACCGCGCGCGCGGGCGGCCCAGTCGATCTCGTCGAAGTACAGGAAGTAGTCCTCACAGAGGAGCCCGATCTGCTCGAGCAGGTCGCGGGTGACGAGGACCGACGCGCCGTAGACGTAGTCCATCCGCCGGACGACTTCCGCGGGGTCCAGCGGCCGGGAGACCGGCCGGTGCGAGCCCACGTGGTCCTGGGTGGCGAGCCACCGGTTGTAGACGCTGCCGCCGTGGGTCTGGATGGTGTCGGGCTCGCCGTAGAACCGTACCGTGGAGCCGCAGAAACCTGCCCCTGGCGTCGCTTCCAGGACCCGGACCAGCTCGGACAGGGCCGGGGGCTCGACCACGGTGTCGTTGTTGAGGAGCCACGCGCAGTCCAGATCCCCGCGCGACAGGGCGTAGCGAAGTCCGGTGTTGTTGCCGGCCCCGAAACCGAGGTTGCCGCCATTCTGGATCAGGATCAGGGGCGAGTCCTCGTCGCCCGTCGCCTCGTCGAGGGCCGCGTCCCAGTCCCTTGCCAGCCGGCCAGCCCCTGCCGCGCGCCAGTCGTAGCGTCGATACGGCACGGGCTTGTCCACGGGGGGGCGGACGAGCTGCTGCAGACGGGGATCGTCCGACGAGCCGGACTCGAGCTCGCCGCGGGCCCACGCGCAGATCTTCTCCATGGAGCCGTCGGGCGAGCCGTTGTCGCAGACGACCGCACGAAACCGGGGGTGATCGAGCCGGAAGACGCTCTCGAGGCACTCCAGCGTGTCGCGCCATCCATTGGTGTTGAGGATGACGATGTATACCAAGCTGACGTCGGGGCTCGACACGCGTGATCTCCGGGACCGAGGCGAGGTCCTCGGCGGAGGATAGCCCTCCCATCAGGCACCGTCAAAGCCGTCATGGGTGCACGGCTGGGGGGGAGCGTGTACCACCCTGCGGATGTCCTCGGCTGCTCCTGCGCGTCGCTCGTGGTGACCTCGGCGATCGGCTGCGACGGGGCCGCCGAGGAGGAGGCTCCGGACCTCCCTGGTTCGGCGGTTCGAGGAGCTGGCGGCGCTCGGGATCCACGGGCTGTCCACCGCGAGCTTCGACGCCGACATGGCCGAGCGCCTCCGGGCGCTGGGCTCCCTCGAGCCGGAGTGATACCTTCCGGTCTTCGGAGAACCGACGGGAGACCTCCATGGGCCGGCACAGCGATTCGGGATTCTCCACGACGCAGCGACTGACCAGCGCTCGGCCGCCCCGCCTCCCCGTGCTCCCCACGGCCGACGGCCCGCGCGAGGAGGGGGGACTCCGCATCGCTGGGCGGTACAAGACCCACGAGCCGACGTCGCCCCTGCTCTCCGTGGTCACCGTGGTGTTCAATGGCGAGGCCACGCTCGAGGCGTGCATCCGCTCCGTGACGGAACAGGCCCACGACAACGTGGAGTTCGTGGTGATCGACGGCGGCTCCACCGACGGGACCCTCGACCTCCTACACGAGCACGACGACCGCATCGACTACTGGGTCAGCGAACCCGACCGAGGCATCTTCGATGCCATGAACAAGGGCGTATCGCTGGTCACGGGGGACTACGTCCACTTCCTCGGCTGCGACGACGTCCTCGTGGGCTTCGGGCCCGACCTCGTGAAACACCTCACCGATCCGCGTTGCGTCTACTACGGCGACGTGTTCATCCCCAACCGTGGCGTGACCTTCGACGGGGAGTTCAACCGCCTGAAGCTCTGCCATACCAACATCTGTCACCAGTCGATCCTCTACCCCTCGATCGTGTTCGAGAAGTACCGCTACAACGTCCGCTACAAGGATCTGGCCGACCACGAGTTCAACCTGCGCTGCTGGGCCGACCCGGTGCTGCGCTTCGAGTACGTGCCCGTGGTGGTGGCCGAGTACAACGACCAGGGCAACTCCGGGGTGTCCTACGACCACGCGTTCCAGGCGGAGCGCATGGACCTGGTGCGGCAGTACTTCCCGGACATCGCGCCGCTGTACTGGGCCATGAAGACGGTGTCGCAGCCGGTGGCAAAGGGGCTGGAGCGGATGGGGGTCAAGGCGGGGGTGAAGCGGATGATGCGGCGGTTGTGGTGAGACGGTCGGTCAGTCCGTGATGCTGGCGTAGAGGTCCTGATAGGCCTCGACCTGTCGGTCCAGTCCGAAGTTCTCCACGGCGTGCGCGCGGCCTCGTTCTCCCAGCTCGGCACGCAGTCCAGGATCGCCCAGCAGCCGCTGGATCGCTGCGGTCAGACCGGACACCGAACCCACGGGGACCAGGAGCCCTGTCTCGCCGTCGATGACCGTGTCCGGGATGCCTCCCGTGTCGAAGGCCACGACCGGGATGCCGCAGGAGATGGCCTCGAGCGCGGTCTGGCCGAAGGCCTCTTCGAGGGATGGGATCACGAAGAGATCGGCTGCGCTGTAGCACAGGGCCAGCCTGTCCTCGGCCGAGATGAAGCCCATGGAGATGATCTCGAAGGGTAGATCACGGGCCGTGTCCGCTGTCGAACCGTAGGTGAGCAGCTTCACATCCCGTGAACGGCGGAGTCCGGCCAGGGCCTTCAACAGCTCGGGCATCCCCTTCCTGCGCTCGTCCACTGAATGGGCTCCAAAGGCCACGACCGTCGCGTCGGACGGCACGCCGAGTTTCTCCCGGGCCCGCGTGCGGTCCCGGGGACGGAAGAGGTCGGTGTCCAGACCGTAGTGGATGGTGCGAATGGACCGCGCCCCCCCGAGCACGAAGCTCTCGCGGGCGCACGTCTCGATCCAGCGGCTGTCGGCCACCACGTGGAGGTTTCGGCCCTCGAGGTGACGCCGCTTGAGCCGCGCGTTGCGTGCAGCCAGCTCGAACCGGCGGCCGTGGTCCAGAACCGGGCAGTGCGCGCAGCCGCTACGAAAGGCCTCGCAACCCAGGGAGTAGTGGCACCCACCGGTGAAGGGGTTCATGTCGTGGAGGGTCCAGACCAGGGGCGTCTCCTGGTGGAGGTCCCTGAAGAAACTCGGGAAATCCAGCAGGTGCGCGATCCAGTGCAGGTGGACGATCTCCCCCGGCCTGCGATCCACCCACGGCGTTCGTCTCGGTGTCCTGCCCAGGGTGAACGCGGTCCGTGACGAGAGCCGCCCCGTCACGCTCCGCTCGACACGGGACAGGGCGCGACCCAGCGGTTTCGGACCGTTCTTCCACGGCTCGAATCGACCGTAGCTGGGCCCGGGAGAGTCGTGCCAGCGATGCAGGAAGCGGCTGCGCACTCCTCGCTCCAGCAAGGAGTGATGCAGCCGCCGCGCAGCGATGGCCGCACCGCCCTCCACGAGGGCGCTGAAGTGAGCAACCGGGGGGTGTTCAGGTTCCATGGAAGCGCTTCGGTGGAACCTATGCCGCGTCCCGATCACTGTCAATCTCGTGCGTGCTATGGTCGTCAGCCACGGAATCGAGATCTTCTACCGGCTGTCGTGTGCCGGGTGGCGAGGACGTTCATGGCCGGTGAGGTCGCCAGCGGAGCTCAGGAGCCCCACCCCGGGTGGCGGAGGCGGGCGCGAACCGCGGTCACCGGCAAGATCCGGCGAGCCGTGGCCCTGGCCAGGGACAGGGTCGCCGGAGCCCACATCGCCCTGACCTCCAACGACCGCGAGATCCTGGCGCTCCGCGATCGGCACAGGGGAGAGCGGGGCGTCGTGGTCGGCATGGGGCCGAGTCTGAAGCCTGCGGACCTCGACCTCCTCGCTCCTGCCGTCAGCTTCGCGTGCAACAAGATCTATCTCGCGTTCGATCGGACCGACTGGCGCCCTGACTACTACATGGTGCACGACACCCTGATCGCCCAGAACAACCGCGAGACCATCGAAGCGCTGGACCTGCGCAAGGTCTTCACGGCTGGCGTCCGCCCGTACTTTCCCCGTGGGCGGGGCATCACCTGGTTGCCGTTCGCCCAGATTCCGATCGGGGCCACGTATCCTCCCCTGCGCTTCTCCACCAATGCTCTGCAAGGGGTGTACGAGGGCTGGACCGTGCTCTATCCCGCCATGCAGCTGGCCTACTACATGGGTATCCGGGAGCTGGTCCTCATCGGAGTGGATTTCTCCTTCGACGTCCCGGGTCGGTCGAAGCGCGACACCGAGCACGGGGACGTGTTGACCAGCGTGGGTGAGAAGAACCACTTCATGGCGAACTACCGAGCGCCTGGAGAGCAATGGACCGTACCCCAGCTCGACCTGCAGCTTCAGGCGTTCGAGTGCGCCCGCCGCGCGTTCGATCAAGCGGGTGGGCGGATCGTGAACGCCTCACGAGAGACTCGCCTCGAGGTCTACCCCAGGGTCGATTTCGACGAGGTGTTCGCACGCCCGTGAGCGGCTCGAGAGCCGCCATGGTCGTTTGGAGGGCATGGAACGGATGACGACGATCGCCATGATCCCTGCCCGCATGGGCAGCCAGCGCCTGAAACGCAAGAACCTCCGACATCTCGGTGGGATTCCGCTGATCACCCGTGCGATACGGAAGTGCAAGGACAGCGGCGTGTTCGACGAGGTCTGGGTCAACTCCGAGCATCCTGCCTTCGGCGAGATCGCGCGGGAGGAGGGGGTCTTCTTCCACCGTCGGCCCGAGGAACTCGGTGGCCCGGACGCCACGAGCGAGCAGTTCGTGTTCGAGTTCCTGAAAGCTCACAGCTGTGAGTACCTCTTCCAGGTCCACTCGATTGCGCCGTTGCTGACGGTCGAGGAGATCACCTCGTTCGTTCAGCACATGCTCGAGAGCAGCTGCGATGTCCTGCTCTCCGCCGTACCCGAGCAGATCGAGTGCACCTTGGCCGGCGTACCCGTGAACTTCTCGTTCGACTCCAAGACCAACTCCCAGGAACTCGAGCCAGTGCAACGGATCAGCTGGAGCATCACGGGGTGGAGGGCGGAGACCTATCTCGGCGCGTACGAGGAAGGTTCGTGTGCGACCTACTCGGGAACTGTCGCCGTTCGCCCCATCAGTCGCCTCGGGGGGCACATCATCAAGACCGAGGCGGATCTGGACATCGCGAGAGCCATGGTGAAGACCCTCGAGTGAGGGGTGTGGGTGATCACTCGTATCCGCTCTGGAGGCGTGCGGTGGCCTGGGCAGGACTCCACTCGGCCTTCGGGTTCGAAGTTCACGATGGCCAGCTTGTCTTCGATCCAGCAGAAAGGGGGCGGCGTACCGCCGGCCGAACCGAGGTCCCAGAAGGAGAGTGACGGCGCCAGACGAAAGAAGGCGTCCGTCCTTACCTCACTTCTCTTCCATCTGCGCCACGAATCGTCGAAGTAGTCCTGCATGAGCAGCTTCTCCAGCATGCCGCGAGGAGTCGGAATGGGCTCTGTCGCCCCGATGGTGTTCAATACGCTTTCGTCAGGCGTTCACCCCTGCTCTGACGGCGGCTCGAGGTCAGCGAAACGGGGCTCGATCGATGCGTATCTCCATCCCAGAGTGTACCGGATTGGAAAAGGAGCGAGGTTGTGTGTTCCGGGCGAGCGTTGCCCGTCCAGGACGTCGTATAGATGATCGAGGAGATCCCTCGGCCGAATCAGGGTCAGGCAGCGGCGATCTTCGAACTTGCAGAACCAGTCGCAATCGTAGCAATCCAGAGCGTGGTGTAGCACGTATTGGTTCCTGGTTCCGGGCCACGGAAAGAAGCGGCCAAAAGTCCCTCCACCCTGGATCACGATGCACCGCGGAACGATCAGGCTCGCGTAGTGCGAGAATCCCGTGTCGTTGCCCACGAACGCGGTCAGGGTGGCCAGTTCACTTCGCGACTCATCGAGGGAGAGGCTCCCTACGAGATTTCGACATCCGCGGTATCGACCCTCGATTCGGCGAGACAGGCGGTAGACGTCAGGCCCGCCGAACAGCAGGACTTCCCACCCGTCCGCCAATAGTTCGGAGACGGTTTCCATCCAGTATGCGTCTGGCCATCGAGACGAGCCGCCGGAGAAACACAATCCGATTCGACTCGCCACCCGTCCTGGCCGAGAGATGTCCGGCCAATCGAGGCGGGGCGCCGAATCGAGCGTCTTCCCGAGGATTCGTTCGGCAAAGCGTCCCAGGTGACGGGCTTCAGGCAGGAGGGTGGGATCTCCGCAGTAGTGTTCCCAGCCCGAGCTGAGGCGTCGAGCGAATCGCCGGTCGAGGTTGGTCGGATAGTCCCAGGCACAGGCTCGTCGGCCGGCCCGAACGGCGTTCATCAGGACGAAAGAGCTTTGTCGAATGAACCGCCGGAGGCTCAGCGCCAGCGTGTACTGCGTCGAGCGTAGCTGGGTCAGAACCGCCCTGTCGCTCGCCGGAGCGACAGGTAGGGTGATCCCGAAGCGGGCTGCCGTGCTGCGAAATCGCATCTCGTCATCCGAGACGAAGTAGCACCGTCGGATACCGTGAAGCTGCGCAGCGACCTCACGGCAGGACTCACGAGTCACCAGATCGAGCTCTCCGCCCACGGCGTCCGAGATCGAGGCGATCAGTCCAGAAGAAAGGACCAGATCGCCGATCCCGTCGTTCTTGATCACCAGGCAGGACATGGGGCGAGTTCCAGGATTGGGTCTTCGGTCGCCACGTTCAGAGCCTCTGGCCGTGGATGAGCGCCACTGCACCGGCTCCGGAACAGCCCTTGGCATAGGGAGTGATCTCGGAATCGGAAGGGTCGGTCTCGGTCCAGCCGTGCTCCGGTACTACCTTGTAGATCGTGGCATTCAGGTCGAAACCGTCGATGGCCTCGAGAAACTCCTGCAGCTGCTGATGGTTGAACGAATAGTAAATCGGAGCCTCTGGCTCGTCGTGGTCGTACACGTACTCGAAGACACCGTACGGCACCGAGAACAGGAAGCTCCCTCCAGGCGCGACGAGCCGTAGGATCGCCAGCGCTGCCTCGATGGCGTAGCGGTGTGGGTTTCGGCACTCACCCTCGAACTCCGCCGGCCCGCCGCCGTACCTCGTGTTGTCCATGCCCACATGCTCGAGCACGCTCAGACAGGTGACGAAATCCCACTTGAGGTGATCGGGCAGCGGGGCATCGCGGATGTCGGAGACGACGTAGGCCACCGGGGGTGGAACCAACAACGTCTCCACGGATGGATTGAGGAACCAGATGCAGTCCGTGATGTCTGAGAG
>CAZLEO010000006.1:12072-68746 GCA_964558555.1 uncultured Rickettsiales bacterium | reverse complement strand
CGGGATCGGGATCGGGGGCGGGGGCGGGGTCGGGCGTCGGTTCGGGCTCGGGCTCGGGCTCGGGCTCGGGCGCGGGCTCGGGGGTGGGGTCGGGCTCGGGCTGGGGCTGGGGGGTAGGCGCGGGGGTGGGGGCGGGCTCGGGATCGGGTACGGCGGATATTTTTGCTACCCGGGCCATGCGCTCCCTGGCTTGCTTTACCCGCTCGGGGAAGGTCTCTCTCATCCAGTGGGACAGCTGCTTGTTGGACAGCGTGTGCCCGGAGTTGGCCACGTACGCCTCGATGGCGTCGCCCATATCCTCGCCCGAGGCGTAGCGGTCGTCGGGCTTCTTCTCCAGCGCCTTGCAGATGATGGTCTCCAGCTCGGCGTCCACCAGCGGGTTCAGCTCCGGGATATCCGGCACCTCGGCGCTGATCACCTTCTGCAGCGTGTGGATCGCAGTGTTGCCCTGAAACAGCGGCTGCCCGGTGAGCATCTCGAACATCAGGATCCCCACCGAGAAGAGGTCAGAGCGGCCGTCCATGGCGCTGCCGTTGGCCTGCTCGGGCGACATGTAGCCGTACTTGCCCTTGATCTGCCCACCCTGGGTCTTGGTGGCGCGGTCCAGCGCCTTGGCGATGCCGAAGTCGATGACCTTCACCGCGCCTTCAAAGGAGACGATGATGTTCTGCGGGCTGACATCGCGGTGCACGATGTCCATCGGGTTGCCCGCGCCGTCTCGCTTGTTGTGGGCGTAGTCCAGGCCGTTGCAGATGTCCCGGGCCAGGCGCAGCACCACGTCCACCGGCATGGGCAGCTTGCGGCTGTAGAAGTGCTTGTGGATGCTGCGCAGGTTCAGGCCCTGGATGTACTCCATGGCGATGTAGTAGTGGTCTTCACACTTGCCGAACTCGAACACCTGCCCGATGTTGAAGTGTGATAGCTGGGCCGAGATCTTGGCCTCGTCGATGAACATGGTGACGAAGTCTTCGTCGTCGGTGAGGCTCGGCAGCATCCGCTTGATGGCCAGGACCTTCTCGAACCCCTCGACCCCGCCAGATTTTCCGATGTAGACCTCGGCCATACCGCCGATGCTGATCCGTTCGACGAGCTGGAAACGGCCGAATTGTTTGGGCACAGACAGCCTCCCCGGCGGCTGGAAAAGATCCGCGAGCGGTGTGTGGGTACTCCGCGATTTTATACAGAGGACCGCGGCATTTCCAGAATTGCCGCGTTAAACCCGACGCTGGACGCCGCCAGGCGGGACCTTCACTCGCCTGACTTCAGCCAGCCGCTCTTCCTGACGCCCTCGGCCAGCAGCTTGCCGGCGAAGTCGTTGGCCTCCACGGTCAGGTGCATCTCGTCGTAGAAGGTGGCGTCCTTGTCACGGCCGGCCAGCGGCGTGATGAAGTCCACGATCTTGATCAGCTCCGGGTGCTCCCTGGCCGCCTCGCCCATGGCCTGGGTGTACGGGTTGACCTCCAGCTGCTCCTCGAGGGTGGCGTAGACCCGGGACGGCTCCGGGATCAGCAGGATCTTGAACCCGTGCCCCCGGGCCAGCTGCACGAACTCCCGTAGGTTGCGCTTGAAGTCCTCCGGCGGGACCCGCTGGCCCTCCTTGTGGGCCGCCTTGCGCACCTTGTAGAGCGCCTTCTCCACCAGGGCGTACACCCGCAGGTTGTCGAGCACCTTCTTGACCTTCATCATGCCCTTGCGCTGCTGCAGGGTCGCCAGGTGCTCGTAGTACTCCCGGTCGCTCATGTGCACGCCGATGGAGTCGTTGGCCGCCGCGTCGTTGGCGCCGAAGCAGATGGTGATCAGGTCCGGCTGAAACTTCACCAGCCGCTTCTTGAAGTAGTACAGCCCCTGAAACGAGGTGTAGCCCCCCACGCCCCCGTTGATCACCTCCACCTTCAGCGGCAGGTCCCCGCCGTCGTTGAGCGCTCGCTCCATCACCGCCGGGTAGGCCACCTCCGGGCGCTCGTTGTAGGGCCAGCCGTAGGTGAACGACCCGCCCAGGGTGACCACGCGGTACACGCCCCTGGGCTTCTTGTCGGCGTAGCTCCGCCCGCGGAACTCGCCCCCCGGCATGAGCACCTCGGCGTCGAGGTTGAGCATGGAGTCGGGGTTCCAGAAGTGGGCGTGATCCACCAGCCCGCCGTGGTAGCGCTGGGGCCCGAGCTGGTCGCTCCAGGGCGAAATCCGCAGGCCGAGCTCCAGCAGCAGCACGAAGATCAACGGAGAGAGCAGCGCCAGCAGCAGCTTCAGCGCGACAGGTGGGAGCTTGGCGATCATGCGTCCGGGACCTCCACGTTGCGGCCGTCAGGGTAGCGCACCTCGGGGAACATGCCGCCGCCGAGCCAGCGCGCCACCCGGGCCAGCCAGCGACCGCGGTTGTCGTCGGCGACCGTGAGCTTGCCGCTCTTCAGCCCCCGCAGCAGGGCGCGGGTCTGCTCGCTCTGCCGCTGCAGCCCGTCCACGGTGGCCAGCACCACCCCCCGCACCTCGTCCACGTCCAGGCGCTGCCGCCAGGCCCGCACCGCCATGGTGAACGCCTTGTCCGACGGCGCCGGCTCCTCCAGGCCCATGTCGGGCCCGGTCCCGTTGAGCGCCGCGAGCACCAGGTCCCGGCGCCGCGCCAGGGGCTTGCCCTCGAGCTGCTCCGGCAGCACCGGGCGGCCGAGGTGGTACGCCTGCTTGCCGTAGCCAACCGGGAAGTCGATGGGCGCGTCCAGCGGCGCCACCGGCAACCCCCCGGCCAGGCGCACCGGCACGATGGGCACCGACAGCTCCTGGGCCAGGTCGAGGAACACCGTGGAGAGGCGCCGCACCCGGCACCTGCAGCCGAGGCCCAGCTCCCCCTCCACATGCACGAACACGCTGTGCCCGGCCTCGGTGAGCTCCCACTTCAGCTGCTCCAGGATGCCGAACATGCTCTTCGGGTCGCGCTGGTCGAAGTAGATGATCACCCGCGGGTACTCCACCCCCGGGTGCTTGTAGGAGAACTCCGACAGCGGGCCGATCCAGGCGTTTCGGTGCTCCTCCTTGGCGATGGTCACGATGTGCACGCCGGTGAGCACGGTGGCCACCATGGGGAAGAGCATCGACTCCACCTGCACCTGGTGGTTGGCCAGGTACAGCGCCGGGCGCTGCCGCACCGGCTCGAAGGCCGCGGGATCGTCCACGGTGACCCGATCCACGAAGCGTGAGAGCAGCCCGAGGGACAGGTCCTGGCCGGCCCAGGGCCCCACGCCGGCGGTCTGCTGGCCGTACTCGCGGATCCGTTCCAGATCGAGGCTGGCCGCGCCGGCGTCGGCCACCACCACCTCGCCTCCATCGCGGTTCACCGACACCGGCAGCTTGCTCAGGGGCGCGGCGGACCAGCGGGCCGACAGCCCGAGCCGGTCCACCTCCACCGTGGCAGGATGCACCTTCATGCGCTGGGCCACGTGGTCCTTGATGGCCACCTGCCGGGTGAGCAGCTCCCCCTTGCCGGTGGCCTCGTAGGCGTGGGCCACGCTGCCGGGGAGCCAGTCACGCCCCTTGACCTCGGCATCGGTCAGCCGGGTCACCTCGCCCTCGAAGCGCGCCAGGCCGGCGCCCGGGACATGGCGCCGGTCGCGGAAGTCGATGCGCTTCTGCCGGTCGTCGGCGTGGGGCCCCATGGGGATCATCACCTCGACCAGGCGCAGGTCGGCCCACACCCGCTCGGCGCCGGGCTCGCCCGTTATGATCTGCAGCTGGAACAGCGGGAACCGCTCGCCGCCGTCGGAGCCGATCAGGCGCGTCTCCAGCCGCACCAGCCCCGAGTTGGGCGGCGCGTGGTGGAACGAGGCGGACACAAGCCGGTACGGGTAGGCGATGTGCTTCTTCGGCAGCTCGTCGCTCCAGCGCTCCAGCTCGTCGTGCAGGATGCCGTGCACCGCCGCGTCCAGCAGCGCCTGGTTCAGCTGGCCGAAGGGCACCGCGTTGGAGCCGCCGGTCCTGCCTCCGCCGGCGTCGAGCACCGCGCTGGAGCCGCCCTGCCCCACGGTCAGCTCCCGCAGCAGCTGGAACGCCGGGCCGTGAAACAGCATGCCCTGCTCGTAGGGATCGCCGTCGAAGCGCTCCCCCTCCAGCCGGGGCAGCGGCTCGGGACCGGGCTCGTAGGCCGGCGCCATGAGCACCCGGCCCGCGGCCACCGGCTCGAACCGGCTGAGCTCTTCACGCTCGGCGTCGCGCCACACCGACAGCTTGCCCACCAGGGTGCCGGGGCTGTCCTCCACGTCCGCCACCTCGCAGCGGATCCGCCGCTCGTGGTCGAAGATCAGCCAGCCGGAGACGCGGGCTTCCTGCACGCCCACCACCTTCAGCCCGGGCCAGCGCTCCCTGGCGCCGGCGGCCAAACGATCCACCATGCTCATCAGCGGCAGGGTGGGCAGGGTCCAGTTGGGGCAGTGATCGCCGAGCCAAAGGTCACGCTCCGGGTGGAGCACCTCCTCGGTGGGGCCCCACTCCACGGGGCCGGCCGTGGCCGGGATCTCTGCGAGCGCCTCGGCCTCGCCGGGCTGCACCACCGCCTCCTCCCCCTGCACGATGCGCAGGCCGAGGTTCGCCGTATGGTAGATGCGCAGGCCGTCCACCCAGAGGGAGGACTCGGCCACCGCGAAGGCGCCGCGCTCGTCCTGCCCCCGCTCCAGGATCTCCAGCTCGATTGTCACCAGCTCGCGGTGGGGCGCCACCTGGCCGCGGTACTTCCAGGTGAAGGGCTGCTCCAGGGCGATGGGCTCGAAGCAGGGATCGGGGATCCCCTCGGCCATGCCCTCGTGGATCATGGTGAACTGCAGCAGCTGGAGCATCGCCTCCAGCCCGAGGGAGCCGGGCCACACCGGGTCCTGGAAGAAGTGGGCCTTGAAGAACCACTCGTCCACCCGCACCGCCTTCTCGCCGCGCGCGCGGCCCAGCCCCGCCTTGCCGCCGTCGGGCCAGTAGCCGGTGATCCGGTCCAGCATCAACAACATCTCGCCGGGCAGCCGCGGCTCCCCGCCGCAGTAGCGCGGCGGGCGCTCGGTCAGATCCACCAGGAAGTCGCTCGGCTCGGCCAGCGCCGCGCGCTGCTCGTCGGAGACCGGCAGCCCCACCTGCTCGGCAAAGGCCTCGCCAGGGAAGAAGCCGAAGCCGGTGTCGAGGGTGTAGACCGGCGTGCCGTCCGACAGGGTGCACTGCAGCTTGAACGAGGTGAGGATGATGTCCCCCACCTTGCTGATGGAGACCAGCTCGGTGCGCGTGTGCAGCGTCCCGTCGCCCGGCCTGAGCGCCCGGTGCACCACGCCGGTGCCGTCGAGGTTGCGGAAGTGCACGTCCACCGCCGACGATGCCGGGCAGCCGATGTACACGGCCAGCCAGCCGCACGGCTGCAGCACCGCCTCGAGCAGCACGCAGTACGGCATCTGGGCGGTGGCGTTCTCATCGAAGTACCAGGCGTCCTCGGGGATGTCGTACTCCAGCTCGATGGACGAGCCGGTCTTCATGGAGCCCATGGCGCCGTCCACCTGGGTGACGCGGCTCATGAAGTGGTACGGCGGCCCCGGCAGGCGCGCGATGTGCCGCGTGCCGTCGAACAGCTCGCCGCCCTCGCCGAACGCCTCGCTCGGCTTGCCCCAGGCGCAGGCCAGCAGGGAGCGGTAGTCGAAGGCGAAGTCGCCCATCATGGCCACCGGCTTCGGCTCCTCGTACCCCTCCAGCAGGGTCGGCATGCTGGTCATGGGCCAGTCCGGCACCAGCCGCACGCCCATGCGCCGACCGTGGAAGATCTTCAGGCCGTCGGCGGTGGCCAGGATGTCGGCGTACAGGGTCGGCTCGGGGCCGGCCACGAACTCCTCCACGAAGATCTCGTAGACCAGCTCCTCGCTGCCCGGGATCACCTGGCCGCGGCACTCCAGGTGGTAGCGCTCGCCCGGCACCGGGTCGAAGCGCCAGCCGTCGCGCTGGATGGTCACGCCCATGGCGGAGAGGTAGAACGCGATGCCCTGCATGCACGCCTCGGCCATGAGCGTGCCCGGCATGCACGGGTCGTTGTGGAAGTGGCCCTTCATGTACCAGGCGTCGTCGGACAGCTGGTTCTGCACCCGCAGGTAGCCCCGGCCCCAGGGCCCGCCCGTGGGGTCGAAGTCGGTGACCTCCTCCAGCAGGGCCATCTCGCCGCCCTGGATCCTGGGCGTGCGCGTGTGGGCCTGGGTCATCTCCCAGCCGGGGCCGAAGCACGCCAGCGCATCGCCCTCGGTGAACGCGCGCACCTGCTCCCGCGAGAACGCGCTGCGCGTGCACTCCACCGGCGCAGGGTCCACCGGCCGGTCGGGCAGCGGATCGGTCTCCTCGGCGGACCACAGGATCCCGCCCGAGTCGGCCAGCTCGGCGTCGGTGAAGAAGCCGGCCTGGCCCTCGCGCACCTTCATGCGCAGCTCGCCGTTGACCCAGCAGTCGTAGTGGAAGAAGAACAGCCGCACCTCGCCCACCTTGGCGTGGCCGTCCACGTGGATCTCGTAGCGCAGGGTGTCGCCGGCGGCGGGCAGGGAGCCGTGGTAGGACAGGTCGCAGCCGAGCAGCCGGTAGGCGCGCTCGCCCTGGTTGTGAAAGTCGATGCCGAGCCACGAGATGAGCATCAGGTCGGCCTGACCCGACTCCACGGCGATGCCGGCGGGCATGTAGCCATCGTTGAGGTACCACGCGTCGGCGGGGATGTCGGTCTCGGTCCAGATGGTGCCCTTGCCCATGGAGCCGGCCTCGCCGGCGATGCCGAGCACCCGGTCCACCAGCAGCAGGGGCGGCTCGGGCAGGCGCACCTGCACCTCGTACTGGTCCTGCTGCTTGAACTGCTCGCCGAAGAGGTCCGAGACCTTGCCCGCGGCGTGCACAAGCAGAGCCTGCCGGTCGAAGGCGGGGCCGGGGAAGATCTCCCGCTGCACCGGGGCGTCAGGGGGCGCGAGCGGCGCCGCGGCCTGGCCATGCAGCCGCTCCTGGTGCCGCCCGAGGAACGAGAGGGAGCGCTCGCGCAGGGCGAGGAACTGCTGGTGCACCAGGCTCTGCAGCTCCATGTGCTCCTTGTGGACCTGGCCCACCGCTGCGTGGGCCGCGCCCGCGCGGGTCTGATAAAGCTGCCCCTGCTCGGGGACATGCGCCACCACCTGCTCCAGGATCGGCGGCGCCTCCACCGGCGGCGGCAGCGGCGGCGCGGGGGCCATGTGCTCGGGCGCGTGGCCGGTGACGCCCGGCGCGGCCAGCGGCGGCAGGGTGACCGTCTCGGGGTGCGCCGGGTAGCGGCGGGTCGGGCCGTCGCCGAGGCGGCGGCGCGGGTGGTGGGTGGCGGCCGCGTGCAGCCGCCCGGTCAGCGCGTCGAGGTCCACCGGTACGCCGGCGGCCAGCAGCTCGGCGGCGGCGTCCACGCACTGACGCAGGGACGACCTGCCGCCGCGATCCAGCGGCACGGCCAGGTGCTCGCGGTCGGCCAGGGCCGAGTGGATCCACTTGGTGCAGCCGTCCCGGGGCCCGTGCTCCAGGAAGATGCGCACGCCGTCGTCGTGTGCCTGGCGCACCACCGCGGGGAAGTCCACGCGGGTGGTGGCCATGCCGGTGAGGGCCTCGGCGGCCGCGGCGGCCCCGCCCGAGGTCTCGTAGGAGTCGCAGGTGGCGCTGGTATAGAAGCGGACGCCGGGCACCTCTGTGGTCTCGCGATGGTGCAGGTCGAACCAGTCCCGCGCGTAGGAGCCCATCATCGGGCCATGAATGGTGACGTCGTAGCCCAACGGGTAGGCCCGGCTCTTGCCCACGCGCTGCACCACCCGGCGGCAGGCGTCGGCATCGCCGCCGATGACCATGTCCCCGGGGGCGGAGATGATGGTCAGGTGGCACAGGGGCTCGTCGGTCAGGGCCTGCTGCAGCTGCTCCTCGGGCGCCAGCACGCGCCAGTTGACCCAGTTGTCCCCGGGGCAAGGGCGCGCGGGCAAGCCGATGTCCTCGAGGTGCTGCTGGATGACGCGCATCTCGCCGGAGATATACTCGGTGAACACGCCGCGCTGCAGGATCTCCTGGAAGAAGTCGTCCATGTCGCGCCAGGCGCCCATGGCGAACAGCGCGTTGGTCTCGCCCGAGCAGAACCCCACCGCCGCTGCCGGCGACAGGCCGAGCACGCCGCGGCTCAGCTCGGCGTGGATCTGTGACATGAAGGAGCTGCCCCACAGCTTGTCATGGGGGGTGGCCGCCTCGCCGCCGGGCTCGTAGATCCAGCGACCGGTCTGCTCCACCCTGGCGCACCGACCGTACAGCCGCTGCACCAGCTCGGGCATGGCCAGCACCAGGTCCCGGCCCATGCCGGGGTAGACCCCCGCCGGCCCGGTGAAGACGAAGGACAGCTCGCCGGCCAGGGGCCGCTCGCGGAAGTAGATTCCGTCGGCCAGGGCGGCGCGGCCCGGGGCCGTGGCCACCTCGTCGGCGCCCAGCAGGCCCTCGGCCGTGGCCGCCTGACGCTCCAGGTCGGACAGGTCCTCGCCCTCGCTCACCAGCACCAGCCGGCAAGGCCCGTCCAGGCCGGGCTCCCGCCGGCGCAGCCTGTCCAGCACCTCTCGCCGATCCGCGCCGGCGAAGCAGGTCATCAGCGGGGCTGGCTGCAGCAGCAGGGGCGCCGGCGCATCGCGCTCCGCAGGCTCGCTCAGGGTCACCGCGCGGCTGGCGCCGTCGAAAGAGCGCACAGATACCCGCGCCGTGCGAGGCTCGGGGCCAGGCCACCAGGGGGCCGCAGGCTCCCCCTGCCCTGCGGGCGATGCGGCGTGGTGAACCGCCAGGGCGCCGGCTGCCAGGTGCAGCAGGCCCGAGGCGGCGTGGGAGTGGCCGTGCAGCTCGGTGACGCTGAAGTCCCCGCCCTCTGCCGGCAGGCTGACATGCAGCTGCGGATCTCCCTGGCCGTCGCCCTCCGAGGCCGCGCCCAGGTCGAGCACGGCATGGAGCCGGTCGCCGTCCCGCACCGCGTCGTCGTGGCGCTTGAGCACCAGCACCACGGCCGCGTCGCCAGGGACCTGCAGCTGCGGCGGCAGCGTGGCCCAGGCCGTGGCGCGCTGCACCGGCTCGCAGCTCAGGTCCACCGCGCCCACCAGCGCAGCGTCCAGCTCGCCGGCCAGCAGCGCCCGGGCAGCCAGCTCCAGCGCGACGATCCCGGAGAGCTCCTCGGCCGAGACGGTGAAGGACGGGCCGCCCAGGTCGAGCTGGGCGTTGAGCCGGTTGGCGGGGATGTTCGGCATGGCCCCCACCACGCCAGCGGCGTGGCGCAGCCCGCTGATCCCCTGGCGCGCGCGGTCGACCCAGTCGTCAGACACCTCGAAGCCGAGCCCCTCGCCCCAGTCCAGCGCCCACTGGGGCATGCGCAGCCGCGCCCCGTAGCGCCCCACCTCGGCATCGCACTGCATCCCGATGATGGCGCCCGTGCGCCCCACGGGCAGCGTGCCCACCTCCTGGCAGGCCAGCATGGCCGCTCGCAACAGCAGCAGCTGCTGGGCCAGGGTCTCGTCCAGATCCGCCGGAGGGAAGCGCAGGCCGGTCAGGGGCAGCTCGATGTCATCACACCAGCCGCCGGGCTCCTGCCCCGAGATGCGCGCCTGGCCGCGGAAGATGTCCGCGGCGAAGTCGCCCACCCCATCGCCCCCGGCAGACAGCACCTGCAGCCCCACGATGGCCACCTTCCCCGCCGGGGGAGCGGGCCTCGCCCCGTCCGGGACGATGAAGTCGCGCGGCTCGCCGGCCCGGTGCTCCTCCAGCAGCAGGTGGGCGTTGTTGCCGCCGAAGCCGAAGTTGTTCACCGCCGCGCGCAGCGGTCCCGTGGCGGCCCACGGCTCGGGCGCGGCCACCGGCCGCAGCGGCGTCTGCGCCAGCTGCTCCAGCGGTTGGTCAATGTGCAGTGTCGGGGGGCGGATGCCCTCGGCCATGGCGGCCAACACCTTCTGCACCCCGGCCGCGCCAGAGGCTGTGATCAGGTGCCCGAGGTTCGACTTGAGCGAGCCGATGGGCAATCCGGGGGAATCCTCGAATACCCGCGCCATGCTCTGCACCTCGGCCAGGTCGCCCACCTGGGTGCCCGTGGCGTGACACTCCACCAGGGAGATGTCGGCGGGCGACAGGTCGCACATGCTGTAGGCATGGCGCAGGGCGCGCTCCTGTCCCATGGGGCACGGCGCCAGCAGGCCCTTGCCGTGGCCGTCGTTGGACAGGCCCACCGCGCGGATCACCCCGAGCACCCGGTCCCCGCTGGCGAGGGCGTCCTCGTACCGCTTGAGCAGCAGGAAGGACGCACCCTCGGCGGGCACGAGGCCGTCGGCGTCGCGATGGAACGGCCGGGACTGCCCCGTGCGGCTCATGGCCTGCAGGGCGCAGAAACCGATATGGATGAACAGGTCGTCGGCCCGGTTGACCCCACCCGCCAGCATCAGGTCGGCCTTGCGATCCTGCAGCCGGTCACAGGCCAGCTTGATGGCGTACAGGGACGAGGAGCAGGCCGCGTCCAGGCAGTGGGCTCCGGCCTGCAGATCCAGGGCGCGAGCCAGCAGCAGCCCGGGCAATCCCGACATGTAGCGGTTGAGCGGGTGAGGCCTGTTGATCCCGGCCCACTTGCGCGCTTCGCCGCCCAGGAAGCCCGGCTCCATCCGGTCCAGCCACACCGCCTCGGACAGCTGGGAGAAGGAGGCCGACGGGTAAGAGAGGTTGCCGAACACCGCGCCCGTCCGGGGCATGCCGCTGGATCTCGCCTCGATCTTGCCGTCTTGCAGCGCCTCACGCGCGCAGTGCAGCACCCAGTGCACCAGCGGATCGAGGGACAGGATCTCCTCGGGGGCGATGCTGAACCCCTCGGGGTCGAAGATGGCATCGAACCCGTCCACGTAGCCGCCCCGGTCGGTCCAGGTGTGGTCATCGGCGCGGGTCGGGTCATCCGTGAGCACCAGCTCGGGCTGGACCCGCCAGCGCTCCCGGGGCACCGTGGAGAGCAGATCGCGCCCCTCCAGGACCGCTTCCCACAGGGAAACCGGGGACAGAGCCCCGGGAAGGACGCATGACTGACCGATGATGGCGATGGGTTCGAAGGCGCTCATTTATTCGACCTGAACCTCAAGCAATGGGGTTCAAATAACTTAAATCTTGTCGGATTGAACGGGGGCTCCACCAGCGGACCCCTGCATGGGCAGATCAGGCCCGGACAGATCGGAGACCTCGTCGTCAGCGGCGCCGTTGCCCGCGCCGTTGCCGCCGTTTTCTCCCTTGCTCATCTGGTCCATGAACTCGAGCACCTGCCCCAGGGTCTGGATATTGGGCAGCTCGCTGGCGTCCAGCTCTGGCAGCGCCGGGTGGCGCTCCTGCAGCGCGGACAGGATCTCCACCCGCTTGATGGAGTCGATGCCCAGGTCCGCTTCCAGGTCCATGTCCAGGGCCAGGATCTCCTCCGGGTAGCCGGTCTTCTCTGCCACCACAGTCAGCAGCAGCGCCCTGGCGTCCTCCACGGTGATGGGGGCCCCCTCCCCTGCTCCGTTGCCGTTGCCACCGTTGGATCCCGGCGCGGCCTCGGGCTGCGCTGGATTGGGCGCGCTCTCCACGGGCCGAACTTCCACGCCGTGGGCTGCCGGCAGCGTCACATGGGGCGGCGCCACCAGCGCGGCCGGCTCGGGTGGGCTCTGCATGGGCTGGGGCGCCGTGACCGGGCGGGCGACAGGCGGGTACGGGGGCGGCGGGCTGGCTGCGACCTGCAGCTCCGGGAGCCGCTGATGCGCACCACCCGGGTCGGCCCGCCCGACGAGGTTTGCCGAGGTCGTCTGCGCCAGCCGCAAGAACGCCTGGTGGCTGGCAGCCATGGCCTGCTGGTAGCTGTGATGGATCTCCGCCGTCTGGTGCTGAATCTCTCGATAAGCCTGGACCCATTCGGACGTGGCCCCGGTGCGGGGCTGCGGCGGCGTGGGCACAGGCGGCAGCTGCAGGGTCGCCCCGACCGCGACGGCGCCGGTGGCGGCGGCAGGCGCGGGCGCCGGGGCCACGGGCGGCTCGGGCGCGCGCGGCGGGTTCGGCTTCGGCAGGGCAGCGGCGCCACCCTCGGGCGGATACTTCTTGCCCAGGTTCACGCCGTCCACCTCCACGGCCAGCGGCGGCCGCTGGCGCTCGCGCGGATCGTCGATCTCCTGGTACGGCCCCCAGAGGATGCCCAGGTCCAGCGGGATACCGGCGGCCATCAGCTTGCCCATGGCGTTCCACCAGGCGACCACGCCGTTCTGACCCTTCTTGTCGGTGTTGACCGCCATGAACGGCGATCCCTTGAGGCACTTGCTCACCAGGCCGGTGAGCACCGCGCCTGGCCCCACCTCGACGAACACCCTGGCGCCGGCCTCGTGCATGGCCGCCACCTGCTCGCTGAAGCGCACAGGCCTGGCGATCTGCCCGGCGAGGATCTCGCGCTTCTGCGCCTCGTCCTGCGGGTAGGGGGCCGCCTCGGAGTTGGCGTACACCGGCAGGGCGGCCTCGCCGAACGGGATCTGCCCCAGGAACTCGAGGAACGGCTCGCGCGAGGGGCTCACCACCGGCGAATGGAACGCGGTGGCCACCGGCAGGCGGGTGGCCATGATCCCCTCGGCCTCCAGCTTCTGCTCGATCTCCTCGATGCCGGTGGTGGTGCCCGAGAGCACCACCTGGCGCGGGCTGTTGATGTTGGCGATGACCACGCCCTCCACCTTCCACTCGTCCACCAGCGCCTTCAGTTCGTGCAGCGGATGGACCACCGCGGTCATGCTGCCCGGCACCTTCGCCGCCTCGGCCATGAGCTCGCCGCGGCGGCGGGCCACCTGCATCATCTCCTGCTCTCCCAGCACGCCGGCCGCGTGCAGGGCCGTGACCTCGCCGAAGCTGTGGCCGCCGACCCACCGCGGCTCCAGCCCGAGCTTGCGCAGCAGCGACAGGCTGGCCAGGCTGGTGGCGCCGATGGCGGGCTGCGCCCACTGGGTGGCGGTGAGCCGCTTGCTCAGCGCGGCCTGCTCGTCGTCCGCAAAGACCGGCTGCGGGAAGACCACCTCGTGCAGATCCGGCTCGCCCTCGCCCATGGAAACGGACGTGGTGCGGTCCCAGCTCTCCACCGCCTCGGGGAAGGCCATGGCCAGGTCGGCGGCCATGCCCATGTACTGGCTCCCCTGACCGGAGAAGAGGAACGCCACCTGATCGGCGGTGTACCCCTCGCCCACGCCGTAATGGATGCCCGCGGACAGCGAGAACCCCTTGGTCGCCTTCTTCTCCAGCTTCTCGATGGCCTTGGCCAGCCGCTGGCCCAGGGCCTCGATATCCTCGGCCACCAGGCAGAGGCGGCACTCGGCGGTCGGGTCGAAGGATGCCTGGGTGGTGCGGGCCAGGAAGGGCAACAGATCTTCATGGTCCAGCAGCGCGTCGGCCAGCGCCCTGCACTGCTCCAGCAGCGCCTCGGGGTCGGCAGCGCACAGCGCCACGAGCTCGCCGGGCATGGCCCCGCGCCGGCGCCAGGCCGGGATCCCCTGCCCCAGGTACTCCTCCACGGTCACGTGGAAGTTGGTCCCGCCGAAGCCGAAGGAGCTCACCGCGCCCCGGCGCGGGTGCGCGTCGTCGCGGATCCACGGGCGGGCCCGGGTGTTGAGGTAGAACGGGCTGTCCTCGATCTCCAGCCGCGGGTCGGGCTGGTCGATCTTGATGGTGGGCGGCAGCACCTTGTGCTGCAGGGCCATGACCACCTTGAGCAACCCCGCCACGCCCGCCGCGGACTTGGTATGCCCGAGCTGTGACTTGATGGAGCCGAGGGCGCACCACTGGCGGTCGTCCTGGCGGTCCTTGCCGAACACGCCGCTGGCGCCCTTGAACTCGGCGATATCGCCGGCCACCGTGCCGGTGCCGTGGGCCTCGAGCAGCTCCACCGTGCCGGCGGAGTAGCCAGCCGCGTCGTAGCAACGCTGGAGCGCGCGGGCCTGCCCCTCGGGTCGCGGCGCGTAGACGCTCTTGGAGCGTCCGTCGGAGGAGGAGCCGACGCCGCGGATGACGGCGTAGATCCGGTCGCCGTCTCGCTCGGCGTCGTCCAGGCGCTTGAGGGCCACCATCCCGAGCCCCTCGCCCAGCATGGTGCCGTCGGCCTGATCCGAGAACGGACGGCAGTCGTTCTTGAACGACATCGCGGGCGTCTTGCAGAAGCAGAGGAACAGGAACGGGTCGTTGGTGGTGTCCACGCCGCCGGTGATCACCAGGTCCGAGTCACCCAGGTAAAGCTCGTTGGCGGCCATGGAGAGGGCCGAAAAGGAGCTGGCGCAGGCGGCGTCGGTGGTGCAGTTGGTGCCGCCTAAGTCCAGGCGGTTGGCGATGCGGCCGGTGACCACGTTGCCCAGCAGGCCGGGGAAGGTGCTCTCGGTCCAGGGCACCGAGTGATCCGAGATCCCGTCACAGATGGCCTGGACCTCGTCCTCCGGCAGCCCGTGCTCGCGCAGGGCCTTGACCCAGGCGGGGCGCTGCAGCCTGCCCGCCATCTCTCCCACCAGCTCCAGGCCCGCGGCCACGCCCAGGATGACGCTGATCCGCTCGCGATTCATTTCGGCGAACTGCCCCTGGGCGGCGTCCTGCAGCACCCGCTTGGCCACGATGAGGGCCAGCAGCTGGGCCGTGTCGGTGGAGGCCAGGTTGGCCGGCGGGATGCCGAACTCCATCGGGTCGAAGTCCACCTTCGACAGGAAAGAGCCGCGCTTGGCGTAGGTCTTGTCCTGCTTGCGGGGATCCGGGTCGTAGAAGTCTTCCAGCAGCCAGTAGTGGGGCGGGATCTCCTGCAGGAGGTCGGCGCCGGTCATGATATCGCGCCAAAATCCACCGATCTCCATGGATCCAGGGAAGAGCGCGCTGACGCCCACCACCGCGAGGGGCGGGCGAGATGAGTTATCCGTCGTGGGGGCGGTGCGGTGAGGCATCAGATTACCTTCGAATCATCCTAACGGTGACAACGGCCCGGGGGCGGCACGGCGGGAGTCCTGTGCGTACCACGACCCGGGCTGGATAGCGACTGCTGGTCTCTACCAGGTTTCGGGGCCCCTGTCCATGCCGGGAGTACCGTGCGCGATGGGCGCGCCAGTGCCAGAGTGCCGGTACGCGGGGGTGCCAAATCGCCACAATGGTGCAGGCCGGCGCCGCCGAGGTCAGGCACCGCTTGTCAGGGGGCCCGGGACCGGGGATCCTGTGACAATGCGGTTGAAGCGAGTGACGGCGGGCGCCTGGTGGCGCCCAGATGGATCTGGAGATCGGCGGGCCTGATGTTCAACCCTTACCACCCCAGGCCCGGGCACGCGGCGTCGAACGAGCAGGAGCAGGAGGAGCCGCGCCGGCGGCTCGACCTGGGGGCCCTGGTGCGCTGGGGAGGCGGGTGGCTGCTGCTGATGGTCACCGTGGCCGCAGCCTACCGGAGCGTGCATGGCTTCGACCTGCTGGGCCAGGCGCGCGCCCTGATCCTGGACAACCGCTACCTCCAGGACCTCGACTTCCTGGCGCAGAACCTGCGCAGCTCTTACCTGCACGCCGAGGGCTCCGACGCCTACCTGCCCACATGGCGCCCCCTGCCCAAGGTGAGCTGGATGCTGGAGTACCAGCTGTTCGGCACCTGGGCGGGCGGCTACCACCTGGTCTCCCTCGGCTGGCACCTGGTGGCCACCTCGGCCGTGTTCGTGCTGGCGCGGCTCGGCCTCGGGCTGAGCATCGGGCTGGCGCTGGCCGCCGGGGCGCTGTTCGGCCTGCACCCGGTGGCCATCGAGCCGGTCTGCATGGTGGACGCGCGGCCGGACGTGATGCTCGTGGCCGGCGTGACCTGGGCCGTGGCGGGCTGCTGGCTCTGGGCGCGCCGCGGCGGCGTGGGCTGGTTCTTGCTCCACCTGCTCGGGATGGTGGTGGCCCTGGGCAGCAAGGAGGCCGCGGTGGTGGCGGCCCCCATCTGCGCCCTCGCGGCTGTGCTGGGAGGCAAGCCGAGGGGCTGGCGGCTGCTGGGGCTGTTGCCGGCCATGCTGCTCACGGCTGCGTACATCTGGCTACGCTCGCTGGTCCTCGATCCCGGCGCGTCACAGGTGCCTCTCTCCGCCCCGCTGGCGTGGGCCGTGGGGTGGTCCTCATACCTGGTCAACCTGCTGCCCTTCCTGCTGGAGAGCACCGTGAGGGATCTGAACCAGGGCGAGCTCGGCACCTCGGCCGCGCAGATCTGGGCCGCCGCCGCGGGGGCGGCCCTGGCGGGCCTGGCGACCCTCGGCATCTGGCGCAAGGACCGGTCTCTGCTGTGTCTGCTGCTCTGGATCTTGCTGGCCGCCGCGGTGGTCCTGCTGCCGGCAGCGGTGCTGGTGCCGGTGAAAGAGGGCAAGGTGCCGCTGTCCGACCGCTGGCTCTACCTGGCGTTGCCCGCGGCGGCGCTGCTCTGGCCGCGGCTGGTGGCGCTGATCAACCGCCGCCCCGCGGTGCTGGTGTTCCTGGTCGGGACGCTGATCTGGTCAGGAAGCTGGCTGGTGCTGGCCCCCAGGGCCCACGGCACCTACGCCGACGAGGCGGGCCTGCTGGATCTGGCCGACTGGAAGCTGGAGCAGATCCCCGAGGAGCTCCAGACCCCGCGGGACCGGTGCGGGTTTAACGAGCGGCAGCTCAAGCGGCTGGGGGCGCTGGGCAAGCCGGACCGGCTCATCACCCTGGCCGCGCAGACCGAGCAGGCCTGCGGGTTCGACCGCAGGCGCACGCGCAGGGTGATGGCCGCGCTGATCCGCGCCGGCCGGTTCCGCGAGGCCGACCCCCTGGGGCGCCGGCTGCTTCGCCAGAGCGGCGACGACACCGAGGCCGCCGCGCAGGAACACTTCCTGGCTGGCCGGGTGGCGCTGAAGCTGGGCGAAGCCCACCGGGCGCTGACCCTGCTGGAGCGATCCGTGCTCCTCGGCCTGATGAAGTGCGCCGTGTTCCAGCATGTGGGCGAGGCAGCGGTGGCCCTGGAACGCTACGACCGCGCCGCCCTAGCCGCCGAGCAGCAGCATCGCTGCACCGGCTCTCCCGCGCCCCCCATGCTGCTGCTGGCGGCAGAGCGCTGGCTGGCGGACGGGCAGCCCCGCCGGGCGCGCCAGCTGTTGCCCAACCTGAAGGCCATGTTCCCCATGGTCGCCGCGGACCGGAAGCGCTTCGAGGCGCTCGAAGCCAACCTGGACGCCGCCGGGAAGTAGCCCACCCTTTTCGGACGAACCAACCGGGAGGTAGGGATGCGGATCCTTCACACCATGATCAGGGTGGGCGACCTGGAGCGGTCCATCGCCTTTTACACCGAGGTCCTCGGAATGCGCCTGCTGCGGCGCAAGGATTACCCGGGCGGCGAGTTCACCCTCGCCTTCCTGGGTTACGGCGAGGAGGCAGACACCACGGTGCTGGAGCTGACCCACAACTGGGGCACCGACAGCTACGACCTGGGCGATGGCTTCGGCCACATCGCCGTGGGCGTCCCCGACGCTGCCGCCGCCTGCGAGGAGATCCGTCGCCGCGGGGGCAACGTGGTGCGGGATGCAGGGCCCATGAAGCATGGCACCACGGTCATCGCCTTCGTGGAGGACCCGGACGGATACAAGATCGAGCTCATCGAGCGAGATTGATCCGGGGGAGACCTGAGGGGGCGCCATGGGCGTGTACAATCGCACCATGCCCTCCACGACGCGCCCTCTGCCCTGGCCCCGCAGGCTGGCGGTCCTGAGCCTGCTGCTGGCCGGCGCGTGCAGCGACCCTGTCCCCTCCGGGGCAGCGGACACCGGGGCCCCTGGCGACAGCGGCGCACGGCCTGACGGCGCCGCGGCCGCCTGCCCCATCTTCCCCGCTGACAACCCGTGGAACACGGACATCTCGGGCTACAAGGTCCACAAGCTGTCAGCGGCCATCATCGCCAGCATCGGCGCGTCAAAGGGGCTGCACCCGGACTTCGGCACCACCTACCAGGGCGCGCCCAACGGCATCCCGTACGTGGAGGTCTCCGCCGGGCAAGCCAAGGTGCCCATCGTCTACACGGCATACGGCGATGAGAGCGACCCGGGGCCGTTCCCGATCCCCCAGGACGCGCCGGTGGAGGGTGGCGCGGCCGGCAGCGGCGATCGCCATGTCATCGCCGTGGACCTGCACGCGTGCAAGCTCTACGAGCTGTTCAACGCCTGGCCCCAGGGCGCAGGCAAGGGGTGGAAGGCCGCCAGCGGGGCGCGCTTCGATCTGCGCAGCAACAAGCTGCGCAAGATCGGCTGGACATCGGCCGACGCCGCGGGCCTGCCGATCTACCCGGGGCTGGTGCGCCACGACGAGGTGGTCGCCGGGGCCATCAACCACGCCCTGCGCTTCACCGTGAGCAAGACCCGCCGGGCGTTCGTGCTGCCCGCCACACACTGGGCCTCGTCGAGCACCGATACCAGCCGCCCCCCCATGGGCCTGCGGCTGCGGCTCAAGGCCAGCTTCGACGTCTCGGGCTTCTCCGCCAGGAACAAGGTCATCCTCCGGGCGCTCAAGAGGTACGGCATGTTCGTGGCGGACAACGGCGCCGACTGGTTCCTGTCGGGCGCGCCGGACTCCCGCTGGGACGACGACGATCTGCACAAGCTGAAGCAGGGGGTCAGGGGCAGCGACTTCGAGGTGGTGGACACTGGCCCGATCCGGACCACGTACTGATGTGATCAAAACTGCGGAGGTTCAACATGAGGAAACTGGCGCTCACCCTGTGTCTCCTTGCGCTGGCCATCGGCGGCTGCAGCGACGACGACGGCTCGTCCCTGGCCATCCTCGACAAGGGGAACCCGTGCGTCGACGGGGGCTCATCCACGCCGTGCTTCAAGGACACGGGGACCATCGGGGACGCCTTCGTCAACCCATGCCCCAAGGGCCTGTGCACCCCGCCCGGCGGCGGGGACATGATGGTCTGGCCCGACTCGGGCCCCTATGACGTGGGCTGGCTGTGCGGCGCCAAGTACCCGGTCTCTTGCGGATCGGATCTGAAGTGCGCGGCGAAGAGCCTGTGCGGCGGCGTGCAGGGGACGGTGAGCGTCAAGTCCTGCACCTTCACCTGCCTCTACCAGTAGCCCCCCGCGCCGGCATCAACTGGCCGCCGGATCAGCGCCCGGCGGGCACCGTGAAGATCACCTCGTCTGGCGTGGGATCGATGGTGCCGGGCTGCCCCTTGACCCGGGCCGAGACCTCCAGCCGGTGGATCCCCTCGAACAGCAACAGCGGGTCACGCAGCTCCAGCCGGGAGCCGCCGGTCCAGAGCCTGCGGAACCCGCCGTCGAGGCGGTAGATGTACTCCACCGCTTGACCCTGCATGCCTCGAGGCAGGCGCGCGTCGAGCTGAACCGTCGCCACCGCGCCGCGCCCGCGCGCCCGGTCTCCGCGACGGGGCAGGACCACCTCCAGCAGCTCCGCGCGGGTCTCCACCTGCCCCAGCCCCGGGTCTGGATCCGGCGACGCCGGGCTCGGCTTGGTGGTGCTCGCCTTGGCCAGCTTTGCGAACAGGGCCAGCAGCGTGTACTTGCCCGCCGAGTCCTTGTCGATGGAGGTTATGGCGCCGGGCCCGAGCTCCAGCTTGAGGCCCTGCAGATCCGGGATGGCGATGGGCTTGATGGCGTCGCCCATGAACGAAGTGGCCAGCCCGATGAGCGTCGGGATGACGGTCTTGATCTTGTCCGCGTCCGCCGCCACCAGCTCGTTGGAGGTGGACTTGAGGTTGGTCATGGCGTTGCTCAGGTCGCCGATGACCGGGGTCAGGTTGCCCTTGCCGTCGGGGAACAGCAGCAGCGGCACCGCCAGGTCGCCGGTGACGCGGAACACGCGGATGTAGCGCAGGTCCACCAGCACGTAGAAGTCGATGGCCAGGTCCGGCAGGGTCAGGGTGAGCAGCGGCTCCTTGATGGTGGGCTTGCCCTTGCTGTCGGTGGTGTAGGTGCCGAGCCCGAGGGTGAAAGTGGGCGGCTTCTGGGGCCGCAGCCCGAGGGACACCGGCGAGTTCTTGCCGCCGGTGAGGTTCTTCATGGAGGGCAGGAAGATCTCGAACACGCTGCTGGTGATCATGGACGAGGTGGCGGTGCCCACGTCGAGGCACAGCGCGCCGGACCGGTACGCCGCGTAGCCGGCCTTGGCCAGGGTATAGCGGTGCACGCCCACGCCGAGGTGGTACGCCTTGCCCGACGGGTCCTTGCCCGACTCCAGCGCGGTGGAGCGCGAGATGGTCTCCTTGGCCGGGGGCGAGCAGGCCGCGCCCGCGGCCTCGCAGTCGGGGACACATGACGACAGGGCCCCCTCCTTGAAGCCGCCCAGGACGCCGATGCTGAGCCCCACCGGCTTCGGCTTCTCGGTGGCCTCGGCGTAGCCGCCGGCCCAGATGAAGTAGTCGAGCAGGCCGGTGGTGGAGGGGGAGAAGGCGGCCATGCCGGCGCCCAGGTCGACCCGCGCCTCCTGGCCCAGCTGCTGGGCCGCCAGCTGCTTCTTCAGCTCGTCCTCGATGGGCTTGATCAGGCTGCTCTTGAACAGCGGCATGAACTGGTTGAACACCCCCGGGGTCTGCAGGAAGGTGTTGAACGCGCCGCAGATGGCGTTGGAGCCGCTGATGGTGATATCCGCGCCCTCCAGGTCCTTGAAGTCGGTGCCGCTCACCGCCATGGACAGCTTCTTGGGGGCCGCGGCGGCGGCGCTCAAGGTCACGGTGGTGGTGATGGCCAGGGTCTTCTTCTTGCCCTTGGTGGCGTCCAGGGCCATGTCGCACTTCACGGTGAGGCCGAGAAAGGTGACGCTCACCGGCAGCTTGGCGATCTTCTTCTTGGTCAGGGTGCCCGACCCGGTCCAGGCGGCGGCGTCGATCTGGGCCGCGAGCTTGTTGGGCGCCTTGGGGGTCAGCTTGGCGCCGGTGATCTCCGCCGTGGCGTTGCAGGTGGCGCCGGTGGTGCAGCACATCTTCATGGTCGCCTTGGGATCATTGCACCCGGCGGGCGGGATGGCGAAGGAGAGCCCGTTGGGCATGAAGCCGGCCACCAGGGTGCCGATGTTCTGCTCCAGGAAGGTGAGCCCCGACTCGGTGACCTGGGTCATCATGGCGTTCTCGTAGGTCTTGGCCGCGGGGAATCCGCCGGGGATGGTCTGGGTGTTGCACCCGGCGCAGCTGCCGCCGCTGGAGGTGCACGCGGCGACGACGGTGAGGGCGAGGGCGCCCAGGGCGAGGCGGGCGCGGATCATTTTCTTTTTATGCGTCATGTTTTCATGCGTCATGTAGGTACGCGTCATGGGCCCAAGTATCGCGCCCTGTGGGCGCGAATGCCAGGGTGCCAGGATGCCAGAATGCCAGAATGCCAGAACGGGATTGTGGTGGTGTCGGCCCTTGCGGGGGACCATCCTTCCTTGAATCATGCCCATGGCTCAGCCCAGCTGGATCACCATCGCCTTTCACGCCGCGGGAGCGCTCTACCTGCTGGCGCTGGTGGCGGTGTTGTTCTGGCCCCGGGGCGGACGGCTGTTGACGGCGGCTGGCGCGGCGGCGCACCTCGCGGGCATGGTGGGCCGGGGGTGGGCGGTGGCGTTCTTTCCGCTGACCAACAAGTACGAGTCCTTCTCCGCCGCCTCCCTTGCGCTGGCCCTGGTCCTGCTGGCCACCTGGCACCACCGGCGGCTGTACGCAGGGACCCTGCTGGCCCTGAGCATCGCTGCCCTGGCCGCGTCGGTCACCTTCCCGTCGGAGATCACCCCGCCACCGCCCCTGATGCGCACCATCTGGTACCCGCTGCACATCCCGCTGTCATTCCTGGCATACGCCCTGTGGGCTGCGGCCGCGGCCTCGGGGGCCTCGTGGCTGCTGGACCGTGACCGGCGCTGGCTGCAGGCAGTGGATCGCAACGCCCTGCTCGGCCTCGGGCTGTGGTCCGGCGCCATGGTGTGCGGCGGGGTGTGGGGCGTGCTCGCCTGGGGCGCTTACTTCTTGTGGGACCCCAAGGTGATCTGGTCGGTGATCCTGTGGATCCACTACGCCATGTTCGTGCATGTTCGGCTCACGCCGTCGGTGCGCTCGGTGACCTGGCTGCGCCCTGCCCTGGCCCTGGTCGGCCTCGTCTGGGTCCTGGTGGCGTATGTCGGGACCTCCTTCTTCTTCGGCGGTTCGAGCCATGCCTTCTGAGCCGCCACGGTCGGGCCGGCTGGCGCCAGCGCTCCGCTCCCAGGGGCTCGGCCTGATCTGCGCCGCGTTGACGGTGCTGCTGCTGGCGGTGGGCTCGGTCTGCCTGGCGGCCACCCGGGACGGCGCGTCCGCGGGCGTACACCTGGACGACCTGCGCGCCTTCTTCCAGCGCCCGTCCCCGTGGCACCTGTGGCTCTACCTGCTGATCCCGGTGCTGCTGCTGTACGCCCTGAACACGGTGCTCTGCACCTGGCGCAGCCTGACGCGGCTCCTGCGCTCCGGGGTGCGCTCGCCGTCGGCGTATGGACCGACGGTGATGCACCTCGGCTTCCTCGTGGCGCTGGCCGCCCACGCCGTGGGGGGCCTCCTGGGCGGCGAGGATCGACCGGTGGTGGTGGGCTCGACGGTGGTGGACCTCGGCGGGGGCTGGACAGGGCGCCTGGAGTCGCTGCAGGTGGAGCGCTTGCCAGGGGGCATGCCCCGGCAGGTCCACGCGCGGCTGGCGCTGACGGATCCCGCGGGCCGCGCCAGCCGGCAGGTGGTGGGCTTCAACCGCCCGGCCAGCGCCGGCTTCGGCGCCCGGCTCTGGCTGCTGTCCCGCTTCGATCAGCAGCTGGTGGCCACCCTCACCGACGGGGACAGCCGCTGCATGGCGCCGGCGCGGGAGACCTGCCGCCTCGGGGACAGGGCCTTCCACGTGCTCGGGCTGCTGCCCGGCGGGCATGGCGATGGCGTGCCCGCCGCCGCCCTGATGACCGTCGGGCAGGGCCGCCACCAGCGCCTGCTGGTCAAGCGCGGCCAGCCGGCGGCCCACCCGGGCGGCGCGGTGACCCTCCTGGCCCTCGATCGCCAGCCGGTGGTCTTGCTGCGCGCCCGCCGCGCGCCTGGCAACCCGGTGGCCCTGGCCGCGGTGGTCATCTTCGCCCTCGGCATGCTGCTCATGGGGCGGCGCTGGTTTCAGGGGTAATCAGGGCAGGAGATCGTTGATGGCCGCCAGCGTCTCGTACGCACCCGCCGCGATGCCGATCTGCCCCTCGGGCACCTGCGGCTCGCGCGGGTTGATCCGGATCAGGGTGGCGCCGTGGTTGCGCACCAGGCGCTCGCCGGTGAAGCGCACCGTGGGCACCGCCCCGCCGGCGCCGCACTCCACCACCGTCAGCCGCTCACCGTGGTTGACCGCCAGCCACTCGTCGAAGGCCGCACCCTGGGCCGCCGAGCGGTCCGAGATCCAGCCGAAGTCGCCGAACATGAGGATGTTGGGCCGCGCCATGGCGCCGCAGCGGGGGCAAGCGGGCAGCGGGGGCGAGGCGCGCAAGGTGTGGATGTCCACGTCAACCTGCTGCTCGCCTGCCGGCCAGATGTCATCGCAGCACGGCCCGGTGCACTGCAGGTGGTGGATCGATCCGTGGCACTCCTCGACCTGCTCGCCGTGAAAGCCGGCGCGCTGGAACTGCCCGTCCACGTTGGAGGTGTACACGAACGCCCCGCCGGGCGCCGCGGCCCCCCAGCGCAGCATCAGGTCGAAGCCGCCGTGGGGCGTGGTTTCCCGGTACAGGTTGAGCCGGTGCCCGTAGAACCCCCAGGCCAGCTCCGGGTCGCGGGAGAACCACGCCGGGTTGGCCATGTCCATGAAGCTGTAGCCGAGCTCCGCGATGGGCGGGTACGCCTTCCAGAACCCCTCGTCGCCGCGGAAGTCGGGCAGGCCGCTGTCCACCCCCATGCCGGCGCCGGCGCTGAACACCAGCGCCGCTGCCCCGGCGACGGCCTCCGCCGCCCTCTCCAGCGCGTCCATGGCCCCCCCTACTTGCCGAACATGCGCTCCCAGATCACCGAGCGCATCTCGTGGTTGCCGCGATCGTTGGCGTGCAGGCAGTCGGTGTAGAACCAGAGGCTCGGGTCCTTGGCGTCGTAGTACTTGTTGGTCTTGTCCTGGTAGTTCCAGCCGTGGCCCAGGGCCCTGGCGTGGTAGTCCGCGATCATCACGTTCTTGCGGGCGGCCCACGCCTTGAGCTCGGCGTTGAACAGGCCCATGCCCTTGATCACGTTGGGCCCCACGATGGGCCCGGCCAGCAGGATCGCCTGGCAGAAACCGGTGAGCCCCTTGACGTTGGGCAGCTTGCCCGCGCCGTCGGTGGGGTCGTGGAAGGTCATGAGCACCACGGCCACCTTGCCCGGGTACTTGGTCTTGTCCGCGAAGGTCTTCAGCGCCGTGTCGATGTTGGCGGTGACCTGCTTGGCCAGGGTGGTGCCGGCCTTGGCGTCGAGGGAGAGCTGGATGATGGCCCCGGCGAAGTCGTTGCCGCCGATGGAGATGATCACGAGGGTGTCGCCGCTCGGGTTGCCGCCCACCGCCGTGGCCTGGCCCGCCAGCTCCTTGGAGAGCGCGCCGAACTTCGCCTGGTCAACCAGCTTGATGTTCGGGTACTTGTTCTTCAGGTCCTTGCTCTTCCACGACGGGTAGGTGGTGTCGTCGTTCTGCACCAGCAGGCCCTTGTAGGCCATGGTCGCGGTGGACGGGTAGCCAACGGCCACCGAGTCGCCGATGTTGGCGTACAGGGTCACGTTGGAGGGGAGCGCCGTCATGTCGCCGGCGGCGCTGCTGTCTCCGGCAGAAGCCTCCGCGGCGCCGCTGTCGCCCACGGACGCCTCGGCCTTTGCGTCGGCTCCGGAGATCGCCTGATCCACCCCGGCGTCAGCGGTCGGGTCGCCGTCGTCAGAGCAGCCAGCAAGAGTGAGGGTCAAACTGATGAACAAGATAAGGCCAGGTCGCATGGTCTCTTCCTCCCTGAGATGGTGGGCATGATATCACGCCGGGGAGACAGCCATGGCCGCCGGCTGTCGCATGCTAGGATGCGCTCTCCGCTGTCCTCTGGAGGGTATACCGATGTCCGAACTGGTACGACTTGAACACCGCGGCGCCGTGGTGGAGTTGACGCTGAACCGGCCCGACAAGCGCAACGCCATCAGCTGGGAGATGATGGAAGACCTCGACCGCTGCCTCGACGAGGCGACGCGGCTGGAGGGCGCCCGCGCCATCCTGATCCGGGGCGAGGGGCCCTGCTTCTCGGCGGGCATCGACCTGGCCGGGCTGATGTCCGCCGCGCAGCAGTTCGGCGAGGGGTGGCGCGACAACCTCCTGCCGCTCACCGAGGCGTACCAGGCCATCGTGCTCAAGGCCGAGCGCCACATCCTGCCCACCATCGCGCTGCTGCACGGGCACTGCCTCGGCCTCGGGTTCGAGCTTGCCCTGGCGTGCGACATGCGGCTGTGCGCCGAGGGGACCCGGCTGGCCATGCCCGAGGCGCGGCTGGGGCTGATCCCCGACGTGGGCGGCACCACCCGGCTGACGCGGCTGGTGGGCCCCGCCCGGGCCAAGGAGGTGATCCTCACCGCCCGGCGCGTCGCGCCGGACGAGGCCGCCGCGTGGGGCCTGGTCAACCGCGTGGTCCCCGAGGCCGACCTGCTGGCCGCGGGGGAGGAGCTCGCCGGGCAGCTGGCGGCCTGCGCCCCCCTGGCGGTGAGCATGGGCAAGCGGGTCATCGACGGGCTGTACGACGTGGACCGCGGGCTGACCGCCGAGGCCCTGGCCCAGGCCAACCTGATCAAGACCGAGGACATGATGGTCGGCGCCATGGCCTTCATGAGCAAGTCCGAGCCGAAGTGGAAGGGCAAGTAGCGCCCCCTCGCCAGGCTGGCCGCCGCACCTGACGCGCCTGTTCGCCGCGTGAGCATGATCCGCAGCCATGGTAACCTCGCAGAACAGGCCGGTTTGCTGCCTTTTTGGCCGCGCCGATGCACCCGCGACAGGAGCTCAAAGCATGCCAGGGTACAGATGTCTCGGAGCCAGAGAGCTGACCAGCAGTTCCTATCTACTGCCACTGTTTCTGGTGATCTTCGTGACGCTGGCCGGCGGCTGCGTCGCGCTGGAGGATGAGGGCGGGACCGCCAACGAGCGGCGCAGAGCCCTGGGCGGCGGCGGGTGGCCGCAGCCACCGCCGAGCGACCTGTCGCTCCCCCCCTGGGGCACGAGCTGCGGTCCGGTGACGGCCCAGGGGTGCTGCTTCCAGGGCCAGGCAGCCTACTGCAACAAGGCCACCAACAAGCTGGTGGTCGCTTCGTGCGCCAGCACCCCCAAGTGCGGCTGGAACTCAACCCTCAAGCGCTACAGCTGCGGCACCGGCGGCGCGGCGGATCCCAGCGGCACCAACCCCAAGAGCTGCACCGGCGGGCGACCGCCCGGGGACCAGGGCGCGCCGCCTGATGTCTACACCGGCGACTTCGGGACCGTGACCTGCGGAGACAACAAGTGCAGCCACCCCCTCGAGGACTGCGGCTCGTGCCCACAGGATTGCGGCAAGTGCACCGGCTGCCAGATCTCCAGCTCCGCTGGCTGCCCTGGCTGCGCCTGCACCTCGTGCGTCTGCCAGCTGGACCCCGCATGTTGCACCCAGCAGTGGGACAAGTACTGCGTACAAACCTGCAAGTCGCAGTGCGGCGGGTGTCCGGCGAGCGACAGCGGCCCGACGCCAGCGGACGTGGGATCCCCGGCCGTTGATCAGTACATGGGCGACCTGGGGACGGTGAGCTGCGGCGACAACAAGTGCAGCTCGCCGGCCGAAGACTGTGGGTCGTGCCCCCAGGATTGCGGCAAGTGCACCGGCTGCGAGGTCAAGGCCGCGCCGGGCTGCCCCGGCTGCAAGTGCGAAAAATGCGTCTGCGCCAATGATCCCGCGTGCTGCACCAACACGTGGGACCAGTTCTGTGTGCAGGAATGCAAGAACAACTGCAGCGGCTGTGGCCTCACGGACGCGGGCGTGCTCTCGGATCTCCCGCCCATCCCGGACCAGGGGTTCTCGCCCGTGGACCAGGCGGCACCGCCCCCTGACATGTCGGTGCTGCCGGCGGATCAGGGGGGATCAGCCGCGGATCAGTACACCGGAGATGTGGGCGCGGTGGCTTGCGGCGACAACAAGTGCGCGTCGCCCGCCGAGGACTGCGTGAGCTGCCCGAAAGATTGCGGCAAGTGCACCGGCTGCGAGATTCGCAACTCACCCAAGTGCCCTGGCTGCGCCTGCGAAACATGCGTCTGCTCCAACGACCCCGCCTGTTGCTCCAACTCGTGGGACCAGTTCTGCGTCCTGGAGTGCAAGACCAACTGTGGCGGGTGCAACAAGAGCGATGCTGGCGCCATTGCGGACCTCCCGCCCATCCCCGATCAGGGCGCCACGCCCAAGCTGGACAAGGGCGCGCCGCCCAAGCTGGACAAGGGCGCCCCTCCCAAGCTGGACAAGGGCGCCCCTCCCAAGCTGGACAAGGGCGCCCCCCCCAAGCTGGACAAGGGCACCACGCCCAAGCTGGACAAGGGCTCGCCGCCCAAGCCGGACAAGGGCGCGCCGCCCAAGCTGGACAAGGGCGCGCCGCCCAAGCAGGACAAGGGCGCCCCTCCGGCGGACCAGACATTGCCTGATCTTTCCGGCAAGACCTGCGGGGACAACAAGTGCGACGCCCCCAAGGAAGATTGCGGCAGCTGCCCGCAGGACTGTGGCAAGTGTACAGGCTGCCAGGTCAAGAGCGCGCCCGGATGCCCCGGTTGCGCCTGCGAAAAGTGCGTGTGCAAGAACGACCCGGCCTGCTGCACAAACACCTGGGACAAGTTCTGCGTCCAGGAGTGCAAGACCAACTGCGGCGGCTGCAGCGGCAGCTCGGACGCCGGCACGGGCAAGGACAAGGGCGCCACCACGGGCGACAAGGGCGCCACCACGGGCGACAAGGGCGCCACCACGGGCGACAAGGGCGCCACCACGGGTGACAAGGGCGGCGTGAAGAAGGAGGCCGGGGCCAGGGACAAGGGCCAGGCCAAGGATGTATGGGGGGTCAACCCGGACTCCTCAACGGGCGACAAGGGCGGCGACACCGGCTGCAACTGCCGGGTGGATGGCGCGGGTCCCGCCAGCGCGGCGCCCCTCTGGCCGGCCGCCCTGTTGCTGATCGGGCTGCTGCGACGCCGCCGGAAGCGCTAGAGACCGCCCACCCGCATGCTGACGGTCACACTGCCCCTCCCCCCTTCACTCCCGCTGCCTCGTCGCTGAGAGGTCTCCCCGGTGCGCGTACATCTCGTCGTCCCTGTCAGCAGCAATATCCTCCGCTCGAGGCTCTACGCGCAGTTCCAGCCCTGCCTGCTGCCCATGTCCCTGGGCTACCTCGGCGCCGTGCTGCGCCAGGAGGGCCACACGGTCTCCATGCGCGATCAGCCCGCGGATCTCCGCGCCACCGGGGACATCCTGGACGAGGTGGAGCAGCTGCGCCCTGACCTGCTGGGCCTGAGCGTGCTCACCGAGAGCTGGAGCACCGTGGTCCCCATGGTGAGCGAGGCGCGCCGCCGCGTCCCCGGGCTGAAGGTGGTGATGGGCAACACCCACGCGGCGTTCTTCGCCGAGGAGGTGCTGGCCAACGGGCACGCCGACTTCGTCATCCGGGGCGAGGGGGAGGAGACCCTCGCTGACCTGGCGCGCACCCTGGACCAGGGAGGCGCCCTGTCGGATCTGGCCGGCCTGTCCTACCGCGATGGCGACCGCGTGCGGCACAACCCGGAGCGCGGCCCGGTGACCCGCCTCGACGCCTTGCCCTACCCCGCCTGGGACCTCATGGATCTCTCCGCGTGGCGCTACCAGCGCTTTCCGCTGGTGGGGCTGACCAGCGCGCCGGTGCCGATCATGGCCTCTCGCGGCTGCCCTTACACTTGCACCTTCTGTTCCCAGGACAAGTGGAACGCCGGGGTCCGGCGGCGAGACGTCGGGCGCGTGGTGGACGAGATCGACTTCATGGTCCAGCGGTACGGCTTCCGCAGCTTCGGATTCAACGACGCCTACTTCCCCTGGGATCGCGAGAGCGGGCTCGAGTTCTGTCGCCGTCTGCGCGCTCACAGCTGGCACCGTGATGTCCGATGGGTCACCGAGCTGAGGGTGGATCGCATGGACGACGAGCTGGTGCGGGAGATGGCCGCCGCTGGCTTGCACGCTGTGATCCTCGGCTACGAATCCGGCAACGAGGAGATCCTGCGCTCCACAGGCAAGGGCACGACCCTCGCCCAGGGCGAGCAGGCCGCGCGCTTGCTGCGACGCCATGGGGTCCTGGCTGTGGGCCTGTTCATGATCGGCTTGCCCGGTGACACCCGGGCGACCATCCGCGACACCTTCCGCTACGCCCGGCGCTGCAAGGTGGACATCGCCAAGTTTGCCATCACCATCCCCTACCCCGGCTCGCCGCTGTGGGAGCTGATGGGCCGCGACAGCATGCCCTCCGCGGAGGAGTGCGAGCGGTTCACGTCGTGGTTCGACTGGGCCGGCGCTGCCAGCCGCCCCGTATGGTCGCCAGAGGGCGTCTCCCCCGGCGAGTTGGTGCGGCTGCAGCGATGGGGCATGCTGCAGTTCTATGCGCGCCCGGCCTATATCGCCCGGGTGCTCGGTAGCGGGCTCTTCTCGCCAGGAGAGATCCTCAGGGGCGGCGGGATCATGCTCTCTCGCGCTTTGGGCGGTCAGTAGCAGCGATCCCTGAAGCCGGACATTTCAGCGTAACCCTGGGAATCCCCATTCTTTTTTAGATTGACATCGCTAAATACAACGCTACCAAGGGAGTACAGGCAAATCGTGGTTAGGGATTGGCGCCGCCCGCGTGGCTGACGGGTGGGAGTGAGGATGGTATGGAGCCGGTGGCAAGGGATCTGGTCGTATCAGGGGTTGGTTTGGCGACGATGTTTGGCCTCATCACAGTGTTCTACATGCTCGGCTTGCAGCCGACAGACTTCTTCTACCAGGGGTTCTGACCATGGACCTCTCTGGGCCATTGCGTGTCGAGGTGACATGAAGCCTGGCCGCCTGGCGTTGGCGCTGCCCCTGGGCGGGGTCATCCTCCTCATCGCGTTCTCTGCGCTGACCGGCTGGAGCCGACTCCCGCTGCTGCTCACGGCGCCGACGCTGCTGGCGCTGCGCTGGCGGCGGGCGGGGCTCATCCTGCTCGGCCTGCTGCTCCTGCTGGAGCAGGGCGCGCGCGTCCACCTCATCGGCGCGGCCTCCCTGAGCTACAGCAAGATCCATAGCCTGCAGCCCCTGGGCGTGGATCTCTACTTCCAGCGTTCCCGGCTCCCGGGGGTGGTCTACGAGTTCAAGCCCGACGCGGTGGGATCCGCCTTCATGGCGCCCTTCCGGACCAACTCTGCTGGCCTGGTGGACGGGGAGTATGCCAGTCGCAAGCCCCCCGGTGTCTATCGCGTGGCCATGCTGGGCGGCTCGTTTGTCCAGGGCCTTGGCGTGGCCCCGGGAGAAGCGTTTCACGCGGTCATGGAGCGGCAGCTCGCCGCGCGCGCCGGCGGATCCAGGGTGGAGTTCATCAACTTCGGCGTCGGCGGCTTCGATCCATCACAGGCCTTGGCGACCCTCGAGCAGCGCGCCCTGGCATATGATCCTGACCTGGTGCTTTTCTGCTTTCCGATGAAGGAGTTCCGCTCGCCCGGGTGGTACCGGACCCCCTTCACGCTGCAGTCCCAACAGTACCCGTTCTTCGACAGCTTTTTGGTGGAGGGAGTGGTCAGGCTCCTCTCCGGTGAGGACAACCCGATGGAGCCTGACGAAGAGGTGATCTCCCCCAAGGAGAGCGCGCGCCGCCTCGAGGGGGTCTTCAAGCGGCTGGCGCAGGTGAACGCATCGGGCAAGACCCGGGTGGTGGTGCCCATCCTGGTGGAGGCCTTCACCTTCGGCGACGGCCTCGTGCGCAAGCTCATCGCCGACAATGGCCTGCGCGCGCTGGTGCTGGCCCCGCCTTTGAAAGAGCGCCTGCTGGATGAGGAGCTCACCATCATGCGCGGTGACGAGCACCCCGACGCCCGCGGGCACGCCCTGCTGGCCGATGCGTTGATCAAGGAGCTGCAGCGCATGGGCCTGCTGGGCGAGCAAGCCCCGGCCTCGGCGCGCTGACCGAGCTCCCCTGGTCTCAGACGAAGTAGCGCAGGAAATCGAGGAAGAAGCCCGGCACCTCCCGCAGCCCGCGCGCGCTGGCGACCCGGCGCGCCTGGCGCAGGGCGTAGCGCGGATCCAGGTAGAAGCCCAGCGCGATGCGCCGCATGCGCCTCCGGTCGCGCGCTGGCGCGGCATCGCCTGGCCGGTGAAGGGCCACGAACCGCTCCCCCTCACGGTCGAACACATGGGTCAGGGTGAAGAACTGCGGGAAGTCGATCCCGAGGGCGCGGATCTGCCGCCGCACCTGCGCGGGGGAGAGGCCGCGCTCACCCGGGATGCCCACCACGAAGCCGCCGGAGAGCTCCAGGCCAGCCGCCCGGGCCCAGCGCGCGGCCCGCCTGCCCTGCTCCGCCGTGGCGCCCTTGTCGCACCAGCTCAGGGCGTCGTCGGAGAATGACTCGAACCCGAACGAGAGCTGGTAACAGCCAGCCCGCGCCATGAGCTGCAGCAGCTCGGCGTCGACATGGTCGACCCTGGTGGACGCCCGCCAGGTCACCGGGGCGCCCCGGTCGATCAGGTGGCGGCACAGGGCCTCCACCACCTCGCGCCGGGCGGTGAAGCACTGGTCGCGATAGATCACCTCGCCGAAGCCGAGGGAGATGAGCCGGTCCATCTCCTGCACCACATACTCCGCCGAGTGGGAGCGGTGCCCCTCGCCGAAGTAGGAGACTGCGTGGCAGAAGCGGCACCGCCCGTGGGGGCAGCCCGCCCCTGTCCGGGCGAGCGCGAAGGGCCGGCGTCGGGCGAATGGGACCCAGTAGCGAGCCGGGTCCACCAGGTCCCAGGCCGCGAAAGGGACCCGATCCAGCGGGTCCACGGGGCGGTCGGGGTACACCGTGAGGGAGGCCCCGTCCTGCCATGCCACGCCCGCGTCCATGCGACCGGAGAGCACGGCGTCCAGACCAACCATGAACTCCCCCAGCGCCACCACGTCCGCCCCCCCGGGGCCCAGCGCGCTGGCCGGGTCGAGGGTGACGTTGGGGCCCGCCATCACGGTGACGCACCCGGGCGTGGCCGCCTTGGCCTGCCGCAGCAGCTCCAGGTCATGCTCCAGGGAGAACCACGACGAGACGGTGGCCACGCAGTCCGGCGCCAGGGCGGCGATCTCTGCCACCGCCTCCCGGGTGGACAGGTGCCGCGCGTTGCCGTCCACCAGCGCCACCTCGTGACCTCGCGCCCGCAGGTAGGACGCCGCGTAGAGCATCTCCACCGGCGGGTAGAGGATGTTGCCGGGGATGTTGGCGCCGGAGTAGTCCCGCAGCAGGTGGGTCCTGCGGCCCGTGGCGTCCATGCGCCCCCAGTGGTTCGACAGGACGAGCCGCATCAGTCGTCGCGCCGCTGCCTGGTGATGGCGCGGCGGATCTTGCGCATGAACCAGAAAAACTGCCCGCGCGGCACCGCCGCCAGGAGCTCCTGCACCAGGGGGTGATCAAAGAGCAGGAAGAGCAGCGCCCGCCCGGGATAGCGATCCCTGTAGACCAGGTAGCGGAAGCGGTTGCGCAGCTGCTTGACCCGCGCGGACGGGAGCTGGGGCATCTCGTTCTGGGAGTCGCGGTAGACCCTGAAGCCGTACCAGATGGGCCGCAGCCAGCCCTCCTTCTGTGAGAGGTCGAACAGCTCGGTGCCGGGGAAGGGGCTGAAGGTGAACACCTTGGGGCCCGTACCCGTGCCCTGGCTCAACGCCACGACGTCACGGTGGATCCGCTTGTTGACCCGCACCGTGTCCATCACCGTCTGCTCCGTCTCGTACGGCAGCCCGAGCATGTTGGTGATGGTGGGGGTGATGCCCAGGGCGATCATCTTGTCGGTCATCTGGATCAGCCGGTCGGTGGAGACCTTCTTGCGCAGCACGCGCTCGCGGATGTGATCGTTTCCCGAGTCGAGCCCGATCCAGATGTTGGCGCAGCCGGCCCTGGCCAGGGCCTCGAGCAGCTCGTCGTCCAGGCAGTCGGCGCGGGTGAGGATCTCGAACGGGTAGTCGAAGTGGCGCGGGTACTCCTCGCACCACCGCGCGGTCCACTCCCGATCCCAGGTGAAGGTGTCGTCGCGGAAGTAGAGGTAGCCGAACTTGTAGCGCCGGCTCAGCTGCTCGATGTCCCCCAGCAGGTTGGGCACGCTGCGGTTGCGCACGTAGGTGCCGCTTCCCCGGGCCGCGAGCCGCTCGTTGCTGCAGAACGTGCACTTCCAGAGGCAGCCGCGCCCCATGATGGTCATCACGGTCTGCCCGTTCTCCTCGATGACACGCTGGTAGTCCACGATCTCCCGATCCATGTACGGCAGCGTGTCGTGGTCCTCGATGAACCTGCGCGGCGGGCCTGCCTGCACCTCGCCGGTGCGCCTGTCCCTGCGCCAGAACCCGGCGATGCCGTCGAGGGTGCGGTTGCTCGCCAGCGCCTCGAGCACCTCGCGAAAGGTCAGCTCTCCCTCGCCGACGCACACCCCGTCCACCTCGGGCTGGTCCAGGTAGTCCTCGGGGCAGAGGGTCGCGTGCTTGCCCCCCGCCAGGATCGTCACCCGCGGGAACCACCGCCGGGTGAGCTGGATGCAGCGCTGCACGTAGGGGAACTGGGCCGAGATGCCGGTGAAGCCGATGACGTCCGGCTCCAGCCGCCGGGCCGCGCGGCGGATCCGTGAGATGTGCCGCTCGCGGTTGATCACGAGCACCTGCACGTCATGCCCCAGCGGGCGCAGGTACGCCGCCAGCGCGCCGTACTCAGTGGGGTACACCTGCTGGATCAGGGTCTTGATGTTGGTGAAGACGAGCAGAACCTTCATCTTGTCACCGGGGCGGCCATCTTATATCAGCCCGACAAAGTTTGCAGTCCGCAGGCCAGGGTTGCCCACGTGCATGAAGTAGCGCAGACCGGCCAGCAGGCTGAAGCGGTAGGCGGCGCGCTCCTGCAACATGCGGAGCAGGCCGCCGCCGAGGGAGAAGATCGGATTGGGCGGCAGGTGGCACGCCGCCCGCACGGCCGGCGCCAGCGACGGGTACCTGGCGGCAAGAGAGAAGAGGTGGAACAGGTTGATGAACTGGCCCTGCTGCGGGGCGGCGCTGCGGAAGTACACCTGCGCGCGCCCGCGGCCTGCGTCGGGCACCTGAAAGATGTCCTCGGCCGCGCCCTCGAGGCTCTCGCCCGCGGCGGCGGCGTCCCGGGCCATGGGCGTGCCCGGGATCGGCTGGCAGATGGTGACCCTGGCGTGGCTGGCGCCGATGTCGATGTTCAGCTTCAAGGTATCCAGGGCGTCCTGCCACCCCTCCCCGGGCGCGCCGAGCATGTTGAAGGTGATCAGCCGCATGCCATGTCCACGGATCAGCTCCGCCGCGCGGCGGATGACGCCGTCGGGCAGGTCCTTGCCCAGGATCTCCCGGCGGCGCTGCTCGCTGCCCGCCTCGACGCCGATGGCCACCGCGCGGCACCCGCTTTCGGCCAGCAGGCGCGCGGCCGGTTCGTCCACCAGATCGGCGGACGTGTTGATGCTGTACGGCAGCCCCACCCGCCCGGGGTAGAGCTGCGCGAACTCTCTCAACCAGGAGGTCCGGGTGATGAACAGATCGTCGGCGAAGTGCACGTTGCCCAGGGCGTGGTGGGCGCGCATGTCCTCCACCTCGGCGACCACCCGCCCGGGGCTCTTGCGCCGTACATAGGCGCCCTTGCCCGCGCACATGCGCCGGTAGTGAGGCTGATAGCAGTAGCTGCACCCGTGGAAGCAGCCCCGCCCGGTGGAGAACTTCTTCCACGGGAAGGCGCCGAGGAAGGGGTAGCGGTCGTAGTAGAGGCGCCGGTGAGGCAGCGGCAGGGCGTCCAGGTCGGGCACCAGGGGACCGAGGTCGTTCCTGACCACCACCTTGCCCCGGCGGAGGTGCAGGTTGGGCACCGTGGAGAGCCGACGCTTGCCGGCCAGCGCGTCGCAGATGTCCAGCGCCGCCTGCTCCGCCTCGCCCAGGATGACCATGCGCACGCCCGGGCGCTGGACCACCTCGGGGAAGAACGTGGGCAGGGTGCCAGCCAGCGCCACCGGCAGGTCCGGGAACCACCGCCGCAGCCGCCCGCAAATGGCCACGGTCCAGTGGTGCGCTTGCACGGCGGCCGGCAGCAGCACCAGGTCCGGGCTGTCCTGCTGGATGGCGCCCCGCAGGTCCCGCTCCTCCCGCTCCAGCAAGAGGCTGGCCTGGTGGCCCGCGGCCCGCAGCGCCGCAGCGGTCTCGGTGACCAGCAGCGACTCGTTGAGGCCGTTGTCTTGCAGGAAGAGGACGCGCACAGTGCAGAAGTATAGCCCAGGCGACGGCGCTATTCTGCGGCCAGTCAGCGACGGCGCAGCTGCCCCACCCCTCGCCGTCCCACCGCGCATCGTGCATAATTCACGAGGGATTCGCAGAGGAACGAGGTGCAGTGGACGAAGGGGCTGCAAAGACGGCGGAGTCGAGCAAGGCGGCCCTGAATCGGCGCAACGGCCGGGTCGTGTACGCGCTCACCGGGGCGCTGCTCGTCATCGCCTTCGTCCTGCCGCGGCTGTGGCTCGATACGGCGCAGTTCAAGGACCAGGTGGGCGTCTGGCTGGGGTATGTCTGCACCGCCTGGCTCGGCTTCATTTTGCTGATGCCCACCGCGGCGCGGTTCCTGCGCGGCAGGTGGATCCGCCTGATGGCCGTGCGCAAGGAGATCGGCATCGGCGCCGGCATCTTCATCGTGGCCCACGGCTTCTTCTCTCACGCCATCGGCAGCGGCGGAGACATGGACGCCCTGAACCCGAGCGGCACCGGCTGCGGCTTCATCAACTTCTTCCTCGTGACCGTGCTGCTGATCACCTCCATCGATCGGGTCCGGCTCTCCATGTCGCGCACCTGGTGGGAGCTCCACCAGCGCGTGGGGACCTTCGGCATGTTCTGGGTCGGGACCATGGCCGCGGCCGGCTCCGAGGATTACGTGCTCCTGCCCCGGCTGGCGCTCTCGTTCACGGGGCTGGTCTTCGGCGTGCGGCTGCTGCAACTCTACGTTGACCGCGACCGCATCCGCCGGCGCCGCTTCGTGCTCAACGCCTGGGGATTCGCCCTCTTCTTCGGGTTCGTCATCGCCTCCGAGATCACCCATCGCTTCTACCTGCTCACGGCGATCCTGGCCGGCGTCCTGGCGCTGCTGGGCTGCGTCCAGCTCATCCGGCGCCGGGGGTCATCGGCGTCGGGGGAGCCGCCCGCGTAGGCGGCCGTGAGACTCTCTGGCCCATAGCGTGCGCCGGGGGTAGAGTCAGACGGATGGTTGGCGGCGAAGACAGGCGGTCCGCACAGCGACGGCGCGAGCACCTGGCCTACTGGATCAGCGCCCTCATCGGCGTGCTGCAGTTCGGCGTGCCGCGCATCTGGCTCGACAGCAGCCAGTTCAAGTCCGAGATCGGCGACTACGCCGGCTATGTCTGCATCTGGTGGCTCAACATCATCCTGCTGATGCCCACCGCTGCCCGCTACCTGCGCGGCCGCTGGGTCACCTTCATGGGCGTCCGCAAGCAGCTGGGGATCGGGGTCGGGTTCTTCATCTGCGCCCACGGCCTGTTCTCCCACGTGCTCGGCTCCGGCTCGCAGCTCGACGCCCTCAACCCCGGAGACGCAGGCTCCGGCTTCATCAACTTCTTCCTCACCATCGTGCTGCTCATCACCTCCATCGACCGCGTGCGCCTCTCCATGTCGCGCAAGTGGTGGGAGCTGCACCAGCGGGTGGGGACCTTCGGCATCACGTTCCTCGGCACCACCGCCTCCTTCGGCTCCAAGCACACGCTGGTGGCCCTGGGCTCACAGTGGTTCACCTGGGCCGTCTTCGCCATCCGCCTGGCCCAGCTGATCCACGACCGCGCCCGGGTGCGTCGGAGCCACTTCGTGCTCAACCTGATCGGCTTCTTGTGGTTATTGAGCTACCTGGCCCTGTGCAACTACGTCGGCCACTTCTACCTGCTCTCCACCATCTACCTCGGCCAGCTGCTGATGCTGGTCATCGTCTTCCTCATCCGCAGGCAGCGGCCAGAGGAGAGCGAGGGGTGAGCGCGCCCGAGCTCACGGCCACCGCTGACGGCGCCGCCCCGCCACCGCCGGTCGGCGAGGCAGGCCGGCTCGACCGGCTGATCCCGTGGCTGCTGCTGGCCGCGGCGGCCCTGTTCTGCTTGCCGCTCGTATTGAATCCGGGCGCCTACGGCGGCCTGAGCGGCGACCGCCAGGCTGATTCCTTGCGGGCCCTGTTCGCCATCGACCATGTCTACTATTCCGTGCGGTACTTCGGCGAGCTGCCCCTGCGCACCCCCTTCGGCGGCGGCGGCTACCCGATCTACTCCAGCCCCATCGATCTGGCCTTCACCCCGCTTGTCCCGCTGCTGCTGCTGTGCGGCGGCGTGGCGACCCTCAAGCTGTTCCTCCTGGTGGGCACCTGGGTCACGTCTCTGGTGGCGTACTTCACCGCTCGCCGCATGGTGGGGCTCGGCCAGGGGGCCTCGCTGTTCTGCGCGCTGGTGATCTGCTTCAGCGGCTGGCTGCCGTCTCAGACCCTCTCCGGGCTGATCAACATCTTCATCATGTTGACGACCGTGGCGCTGTACCTGCTGCTCGCCCCGGGCGCCTCGACGCGCCGCGCCGTGCTCGCGGGCCTCTTGCTCGGGGTCCTGATCATGGTGGGGCCCCACTTCGTGCGCTCCTTCTTCCCGGTGCTGTTGCTCACGGCGCTGCTGCTGACCCATCACCACGCCACCCGGGACGCCAGGTCGCTGCTGGCCAGGCTGCCGGTGCTGCCGCTGGCTGTGCTGCTGCTGGCGGCGGCGCCCTTCTCGGTGCCGGGGCTGCCCCGGCTGAACGCCGCGGGCCTGGCCCTGCTGGTGCTGGTCACGCCCCTGGCCTGGGCCCCTGCGCGGCGGCGCTATGGGCCAGTGGTGGTGCGCATGCTCGTGGCCCTCGGCGTGGCGCTGGCGGTGGCCTCCGGGCGCCTCTACGCCATCGCCTCGCTGGTGATGCGCGCCAGGTATGAGCGCCTGGAGCACACCGACGAGGCCGACGCGCTCGAGGCCTACATGGGGAAGGACGAGTTCTACGACTCGGCGGCGCTCTTCCTGCGCGCCGTGGTGGAGCACGCCCCGCTGGAGGCAGCCCACGCCGCTGACGGGACCCCCGCATACTATGAGTTCGCCTACCTCGGCCTCGGCTTCGGCCCGGCCCTCTGCGCCGCGGCGGGCGTGCTGCTGCTGTGCCGCCGCCTGGCCCCGTGGATCTGGCTCTTCGCCTTGCTCTCGCTGCTCTGCTTCGGCCCCCACCTGCCGGGCGGTCTGGACCTGTACGCCCTGACCATCCGCGGGCTGCCGGGGTTCGACGTCATGTCCCAGCCGTACAAGTACTTCAACTTCTTTATCGCCTTCTGCATGGCGCTCTTCGCCGGCGCCGCCGTGGATCGAGCGGGCGCGCTGGTGTGGGGCCGCGGCAGGGGGGCGCGGGCGGCGCTGCTGCTGGTGGCAGGAGGAATGCTGGCCGCCACCTTCATCCAGAACTTTCCGGTCTACAGCCACGCCATGGCCGCCGAGCTGCCGGAGCTGGAGCGCGAGGAGGAGTACTACCAGGTCATGAGCGCGCCAGACCGGGGGCTCACCTCGAGGGGCCACGAGGGGGTGCAGGAGTGGCAGGAGGACGAGGGTAACGAGTACCGGGATCACGCGCGCCACGCCTCGCTCTACTCGGCCTTCAACGTCCGCCAGGGGATCGGCACCATCGACTGGGCGGTGAACCTGCCGCTCCCCGAGAAGGCCGCGCCGCGCTACTTCGTCCTGCCCGACGGTGAGCGGGTCAAGAACCGAGAATATTTCGGCGAGGCCTACTTCGAAAAGAGCAACGAGTGCGAGGTGATGGAGGTGCAGATCCGGGCCAACTCCATCGACGTGGAGGTGGACGTGCGGGAGCCTGCGCTGCTGGTGATCAACCAGAACTACGACCGCCACTTCACCTCGGACCGGGGAGAGGTCACCGCCTTCGAGGGGCGCCTGGCCGTCCGCCTCGAGCAGGAGGGGGACTACACGGTCAAGCTGCTGTACCGGCCCTGGACCTTCATCTGGATCACGGCGGGCGCAGCGGTGTTCTTCCTCACGGCCCTGATCTGGGGGCTGTGGCCCCGCCGCCGGCGCGCAGCAGGGTGAGGCCCACCACTGCGGCGTAGATCGGCGACACGCCGAACATGGAGAATCGCCCCAGGGCGACGGAGTCGTTGACGGCCACGGGCGCGCCGAGCAGCACCGAGAGGGCGGCCAGGATCAGCCCCGCCCACCTGGCCCAGCCCGCGCCGGCCACCAGGGCCGCGGCGGCGGCGATCCAGCCGACGCAGAGCATGAAGTGCGGGCGCTGGACCATGGTGTAGAGGTCCCCGCGGTGGCTCAGGATCCGGTGGGTGGAGGCGACCCCGATGATGAAGGTGAACAGCGCCGCGAAGGCGATCATCACGGCCAGGCCCACGCGTCGCCTCGGCAGGCCCGCGCCGCGGCCGAGGACGAGGCACAGCAGGGCCAGGTTCGGCAGCGCCACCGCCAGCGGCGCCAGCGGGAAGATCCCGAGCCGCACCGAGGGGAAGGTGGGGAACATGCCGCTGATGAGCGCCAGCGCCCCCGCCACCATGGCCACCGGGGGCGCCCATGCCTCACGCCGGCGTGTGCCCGCGGCCGCCGCGATCCACATCGCCCCGGCTACCATGCCGAGATCGCTCAGGGCAGGGAAGAGCCAGGTGATGAGGGTCCGGGCCTCTGGCATGTCCGCGGCCTCGAAGCCGCTCAGCACGCGCGAGTAGGCGTAGAGGAACCACGCCGCGGATCCTGCCAGGCAGGACAGGGCCGCGGCGCCGGCCGCGGCGGTGGCGACGCGCTGATCTCGCTGCTCGGTCTTCTCTCCCAAGAGAGCTCCTCGAAGCCGTGGCCTCTCACACGATATGAGCCGCTACATGATCAACATTATCTCAACCAGGGTCCGGGGTGCCTCCCCCAATTGAACAGGCCCTGGCGCGGACGAGGTGTCTCCGAGACGCGCCGCTGTCTCGCTGAGAAAGCCGTGCCCCGGTTTATCAGCCCGTAACATCCTGAAATCAAACAATCGAAAAATCATGTGCGGTGGCCCCAAAATTGCACAAACTACCTGAACCCGAGCACATTCACCGTCAGCCTGGAGAACGTCACATGCGAAAGCTGCTCCTGATCACGTTGCTCGCGGTCGCGCTGCCAGACAGCGCGGCTGCGGCGCGAAAATACCGCGTCTACATAAATTCGGTGCCAGCCGGCGCCTCGATCTACGTCGGCAGCCGCGACGCCGGGATCCGCGGCACCACCCGGGCCCGGCTCTACCTGACGCGGGGCGCCCACAAGATCATCCTCGAGCTGCCCGGTTACCAGACCGCCACCAAGACGATCCAGGTGCAGCGCCGCGCAAGCTTCACCTTCACCCTGACCAAGGCTGTGCCCCGGGCCACCCTGTCGCTGTCACTGGCAGGCGGCGATACGTCGGGCACCAAGATCTCCATCAACGGCAGGGGCCACGGCGCCCTGCCCCGCTCGATTCAGGTGATGGCCGGGCGCCACATGGTGGAGGTGACCAAGGCTGGCCACGAGACCTGGCGCCAGTGGGTGGACCTGCGCGGGGGCGAAAACCGCCAGATCACCGTGACCCTCAAGGCCACCGCGGCGAAGGTGGGCGCGGTGCTCGTCTCGGCGCCCGCGCCGGGCGCCAAGATCTCGGTGGACGGCAAACCCGCCGGCGCCTCGCCGGCCCTGGTGGAGGGGCTGTCCGTGGGCCCGCACACCGTGGAGGTGAGCGCCCCGGATCACCAGGCCACCGTCAAGGTGGTCAACGTGGAGCAGGGCAAGACCTCCCGCGTCGCCATCAACCTGGTGGCGAGCAAGAAGGCCCCCGCGGCCGGATCCCTGCAGGTGCTGGCCGAGCCAGCCACCGCGGAGATCCACGTGGACGGCAAGCCCGCCGGCCGCGCGCCGGTGAAGATGGACAAGCTGCTGGCCGGGACTCACCTGGTGGAGGCCAGGCTCGCCGGGTACGAGACCGCCTCCCAGCAGGTGACCATCAGCGAGGGCAAGCTGGCCACCATCAAGCTGAAGCTCTCGCCCGTCAAGAAGGCCGCGCCCGCGCCGGCAGCCCCGGTCACGGGCACCGTCATGTTCGAGGGGACCCCGGCCGGCGCCATGGCGTCGGTGGACGGCGCCCCTGCCGCGGCCCTGGCCGCCACGGGCCTCAAGCTGTCCCCCGGCGACCACACGCTGAAGATCACCGCCGCGGGGTACGAGCCCCTCACCCGGTCGGTGAAGGTCGTGGCCGGCACCATCCTGCGGCTGGAGGTCGCCATGAAGGCGGCCGGCGCGGCCGCCAAGGCCGAGACCACGCCGGCCAAGGCCGACGCCGCCGGCAGCGCCGACAAGGCAGCCGCCACCGACTCCAGCGCGGCGAGCAGCGCCGACGCCAGCAGCGCCGATGCCAGCAGCGCCGACGCCACCGACTCCAGCGCGGATGACAGCGATGACGACGAGCCCGAGCCGGTGGAGGTCCGCGGGCTGAGCAGCTTCGGCGCCCGCCTGGTGCCGCCCAAGTACTTCACCGCCGATATCTCCGCCGGCTTCCCCTACTTCCTCGAGGGGCGCCTCACCACGGGCGTGTTCGACATGGGCCACCTCGGCCTGGACGCGGGCATCGAGCTGAAGTCGATGTTCGCCCTGACCGAGATCGGCGTGCACGCCAAGTTCCGCGTGGTGCGCTTCGACCCCTTCACCGCGGCAGCCTTCGTGGGCATCGGCGGCGGCGGCGGCCCGGGCAGCCGGGACACTTTCTACTTCAACGCCGGGCTGCTGCTCTCCCTCTCATTCAAGGACATCGTCACCTTCACCGGGCGGTTCTACGCCAACGTCACCAGCGACCGGCTCTGCCCGTCGTCGCGTGAGGACGGCGAGCTGGACGTATGCGATGTGGTGCCCGGCACCACCGGCCTGGACCAGGACCCGCGGGAGCGTTTCGTGGGCGGGCGGTTCGTCATGTCCGCCATCCTGGAGGTGCCCGTGACCGAGATGATCGGGATCTTCGGCATGGTGGAGGGCGCGCCGGGCATGCCCCAGCGCGAGATCTTCACCGACGCCTTCTACTCGCTCATGCCCGCCGCGGACGCGCGAATCTACGGCCGCGCCGGCATCAGCCTCAAGTTCTGACCATGGACCGGGATCGAGTGACGATGAAGGCAACAAGGGAGAGAGAGATGTCAACCAGCAAGAAGCTTCGCGCGCCCGCGGCCGCTCTGCTCGTGGCGCTCACCGTATACATCACAGGCGCCCTGTCCGGGTGCAGCACCGACGCCATCGTAAAGGACCTCGGCTTCGTCGAGGCGAGCTGGACCATCAAGGGCCTGGCCCCCTCCACGGTGGTCTGCGCCGGGGTCAACGCCAAGAAGGTGCGCATCCAGTGGGGCGACCCCTCGGACGACAACCCGCCGCAGGTCTACGAGTGCAAGGCCGGCAAGGCCAAGCGGGCCGCGGGGGACGGGACCAAGCTGCAGCTGACCCTGGAGCTGCTGGGCGAGGGCGATGTGGACCTCGACCGGCGCACCGGCTCCGCCCTGGTCAAGGCCGATGATACCGCCACCATCGCGGTGGACTTCTTCGGCTCGGCGCAGCCGGACGCCGGCGTGGACGGCGGGGCGGACGGCGGCGCGGACGCCGCGGTGATGGAGGCGGGGACCATGGAGGCAGGGCCCGACAGCGCCACCGTGGACGCCGGCGCGCCCGAAGCTTCCACTCCCGACGCGAGCACGAGCGAGTAGTAGAGGCGGCGTCCCGCCGCCTGGACGCGGCAGGATGCCGCGTCTACATGCCCCGCGGCTGCTGTGGAAGCGGCGTCCCGCCGCCTGGACGCGGCAGGATGCCGCGTCTACTTGCCACACCGCAAGATGCAGCGGCTGCTGTAGAAGCCGCTAGTAGGCCTGGACCACCTGCCGGGCCTTGGCCCAGTCGGTGGGCTGCTTGTTCTGGTGCTTGAGCAGGAAGCCGGTGAGCAGCGGGACCTGGGCCGTGGGCAGCCAGTGGCCCACGCCCGACAGGATCACCTTCTCCACCGTGGCGCCCGCCCCCTTGACGATCTTGACGAACTGCTCGGCCAGCTTCAGCCGGTCGTACGGCTCCTCGGGGTACTTGTCCTTGGCCCCGTGCACCACCCGGTAAGACACGCCCTTGAGGTTCGGCACCTTGCCCCAGCTGTTCCAGTAGTAGCCGGCGGTGGGGCCGAAGGCGGCGAAGGCGCGCGGCAGCATCCATGAGATGGAGGCGGTGCCGCCCCCGCCCATGGAGATGCCCGACAGGTAGACCCGCCGCCCGTCCACGCGGAACCGCCGGTCCACCTCGCGGATGGCGTCGATGAGGTCGAGGGTGTTCTGCTTCTTGACCCAGGCGTGGTAGCTGCCCGAGACGCGGATGATCCCGGCCAGCCAGACCATCTTGTCCGACCCGGGCTGGCTCACCATCCACTTGAGCTGGCCGGTGGCGGACTTGATCGACTCCTTGTTGTCGGTGGTGTTGAAACCGCCGTGCAGGGTCACCGACAGGGGCCACGCCTTGGCCGGGCTGTAGCCCTTGGGCGCCCAGACCATCAGCTGGCCCTTCTTGTCGCCGAAGGTGCCGTTGCCCAGGTAGATGTCGGGGTTGCTGTGGATCTTGTTCAGGCCAGCGAAGGGGTCCTTCGGGTAGGTGCGGGCCGCGTCGGGCTTGAGCCGGTCGGGCTTCGGGGCGCTGTCCCTTGGGGGCTTCTTCCCGCTGTCCTTCTTCTGCTTGCCCTGGTCCTTGCCCGCCACCGCGCGGTCCCGGGCAGCGCCGCCGTCCACCTGTACGCCCTCGGGCGCGTCGCTGCAGCCGGCGCCCATGGCCAGGGCGGCGAGCCCGGCCAGGACCATGCCTGTCAGTCTGTGTTCCCTTTCCATGGCGCCATGCTCTATACCTTTCTGCGCCGGAGGGAAAGCACAATGAGCGCCAGGAGCAGCGCCGCCCCCGGGCCAGCTCCCCTTTCCCCGGCGGGCAGCGCGCATCCGCAGCCGCCGTCGTCCGTCGGCGCCGCCGCGGGACCATCGCGCGTCACCGATCCCGGCGCGTCCGGTGGCGAGCCCCCCTCCACCCGGGTTGTTGGCCCGTCGGGCAGGCGGCCATCGGCGGCCGGCAGGTCGGGCTGGCCGGCGTCCGCCGCGGCCAGATCCGGCGCACCCGCGTCAGGCTTGGGCGGCGGCAGCAGGCCCGCGGCCAGGTCCTTGGTCTGCACCAGCTTCCAGGTCTTGCCGCCGTCCGCGGACATGATCACCGCCCGGTGGTGGTACCGCTCGGGGAAGTCCCCCTGGTAGGTGGTGTCGCTGGTCCAGTGGTTGTAGGACAGGAAGAGCCGGCCCTGCCGGTCCACGGTGAGCTTGTGGTAGTAGATTGAGTAGCCGGCCACGGGCGGGATCACCAGGGGCCGCGCCGGGCCCCACGCCTTGCCCGGCAGGCGCGTCTGGGTCGACAGCGCGGCGTAGAGCCGATCGGGGAAGTGCTTGTCCGCGTTGCGCCGCCACTGGCGGAAGGCGATGTGCAGCCTGTCCTGCTTGTCGCACACCAGGCTGATGTAGGTCTGGCGCCCCTCCCCGTCCTTGTCGGTGGTGCTGTCCACATAGCCCGCGTCGAGCACCTTGGCCGGCTTGCTCCACTTGGACGCGTCGTTGGGCTTGACGGAGCTCAGGTGGAAGAAGTTCTTGCCGTGCGCCCCGGTGACCACGTGCAGGGTGCCCTTGCTGTCCATGGTGATGGCCGGCACGTTGTGCACGTCGTCCACGGGCGGCCCGTGGGCCAGAAACACCTTGGGGCCGAGCTTGCCGGTGGCGTGGTGGTATGTGGCCACATAGGTCGGCACCCCGGGCTCCTTGCCTGTCTTGGACACCTCCCCCCACACCACGTGGGTCTTGCCAGCGCGAGATACCAGCGAGCCCGGCCCGCCCGAGTGCTGGCACGAGCCGAGGCAATCCTTGCTCACCAGCGTCGGCTGCCCGAGGGTGACGCTCTTGCCCTTGCGCCGGGGCAGGTAGAGCTGCAGGTCGTGGTACGAGCACCAGGGGGCCGGGTGGCTGTTGGTCTTGGTGTACGCCAGCAGCGGCGGCGCGTCGGTCAGCGGGTTGTGCCCGGTGAAGTGCTCCAGGTCGAAGGCGCTGCCGCCGAAGGGGCTGAGCTGGTAGCTCTGGCCCCGGTCCGGCGTCCAGAGCATCACCGGCTGGGTGGCCATGCCCTTGCGGGTCACCGCCAGCAGGGTGTAGGCGCCGCCCTGGCCGTCGAAGCCCACCTTGGCGCCCAGGAAGCCGCCGCCGTACTTGACGCCGCTGTATGAGGGGTAGGCGGCCTTGAGCGCCGGCGTGAAGCTGCGCTCGGCCCAGCCCGCGCTCTCGAGCACCGCCAGCGCGGTGGTGACGTACAGGCTCTCGCTGCGCTGGCGAACGAAGGGCCGGTTCTTGCCGTCGAAGTGCACCTCGTTGCGCACATGGTCCGGCGCGTAGCCGAACTGGTAGTTCTCGTGCTGGTAGGGCCTGAGCACGATGGGCGTCTTGAGCGCCTTGCCCACGGGGGAAATGCCCACGCGCACGCGGATGGCGGCGGTCTGGGCCACCCGCTGGTACTTGGTGGCGGTCAGCGCCAGGGCGCCGGTGAGGGTGGCGCCCGCCTTGGCCGACGGGGCCAACGCGACCTTGAGGCGCAGGTCCTGGCGCGCGCCGGCGCCCAGGTTCAGCGGTGATGTGGCGCCCCCCTGCACGGCGCAGGTCAGCCCCGCCGGGCAGGACACCTTGAAGGCCAGCGGCCCGGCGGCCCCGGTGCTGTTGCGCACCGTGAAGGTCATGGTGGCCGCGCCGCCGGGCTGCAGGTAGCGGGTGTTGGTGTAGGGCAGCAGCATCCAGCGCGCGCGGTGGGCCGCGAAGAGGCTGCCCTTGGCCATGGTCCAGCCCTTGGCCCCGCCCAGGTCAACGCGCACGTCCAGCTTGCCCACCTCCAGCGCCCACGGCCCGCTCCGGTCGCCGGCGCTGGCCGGGATGGCGGCGCTCTTGTAGGTGGCCACGCCCTTGCCCGAGGCGTCGCACAGGGCGAGGCTGGCCTGGGCCTTGCCCAGGGCGTCCTTGAGCGTGACCGTCTGGCAGCCCGGCTTGTGCAGGGCCATCACCTTGACCGTAAACGCGCCGGCAGGGGGCTCGAAGCGCACGACGCCGCCCAGGGCCGCGTCGTTGAGGAACGGCGCGGGCCCCTCCACCACCAGCCCGGCGGCCGACGTCTTGACGCCGAAGACGCAGTCGCTGCTGGCGCAGCCCGTGACCCTCAGGCGGTAGGCGCCATGGGCCGTGGTGGGCGCGCTGAGGGTGACAGACTGGACCTTGAAGGGGCCGCCCTTGCCGGTGTTCCCGTCGTCCGGGATGGTGGCGGCGCCGGCGGAGGAACGGGTGGGCGTGAGCAGCGAGACCCGCAGCTCGTCCTTGCCGGCGTAGATGTTCAGGTCGCGCTTGAGCACCTGCACGGTGAGCGGGCCGCTGGCGGGCGGCCAGAGGTGGATGGTGTAGCTGCCGCGCAGGGCGGTGGGCAAGGTGTTGGAGGCGTCAGCCGGGTGGGGAAAGCAGGCCAGCAGCGCGGCCAGGAGGAGCGGACTCGGGAGGCGGAGCATCCTCCCATCTTACATGGGCCGGGATCAGTACTGGAAGCAGCCGCCCACGCCTGAGCACTGCAGGTCGCACTGCCCGCAGCACTCGTTGATGACGCACTTGCCGAAGCCGGAGCAGGTCATGCTGCACCCCTTGCCCGGGCAGTTGAGGATGCGCTCGCCGGCGCCCGCGGCCTTGACGTTGCACCGCCCGCCCTCGCAGTGGACCACGGTGGTCCCGGCGCCGTTGGCCTCCACGTCGCAGCCGCCGAAGGGGCAGTCGAGCACGCAGGTGCCCACGCCATCGCAGGACATCTCGCACCCCTCGCCCACGCAGGTGCGCAGGCAGGTGCCCACGCCGGCGCACTCGCACGGCTCGCCCGGCACGCACTCCGCCTCCAGAGTTCCACAGCCCGTGGCCAACAACCCCGCGGTCATGATGGCCAGCAGGGTGATGGCGTTGAGCGTCAGGTTCAGGGCAGCGTCACGTCCTTGGATGTTCACAGTGTCTATCTCCGGTTTGAGTGCGCCCCGGGAAAAAGCACGATGTGTGCCAGGCGCTCCTCGCCTGCCCATGATCGGGCTTTGCTCATTAGTTTCAGTGCATTGGGGAACGTCGACCCGGATCATGATCCACGGGGTGTGACTTTTTGTTTACAGGCAGCCTGTCACTCGCTGTTCTCTGCTGGGTCCAGCATCCCGGTTGCGACTCCCCGGGCTCGCGCCAATACTTCGGAGAAATACTGGAGGCCAGAGATGGAAAAAGATGACGCCGCGGCCAGCGCCTTCATCGAGGCGGTGCAGCGAGGTGATGCAGAGCAGATCGCAGACGCGCTGAAGCAGCACCCGGAGCTGAAGGACCACCTCGACGCGCCCTGGTTTTCCTTCGGCGCGCCCGCCCTGGTCCAGCTTGCCCACGGCAGGAACCGGGAGGGCATGGACGCGCTGCTGGACGCCGGCGCGGATCCCGACGCCCGGTCGGACTGGACTGCGGGCCCTTACTCCGCCCTGGAGATCCTGGTGGACAGCGCGGACATCGACGACGCCCTGGCCGAGCACCTGCTGGCCCGCGGCGCCACGCTGGACCTGCACGCCGCGGCGGGGCTCGGGCGCCTGGAGGTGGTGCGCGAGCTCCTGGAGGCCGCCCCCGGGCGGGTCAACGAGCCGGGCCCCGACGGCGCCACGCCGCTGCACCTGGCGCGCTCAGTGGAGGTGGCCGAGTACCTGCTGGCGCGTGGCGCAGACCTGGAGCAGCGCTGCGTGGACCACAACAGCACGCCCATCATGTGGTCGGTGCAGGGGCGCGAGGCGGTCACCCGCCTGCTGGCCGACCGGGGCGCGCGCCCCGACCTCTTCACGGCCGCGGTGCTGGACGACGCGCAGATGGCCCGGGACATCCTCCAGCGAGACCCCACTGCCATCGGGGTGGTGGTGCGCTTCGGCCAGTCCCACCCCCACCTGGGCGGCGGCGATAAATATGTCTGGGCCCTCGACTTCGCCGATCGCCCGCTGGAGGTGGCCCGCCGACGTGGACACCGGCAGGTCTTCGAGCTGCTCATGGCCCGCAGCCCGGCGCCCCTGCAGCTGCTGATGCTTTGCCGCGAGGGGGACATCGCCGGCATCCGTGACCTGCTGGATGAAGCCCCGGATCTGCTGGACAGCCTCGACGAGGACGCCGTGTGCGATGTGCTGTGCGGCGCCGCCCAGGCCACCACCGAGCTGCTGGGCCGGGGCCTCGACCCCGACGCCCGCGACATGGAGAACGGCGCCACCGCCCTGCACAACGCCGCGTGGAAGGGGCGGCTCAACCAGGCGAAGGTGCTGCTGGCTCACGGCGCGGACCCGTCCATTCGCGACCGCACCTACGACTCACCGCCGCTGGGCTGGGCCCTGGAGAACGGACAGGAAGAGGTGGCGCGGCTGCTGCGTGACGCGGCCGGCGACTGAGCCCGCGCCGACGCCGGCGCCGCCCCCGCGCACATTGAACATCACCAAAAGGGGAAAAATCCGCTACGCTCCTCGTCGTTGTCGACTGCCACGGAGTACGCCTCATGCATCCCTACCTCACTAAAACCCGAACCTGGTCCCTCTTCATCGCGGCCGCCACGCTGGCTGCGGCCGGCTGCGGCGACTCCACCCCGGCGATGGCCCCCGCCGCGGGGGTCAAGATCACCGAGATCGCCATGTTCCAGGGGATCAAGCGCACCCTGGTCAGCGATGGCAAGGAGCAGTCCTCCACCATCCCGATCATCGCCGGGCGCCAGACGCTGATCCGAGTCTACTACCGGACGGACAGCACCTACGACCAGCAGCCCGTGACCGCGCGCCTGACCATCAACGCGGCCGAGCCGGTGGTGATTGACCAGACCCTCACCCTGGTGGGGCAATCGGCGGAGAAGGACCTGCAGACCACCATCAACTTCTACCCCGATCCGTCCCTGATCAAGGCCCCCCTGGGCTACTCGGTGGAGGTGCTGCAGGAGGACGGCGCCGGGGCCGAGAGCGATGGCTCGCGCTACCCTGCCCTCGGCTACTCGACCCTCAAGGTGGAGGGCGCCAAAAACACCATCCGGGTGCTGCTGGTGCCGTTCAAGTACAAGGCCGACGGCTCGGACCGGCTGCCCGACACCTCGGCGGCGCAGCTGAAGAGGTTCCGCGAGCGCTTCATGCAGCTCTACCCGGTGTCCGACGCCAAGATCACGGTGCACAAACCCATCGACTGGACCGGCGCCATCACCGGCCAGGGGCAGGGGTGGCAGCAGGTGGGCCTGCGGCTGCTGCAAGTGCGCAAGGAATCAAACATCTCCGACGACACCTACCTGTACGGCATCTTCAACCCGGCGGCCGACTTCAAGACCTTCTGCGGTTACGGCTGCATGCTCGGCGTGACGTTGCTCAACTCCACCCCGCCGGACACCGGCAACGTGAACCTGCGCCTGGCCCTGGGCGTGGGCTTCAACGAACGCGCCGTGGACACCTGCGCCCACGAGATCGGCCACAGCCACGGGCGCAAGCACGCCAACTGCGGGCTCGGCCTGGCGCCCGGCTCCATCGATCAGAACTACCCGTCGGACGACGCCCACAAGAGCGGCAAGATCGGCGTGTGGGGCTTCGACCCCTTCGCCAAGAAGCTGATCCCGCCCACCTACACCGACATCATGGGCTACTGCGAGCTGAAGTGGGTCAGCGACTACAACTACACCGCGCTGTGGAAGCGCGGCAAGAACGTCAACCTCGCCATGTCGCTGGATCCCGCCGCCGGCGAGCATGGCTACGACTTGCTGAGCATGAAGCTGGACGGATCCGGCGAGGCGCGCTGGACCCGACCCATCACCCGGCGCCGCGCCCTGGTCAGCGGCGAGGCGATCCCCGTGACCCTGGACGACGGCACCACGGTGCGCGGCGAGCTGTTCCGTTTCGACCACCTGCCCGCCGCCTGGCTCTTCGTGCCGCGCAGCCGCGCTGTCCGCGCGACGTTCAACGTTGACGGTCGGGAGTACCGCGCGCGGCGCTGATATCCCCCCTTCCCCGGCGAGGATCAGGGCGATGCCGTGCGGCATGATCGCGCTCTGAATGCCGCCGGGGGAAAACCTCCCAGGCTCTGACAATTTTTGTCACTCGCGCCGCTCTCCAGATAAGCCTTCGAAATTAAAAGAACAACTCCTATTCAACCCCGTGATCCGGTGAAAAATACCCGTCCCGACCGGACCACGCTGGGGTCAACTGTTCCCGTGGGCGAAAACAGCCCAGGGGGTACAAATGCCCGTCATCATTGGCTTCACTCGGGATCCTGCCCCATGGCACAGGCCTTGCTCATTCAAGACATCAACGCCCACTGCCTGGAGGTCTCATGCACAAGTCGCCCGCTGGATCCTTGATGCTCTGTCTCTTCGCCGGACTGGCCGCGAGCTGCGGGCCCATCGGCATCGGCGACGAGGGTACGGACCCGCCGCCCAACGAGGACGTGCAAGTGGGCACCAAGCAGTCGGCGGTGTACCAGGCCGCCAGCCGCACCATCAAGGCCACCCGCCCCAGCGCGAGCTCCATGCTGGTGGAGAAGATCAACCTCGTGCTGGCCAACAACGCCATCTACGACAAGACGGTCAAGGAGATCGAGAGCCAGGTCACCTCGCCCCTTACCACCGGGCAGGCGAACAACACCTGCCCGTACCTGACCAAGAGCGGGGACGCGGCCACCATGAGCTGCCGCTACCTGGTGGACCGCGCGCTGGAGGCGGCCATGCTCTCCTCGGTGGACATCAAGAACAAGGCGGACGCGGACATCGAGCAGCAGCACGGCGCCAAGTTCAACACGGCGCAGATGGCCTACGTCAAGGGCTGGGCCAACGAGGCGGTGCACTCGGGCATCGACGTTGGCGCGGTGCACTCGGTGCACACGCTGCGGCAGCTCAAGGTGTGCGACCAGGCGCCCAAGGTGAAGGACAAGGCCTACAAGGTGGGCGAGCAGCAGGGCAAGGCGCTGCTGGAGCAGACCGAGAAGAAGGTGCTGCCCACCATCCCCAAGACCCAGTGCAACACTGACATCATCGCGGCCACCATCAAGGCCGAGGCCAAGAAGCTGGCCGCCACCTACGCCAAGTCCAACCCGCTGTGCGCGGGCTACAAGGCCGCCGACCTGGCCGAGACCGTGGACCTGGTCAAGGCGGAGAAGGAGCGCGAGGTGGGCATGACCGAGGGCATGCGCCAGGCGTACGAGGCGCTGCGGGTGCGGCTGGTCTCCACCTGGAAGTGCGACCCGTGCCTCTGCTACACCCGCATGGGCGGCAAGGGGCCGCGCTACTGCTTCTCCAAGAGCGACCTGGAAAAGCCGGCCAAGAGCCCGTGGTGGATGGGCAAGGTGGGCGGCTACCGCTGCGCCCCCGACGGCGCCACCATCCGCCAGAAGGTGGAGGCCCAGTGCAAGGGCTACGAGAACCGCGGCTGGGGCGGCTGCTGCGGCGACGAGCTGCAGTGGCTTGCCCAGTCCGGCGTCAAGCAGTGCTCCGCCTCCACCGCCGGCAGCTCGGTGGTCATCGGCAGCCCGGTGGTGCTGGACCTCGACGGCGACGGTGTTCGCATGGACGCCGGCACCCGGGTGCGCTTCGACCTGGCCGCCACCGGCGAGGCTGTGGGCATGCCCGCGCTCACCGGCGCCGACGCGCTGCTGGTGATGGACCGCGACGGCAACGGGCGCATCGACACCGGCGCGGAGCTGTTCGGCAACGCCACGTCTTGCGGGGCCGCGCGCTGCACCGACGGCATCGAGGCGCTGGCGCAGCTGGACGACAACGGCGACGGGCGCATCGACCTGCTCGACCGCGCGTACGGGCGGCTGCGCCTGTGGCGCGACCGGAACCACGACGGCGTCAGCGACGAGGGCGAGTTGACGACCCTCGCCGAAACGGGCGTGCGCGCCATCGGCCTCGACTCCCGCCTCGACCTGGCCTTCACCGCCCCCGGCGGGTCGGCCACCCGCGCCGTGACCTTCACCCGGGCCAACGGCACCACCGGCGCGGCCCACGATGTCTGGTTCAACCTCACCTTCCCCACCCTGCCCCGGAACCCGCGCACCAGCGGCGTCACCTCCACGCTGCTCCAGCGGCTGAGGTAGCAGCGGCGCCCCTGCCCGGCAGTGCCCTTCAGGGGCTCAGGAGGCGGGCGCCCGGAGCCTGCCGGTCTGGATGGCCAGGGCCACCCGCACGATGACCGTGAAGATCAGCGCGCCCATGGACCAGATCCCCAGGCTGATCAGGAACTCGGAGATGGAGGGGGTGTACTCCACCAGGTCGCCGGCGGGGGACGGGATGAACCCCGGGATGATCAGGCCCATGCCCTTTTCGACCCAGATCCCGACCACGGCGAAGACCGCGGCCAGCGCCAGCAGCAGCCGGTTGGCTCGCAGCGACGGCACGATGAAGATGGCGAAGGCAACGATCTCCAGCACCAGCGCGCCCCATATATAGGGCGCCAGCTTGGCGTGGCCGTTGATGCCGTAGTAGAGGTACTTGGCCGCCATGGCGTGGGCCGTGGCGGTATAGAACTCGGTGAACACCTCGCAGCCGAGCAGGAAGAGGTTCAGCGGCAGGGTGTAGCAGATGATCTTTCGCAGCAGCTCCCGCGCGCTCTCCTTGACCTCCAGCACCTTGAAGTGGTCGATGACCAGCAGGACGATGATCAGCAGCGCCGGGCCCGACGCGAAGGCGCTGACCAGGAAGCGCGGCGCCAGGATGGCCGTGTTCCAGTAGGGCCTCCCACCGAGCCCGCTGTAGAGGAAGGCGGTGACGGTGTGGATGCTGATGGCCCAGCCGATGGAGAGGAACACCATGGGCAGGTAGAGGCGGGGATCCGGCCGCTCGTTCCGGTACTGCTTGTACAGCAGGTAGCCCGGGATGTGCAGGTTGAGCAGCAGGTAGCCGGTGAGCACGATGACGTCCCAGGCCAGGATCGACGTTGGCAGGTTGAGCCGCCCCAGGCCGGGCACCAGGTGGAGGATGCGGTCGGGCCGGCCGATGTCCACCAGCACGAAGGTCTGGCACATCAGGATGGCGGCCACCGCCATGAGCTCTCCGACGAGCACCACCTCCTTGATGTCCTCCCGCTTGAAGGCGTAGCTGGGCACCACCAGCAGCACCGCGGCGGCGGCGATGCCCACCAGGAAGGTGAAGTTGGCGATGTACGCCCCCCAGCTCACCTGGTCGCTCAGGTTGGTGACCGCCAGGCCATGCTCCAGCTGGCCGATGTAGGAGTACACCCCGACAGCGAACACCACGGCCAACAGGTAGAGCCAGGCGTAGTAGGCCTTCGACCCGCCGATGATGGCGAAGCGAAACATTGCCATCCAGTAGCGGAGGTAACCCATCGTTAGACTCCTCCCTCAGTCGAAGTAGTAATAGACATGGGGGACCGTGTTCAGCTCTTCCTTGAGCACGAAGACGCGCTTGGTCTTCATGATGGTCGCGACCTCGCTGCGCGGATCGTTCAGGTCTCCGAACTTGCGCGCGCCGGTGGTACAAGCCTCGAGGCAGGCGGGGTAGAAGCCCTCCCTGGTGCGGTGCAGGCAGAAGGTGCACTTCTCCACGACGCCTCGCGGCCGGACCCGGTTGCTCAGGTAACTCTGGTTGGTGTTGAGGTCCCGGCGAGGCACCACCGGCGCGCTGTAGTTGAACCGCCGCGCCTCGTATGGGCAGGCGGCCATGCAGTAGCGGCAGCCGATGCACCAGTCGTAGTCGATGACGACGATGCCGTCGTCCTCCTTCCACGTGGCGCCCACGGGGCACACTTTGACGCAGGGCGGGTTTTCGCACTGGTTGCACTGCATGGGCAGGTAGACGCTGCCTTTCCTGGGGACCTGGCCCTCGTAGTACAGGTCCCCGTGCTCCAGGTTGAGGGTGCCGCGATCCAGCTCGGTCACCTTGATGTACTGGATGGCGGGCGACCGGCTCTGGTTGTTCTCCTCGACGCAGGCGTGCACGCAGGCGCGGTTGCCGTTGCACAGGGACAGGGAGATGAAGAAGGCGAAGGTGACGCCCTGCACCGGCCTCGGGTCGGTCAGGTTGATGTTGTAGCCATACTTCTTTTTGGCGCTGGCCTTGATCCGGGCGAAGACCCGCTCCTTGTCCTCGGCGGTCATCTCCTTGTAGTGCTTCTGCAGCAGCTTCTCGAAGTCCACGGCGCACCCGCCGGCGCCCACGGCGGCCGCGGCGCTGGCGGCGGCCGCGGAGGCGGACTTCAGGAAGCCCCGGCGCCCCACGGCCTCGCATGCCGGTGGCTCCCGGCCCGCTTCGCGCCTGTCCCCTGGCGACTGCTTGCTCATTGGTGACCTCCCTTGGGGATGCCGAAGGTGGGGAAAGGCGGCGGCGGCAGCGCCTTGACGGCCCCCAGCGCGGGCGTGTGCGGGTCGTGGCAGTCGGTGCAGCCGAGGCGATATTTTGGCCCCTTCCACCTGCCGATGAGCTTGCCGTGGGCGCCGGTGTTCCAGTCTCGCAGCTTCTCCCCGTGGCATTGCCCGCACAGCTTGTACGACTCGTTGAACGTGATCAGCGCGCCGGTCAGCAGCCGGAGCCTGTCGGTGTTGGCCCTGTCGTGGCACAGGTAGCACTCCGCGATGCCGTCGAAGTGCCCCAGGCGCAGGTCGCGATGTCGGCCGGTGATGGGCAGCTTGAGCGGGCGGGGCACCACCTTGTCGTGGCACTTCATGCACGGGTACTGCTCCATCCTGCCGGTGCGCTCGATGACAGCGATCTTCGCCGCGGCCGCGGCCGGCTGGCCGTCGACATGCGCAGATCTCCTGGCGGCGCCCGGCGACTGCTGGCAGGCTCCGGCCAGCAGCACGAGGCATCCGCCCAATGCCAGAGGCGTGCGGATCACTTGGCGTACCGAGCCTTGAACTCCTTGGCCCGCTTGGCGCGCATCTTGCGCTCCTTCTCGCTCATCTTGCCCAGGAACCAGCGATGCTCCGGCCTCTCGAGCACCTCGTTCAGGCCCGCCTTCAGGGCCGCCGCGGCCTTGACCTTCTCCGGGTCACTGGAGCGCTCGCCCTTCTCGATCAGGTGCTCCAGCTCGGGGATGAACTTGATGTAGAAGTGCTGGGCGATCTCATAGGTGCCGTGCCAGTGGGTGTAGTCCGGCCCCAGCATGGAGGCGGCGTGGCGGGCGCGCCGGCCCTCGTGGTGCCAAAGCTCGAACCAGATGAAGTCCAGCTTGTTGGCGAACTTCACCGGCCGCAGCAGCGGCTTGGCCAGCTTCACCAGCTTGAGCCCCGCGTCGGCGAACTTGACGTGGTACTCGTTGATCAGGGCGTCGTACTGGATGTAGAACGCGCTCACCGTGGACTTGGCGTGGCAGGCCAGGCAGACGTCCTCCATGTTCTTGCGGCGGGTCTTCCAGCCGATCTTGGCGCCGGGCAGCCCCATCTTGGCGTCGGACACCTCGGGGCGCACGGACTTGGCCGGCCGGTTGTTCCAGGAGATGCGCAGGCCCACGTCGTGGGTCACCGGCTGCTTGGCGGTGGCCGACATGTGGCAGGTGGCGCAGGTGGGCGCCGCGTTGTAGTCCTGCCCCACCACCCACTTGTCGTTGGCCATGTTCATCTGGCTCCGGCTGGCCCGGAACGCGATGCCATGCTTGGACTCGTTGTAGATCTCGATCTGCGGGTGGTCGGGGCCCATGTGGCACTTGCCGCAGTTCTCCGGGTTGCGCGCCTGCTCCACCGAGAACTTGTGGCGGCTGTGGCAGGCGGTGCATGACCCGCGGGAGCCGTCCGGGTTGAGCCGGCCGATGCCGGTGTTGGGCCAGGTCGCCGGGTCGAGCTTGCCCTTGTCCAGGACCTTGATCTCCGAGCCGTGGCACTGCCAGCAGCCGTTGACCGCCGCCGCGGAGATGCCGTCCGGGAAGCCCGGCGTCTTGAGCAGCTTGGTGCCCTCCACCACCTCGGCCAATACGTTGTCGAGGGAGCCGAGGATCTTGGCCGCCTGGGCGTGGTGGCTGCCGGCGAACTCCTTGCTCTCTTGCTCGTGACACCTGCTGCAGTCCTTGGGCGAGACGATGATCGAGATGCGCTGGCCATGGTGCATGTAGGCGTCCTTGTCGCCGGGGTGGGCCTGGTGGCACTCGAAGCAGCCGACCCTCGCCCGGTAGTGACGGGAGGCGCCCCACTGCTGCACGGCAGCCTGGGTCTCCTTGATGTGGCACTTGATGCAGTCCCGGGACTCCTTGCTCAGCCGGGCGGGCAGCGGCGCCCTGGCATGGGCCGCTCCCACCAGCAAGTTGCCGTCGTCCACCTCCTCGGGCCCCGCCCCCCGCCCGGGGGGGGGCCAAGGGGCCCCCCCCGCGGGGTTGTGG
>CAZLEO010000006.1:0-12062 GCA_964558555.1 uncultured Rickettsiales bacterium | reverse complement strand
GCCCCGGGACTCGTTGCTCCGCGGGGGGGGCTGCGGCGCCGGGGCAGGGGCCGCTCCCTCGAGCAGGTCGCCGACGCCGCCCGCGCCGGCCGCGGCCGCGGCCGGGGCTTTCTCCTTCGGGCCCGCCTTCTTCTTCATGTCGCAGGCGGCGATGGTGGTGGCCACACACGCCACGAGGGCCAGCGTTGAGGCGCGATGGGACGGGGCCAGGGTTCTCGAAGAAGGCATCGTTTCTCCTTTTGGGGGCTCGGCCTCGGCGCGGGCCCTACTGCCTTTGCATATGGGTTGATTTATCCAGCCTAGAACGCGGCCCCGGACGAGTTCAACAGAAACGTGGATACAAAGGTCCGAATATCTTAATAAGGAAAAACGGAGGAGTTATTCAGGATTTAGGGGAGCTTCGCCCTGCCCCCCTCGTCACAGAAATAGCTCGGCGCCGCACCGCTCAAATCGGCGCTCGACACGGGCGCTTCGATTCCCCGGAAAGAGCGTTTATCGGAAAGTAAGGGACGACCGGGTCGGGGCGTGCCAAATATCCTTACGGAGCCCCGGCGCGGGCGACGAATCATTTCATCGTGGCGTTGAAGAAGAGCACAAGACAGGAGCTGAGATCATGGCGAGAGTGAGCATGGCCCTGCCATCCGGCGCGGTGGTGGTGCCCGTGGACCAGGCAGACAAGACCCATTATTTCCTCGTGGACACCGGCGTGCTGAAGAGCTTCTCGAGCGAGCTGGACGCGCTGCACGACCAGCGGCTGCTGCCCGACGGCGCCCCGGCGTTCCCCCTGGCGGATCCCCTGTTCGACATCACCCAGCTGTCGGAGGTCCTGGGCTGTCCCCTGTCCGGTTTTCTCGGGATGGACTACCTGGAGCAGTTCGGGACGGTGGGCTTCGACCAGGCCGGGCGAGAGCTTCTACTGGACGAGCCGAGCCCTGACGGCGAGGTGCTGCTGTTCGGGGGACGCCAGCAATCGGGGCTGCTGCTGGTGGAGGTGGAGGTGGACGGCGTGCGCGCCGTCTGCCTGGTGGATACCGGCAGCTGGCAATGCCTGATGCCCGCGCCCCCGACGGCAGCGACCCCCGCCAGCCTTGGGTGGCGGCTGCCCACGCCGGGGGGCGCCATGGTGTTCGACTTCTACCCCGGGGTGAGCTACCTGGCTGGCGAGCTGCAGGTCCGGTGCGCCGCAGGCGTCCTGAGGGACCGCCGCCTCGGTCCGTTCGACGGGGTCCTCGGCCGGAGCTTCCTCGGCCAGCACACCGTCTGCTTCGACCTCGCGCGCAGCAGGATGGTGCTGGCGCCGGCCGCCGACGCGCCGACCTCTCCGGGGCCGCTGCAGCTCGATCCTGATCTGCACTGGGCAGGGCTCCAGGTGGTGCTCCGCAGCGGCCGCCTGACGGTGGACGCCATCTTGCCCGGGAGCGCCAACAGCAGCCGGGTCACCGTGGGAGATGAGCTAGAGATCCCGGACCTCGACATGGCGAATCCCGAGCTGATGAATCATGTCCACCACCACCTCTCCTCCCACCGTCCGGCCACCGCGGAGGTGCTGCTCAACGGCAAGAAGGTCGCGCTGGACCTCACGCCGCTGTTCGTCTGACCGGCGCGCGGGCCGGAGAAGCTGGACACCCCGGGTTCGCCTCAGCCCGCGCTCCTCGCATCAACGCCGGGTCGCTACCGCAGGTGAGAGCCGAGAAGTCTGCCACCCGCCATGGTCCTCGCCGCCAGCCTGATCAACGCGCGGGCGGGGCCTTCATCGGCGGCACCTCGTGGCTGCAGGGCACCTTCACCAGGCACTTGCCGCACACGTCGGCGCGGCGCGGTCCCGGGCGGGCGCGCTCGTTCTCCTCCAGGATCTCCTTGCACCGGCGGCGGTCAAACCGGTCCGCCTCCAGCGCCTGCCCCACGCAGCGATGGATACAGCGCTGGCAGGCGCCGCCGCGCTTGCTCAGGCAAGCCTCCTCGACGGGACGGGCATCGGGCTCCAGCGCCGCGGTGGTAATCAGGCTGCCCAGCCTGCCGCACGAGCCGCGCGCGGTGATGAGCAGGTTGTGCAGGCCCAGGGTGCCCAGCCCGGCGATGACCGCCACGTGCCGGTGGGACCAGTCGCTGACCAGGTTCACGGGATCGAAGTTGTGAGTGGCCGGAGTGGCGTGGGCCCGGTGGCCGAGCGCCTCGAGGTGGCGGCGGACCGCCTCGCATATCTCGCCGATGAGCTGGTTGGTCTCGAGGTAGGCCGTGGCCCATCCGTCGGAGGCCAGCCTGCCGGCGTAATTGCCCCGCCCGACCTCCCGGGCAAAAGGCAGGAAGAAGGCCACCACCGAGCGCGCCCCGGGCAGGAGATCATCCGGCAAGGCGTGGGTCGGGCCGACGACCGCGCGGAGTTGGCGGAACATCGGGTCCGAAGCAGCGGCGATGCCCACCAGGGCGGGACGCCAGCGCGTGGCCGCGCCAGCGTCCTCAAACGCGCTCACCTGCTGCCGGATTATCTGCTCCAGTTCGTGCTTCACGGGCTCCTCATCTTCGTGGACCTCACGCGAGCTGGACAGCTTCCGGGCTTCCGTCCCCGGAGCCCGGCTCGCATACTTCGGAGTATTACTGCAAAAGGGACGCCCGCCAGGAGCAGGCTGAGGCGGGAAGAAGCGGGTCCTTACTTCTTCTTCTTTTTCTTGTCCTTCTTCTTGTCAGCCTTCTTCTTGTCGGCCTTCTTCTTGTCCTTCTTCTTGTCAGCCTTCTTCTTGTCGGCCTTCTTCTTGTCCTTTTTCTTGTCAGCCTTCTTCTTGTCAGCCTTCTTCTTGTCGTTCTTCTTGCCCTTCTTCTTGCCCATGGTTTGCTCCTGGAAGTTGTCGATGTTGAAAGCGTTCAATCAATGATCCTCTTGCGCCTGCCGCCGTTCAGGCAACTTTTTTCGTTCTGGAGGAGTCGGTGTTGAGGAATCACGCGGCTTGGCGGCACAATGGCGGCACACTTCTGCCAGGTGTCCTGAATCACCAGGAGAGCGGCCATGGGCCAGGACAACACGACAACCAGCAGGGCGGGCGCGACCACTGAAAAGTTCGACGCGGAGTATTACCGCAGACACTACCAGGACCCGTTCACCAGGGTCTCCGCCCCGGAGGAGCTGGAGCACCTGGGTGACTTCGTTTGCGGCGCCCTGCGCTACCTGAAGCAGCCCGTCAGGCGTGCCCTCGATCTCGGTTGCGGCCTCGGCGCCTGGCGGGAGATCATCGCCGGCCACTTTCCCTCCGCCAGCTACACGGGCGTCGAGGTCAGCGCGTACCTCTGCAAAGAGCACGGCTGGGAACAGGGCTCGGTGGTCGACTGGCGCTCCAGGCAGCCATTTGACCTGGTCATCTGCAACGACGTGGTCCAGTACCTCGACGACGATGAGACGGAGGCCGCGCTCAACAACCTGGCCTGGCTTTGCGAGGGCGTGCTCTACTTCGGCGTCCTCACGGAGGAAGACTGGGCGGAGAACTGCGACAAAAAGCGCACTGAAGAGGCCGACCACCTGCGTTCGGGCCAGTGGTACCGGGAAAGGCTGGCCAGGAACTTTCGGAACTTCGGTGGCGGGCTCTTCATCAGCAACCGCGCCAGGGTCGTGCTCTATGAGCTGGAGCAATTGCGCTGACTGTTCCCCGGAGGAGTGAGGGACCAATGCAAAAACAGATCACAGAACTCACCATCTTGATCTTGCTCTGCCTGGGCCTCGTGCATTGCGGCGCTGAAGCTCCCCCTTCCGACAGCGGGGCGGCTGAAGCCGGCTGGCCGCGGGATGCAGGGACCGATCAGGCAATGGCGGTCGATTCGGTCGCGCCAGGAGATACCGGAAAGGGGCCCACCACCGTTGCTCCTTTCCAGAAGGGAGCGAATATCCTCTTCATCGGACACAGCTTCTTCGTTCCTGCCGCGAAGGCTTACAACCAGATAGCGACCCACGCAGACCACAAGAGCAAGTTCCCCAAACATGTGTTCGACAGTGAGTTCTCTGGTGGAGCTTCAGGCGCCCCCGGAGCGTTGTGGGCAAATGCCGGGCACAAGAAGAGCATCACCAACAAGCTCAGCTCCGGCAAGGTCGAGGTCCTGGCCATGACCGCGCATCTCACCAAGTCTGATCAAAAGGACTATCAAAACTGGATAGACACCGCGCGCGGCTTCAACAACAAGACCCAGTTTCTCATCTCATGTCCCTGGCCAACGGGTGGGCCAGGCAAGACCGCGGCCCAGTTTGAACAGGAGAACGAGGCTCTTGCAGACATCCTGTTCAAGGTCGTCGCCAGCCTCCGGAAGGCGAACCCCGGGGTCACCATCCACTACTTGAACCACGGGAGGGTCGCGACCACCGCCAAGAGCCGGTTTGATCAGGGGAAGCTCAAGAGCGCCCAGAAGGCATGCTGTGGTTCCGAGCACCTGTTCCGAGACACCTTCGGCCACGGTGGCAACATCATCGTGAACACCTCCGGGCTGTTCTTCCTGCACTACCTGACCGGGCTCAGCGGCTCGCTGGGGCCAAACGTTTACCCCAAACTCAACCCCGCCGAGATGATGTCCATGGTCAAGGAGGCGATGGACCACAACAAGAGCAAGGGGTACCTGCCCTGAACCTTCATCCGAGCCGTCGACATCAATCGCAGGTGCACTTGGCCATGCCCGTCAGTATGGAGGTTTGTCCCGCGGGGAAGCAGGCGGATCCCTTGAAGGGCAGCAGGGGCGCGGCGGCGGCGCTGCAGTCGTGGCAGCAGACATACTTGCTGGCGCAGCTGCCCTTGTTGCACCCCTCCACCGAGCAGAAACCGCCGGTGGTGCCCGGGATCTTGATGCACTTGCTGGCCGTCAGCTTGCTGCAGGCGGTGTCGTCGGTGCACGGCGTGCCCGTGCCGTCGGAGGCGATGGGGAGGGTCGAGGTGCACTTGGCGGTGTAGTCGGCCTTGATGGTGGGGCTGCTGGACATGGCGTCCACCATACGCCTGGCGATCTCGGCGCCCTGGTCGTCCTGCAGGAAGTGGCTGGCCTTGGGCAGGCGCGTGTGGGCCAGGCCCTTGGCGCCGGGGATGTTGCAGATCAGGTCGTCCTGAACCTCCCGGCCGCCCAGGTTGCCCGGATCGTTGTTGCCCCAGATGGTGAGGAAGGGCTTTTTATAGGCAGTGAGCCCCGCCCATGCCTTGTCGTTAGCCCCGCCCAGTTGGTTGGCCAGCGAGGGGAAGACGCGGATGCCGGCCATGTAGGTGCGGCCGGGGAAGGGCGCGTCGTAGGCCGCCTCCTCGGCGGCAGGCAGGTCGAACCAGGTCAGCGCCTCGAGCACCTCCGCGGCGTGGAACTTGCTGTTCTTCATGGCGTAGGCGATCCACTTGGAGAAGAAGGTGGGATCCCTTTGCTGCAACAGCTTGCCGTCCTTGTCGTAAAACTCGGGCTGCTGGTCCGGGATTCCAGCAAACGGCGCGGGCAGGCTGTCGTCGATGGTGTCCGGATCCTTGGGATCGGTGAACGGCTTCAGCCCGGCAGGAACCACGGGAAGGCGGCCGTTGCCCACCACCACGCGGGCGAACCAGTCGGGGTGTTTGCCCGCCACATGCAGCCCGATGAGGCTGCCCCAGTCCTGGCAGAACAGGGTGATGTTCTTGAGCTTGAGCGCGGTGATGAACTTCTCCAGCCGGTCGATGTGCCCCAGGTAGCTGTAGCTCTTGATGCTGGTGGGCTTGTCCGAGCGGCCGGTGCCCAGGTGGTCCATGGCGATGACCCGGTGGCCGGCCTTGGACAGCACCGGGATCATCTTGCGGTACAGGTAACCCCAGCTGGGCTGGCCGTGCAGCAGCAGCACCGCGTCGCCGGTGCCGGGCCCATCCTCCACGTACGCCTGGCGCAGGCCGTCGATCTCAACGTACTTGTGGGCCCAGGGGAAGTTGGGGAGTTTGTCGAAGCAGGCGTCGGGGGTCCTGACGAACTGGACCCCGCCAGCGGTGGTGCGCAGGACAGGTTCGGACTTGCAGGCCGGGGCGGCTGGCTCCTGCTCGTCGCCGCAGCCGGCGGCGAGCAGGCCGGCGGTGAGCAGGCACAGGGTCCAAATGATCTGCCTCTTGATCATGGTGTCTCCTCCTTGGTCTCTTTCTTCGGCCAGGTACTCCAGCAGCAAACCGGCCAGCCGGTCGTCGTCTTCAACAATGAGAATGGTGGCCGGGTCTTTCATCTAGCAGGGAGGTTAGTGAACTCGAGGCGAGTCATCACCTGCTTTTGTGTAGCGAAATGTAGCGAGCACGCACCGGAGGGCCGCGCGCAGTCACTGCTATGCAGCCAGAAAAAAGAAAGGGCCAGCTCGTAAGCTGACCCTTTGTAATGACCCCACCGGGACTTGACTGCGATGTGAAGAATTCCACGAAGTGGAATTGTTCACCTGCAGCGACGAGCACGGCCCGGAGGGCCGCGCGCAGTCAACCCGTTGCAGCCAGAAAAAAGAAAGGGCCAGCTCGTAAGCTGACCCTTTGTAATGACCCCACCGGCGGTACTTGAACAGTGGTAGGGCCGGCGTGCTCACGCCGAGCACAAAAAAAGGGCCAGCTCGTAAGCTGACCCTTTAGAATGACCCCACCGGGACTTGAATCGTTTGAGAGCAGTTACACAAAACGCAGCGAAGACGCAGCCTTACATCACAAGCCCCGGTAGTCATTCACCATTCAATGTCCAGCTCGTGTTACCTCGTGTTGCGTCGTGATGCAGGGTGGATGCAAGGATGCAGGAAAGATGCTGGAAAAGGGATTAAAGTGCCCCGCCGGGGCGTTGCTCGAGGCCCGCATGTCCGGCGGAGCGGAGTGTGTTCGTCCCCCTTGCTTGCCAGGAGGCGCTGGAAGAAGAGGCGGATGGTCAGGGGCGGGGCGCTGCCCGGGAGACCGTGGTCGCCCAGATTCGGACCCATGACCCGCCGCGCGGGCGGTGCCCCTGAGCTGGCCAAGCGAAACCCCAGGTTGTTGTTGCGGTTGCCGGGGCTGTTGTTGTTGCGATTGGCAGCCCGGGCGTTGTTGGCGTTGTTGTTCCAGCTACCGCCACGTGTCACCCGGTTCGAGCCTGTCTGCCTCCTCTCCCCTGGTCCGCGTTCTGCCTCCGGCGGGCCCAGGCCCGGCGCAGCATCATCGTGTCGCCGTGCATGGCCCAGCCCACCAGGCTGGCAGCGGACCGAGCAGCATCCTCCTCGGTGAGCGTGCCGGCGTCAAGCCGGGCCTCCAACGCGGCCATCCGGCGCCACCAGCGGCGCACCCGCCAGGGATCGAAGCGCGTGGTGCCCGGATACACCCTGAACCCGAGGAAGGGCACACCCTCGCTGACCGGCGCCAGGCGCGTCACCTCGGCTCGCAGCTCCAGCTTCAGGCCGTCACTCACCAGACGGCGGATGCGCCGGTGGGCGGCCCACAGGGGCTCCTTGTGCCGGCTGAAGAGCAGGATGTCGTCCATGTAGCGGCAGTAGCCCCCCGGCCGCAGCTCGCGCTTGACCAGCCGGTCCAGGGGCCCGAGGTAGAAGTTGGCGAAGTGCTGGCTGGTCAGGTTGCCGATGGGCAGGCCCTGCCCCGGCGGCGAGCCGGGAGCGCCGGCCTGGAGCAGGCGGTCGATGAGCTTGCGCAGCGCCGGGTCGGCGATGCGGCGGAACAGCAGGCGGCGCAGCACGGCGTGGCTCGCCGTCTCGAAGAAGTGGCGCACATCCAGCTTCAGCGAGTAGCAGAAGCGGCGGGCCATGGCCCTGGCGTGGCGCAGGGCGGCCAGGGTGCCCTTACCCCGGCGGCAGGCGAAGCTCTCCGGGGCCGCGTCGCGCTCCAGGGCCGGCTCGATCTCCGCGCACAGGGCGTGGTGCACAACCCGGTCGCGGAACGGCGCCGCCGAGATCACCCTCGGTTTGGGGTCGCGGATGCGGAAGGTGCGGTAGGCCCCCGGTGCGTAGCTCCCATCCTGTAGTTCCCGCTCCAGTGTCAGGCAGTTGCCCTCCACCTCCAGCAGGTAGTCCGCCACCTCGGTGGAGCGGCGGTGGCCCCTTGAGGCAACCCCGGCAGCGCGCACCAGGGCGGAAAAGCAGGCCACGCGGGCGAAGCATGGCCCCCGGGGGGGCATCACCCGGCCTGCTGCCGCCGCCAGCCGCCCAGCATCCTACCCGCCTCGTCCAGCCCTCGGGAGACATGCTCGTAGCCGCGGTGGGAAAGGTGCCCGCGTCCGTGGCTAACCCGCACCAGGGCGCGCAGCCTGGCCAGGGCCAGGTCAGCCTGGCGCAGCACCTCGGCCTTGCGCCGACCCGAGCTGTAACGGGCCTCCACGATGTGCTCCAGGATGTCCAGGGCCAGGTTGTCGATGCGGCCGGAGAGGGTGAAGCGCACGGACTTCGGGAACTTCATGGTGCGGTCGAGCAGGTCGTCCAGGACCTGCTCCCAGAGGGAGTACAGCGGCAGCTCTTCAGCCGGCATCGCCGGTCACCTGCTCCTGCTCCACCACGCCCTCGCCGGCCATGGCCTCGAACCAGGCCAGCAGCTCCTCGCCGAACGCATCCACCTTTGACTCGCCGATTCCCTGGACCTCCCGCAGATCGGCCAGGTTGGTGGGAGGCTTGCGCGCCAGCGCGGCGGCCTGGCGGTTGGTGAGGACAAGATACGGCGGCTTCCCCTCGCGCTTTGCGATGTCGTTGCGCCACCGGCGCAACGCGTCGTAGCGCGCGCGCTCCGCCGGGTCGAGGCCCTTGCGGGGGTCCGGTCGCGCTTCGCCTTCCTTGCCAGCGCCCTTGCCGCGCCGGCTGTCATCCGGGGCCTCGTCGCGGTAACTCAGGGTGAGCACCAGGGTGGGCTGCTTGTCGTGGATGAAGAAGTGCTCGGCCACCTCCAACACCACGGCGTGCCCTTCTATGAACGCCTCCAGCTCCCGGTTATCCAGGCCGCCGGCCTCGTCGCTCCAGCGCAGGGTCAACACCTTGACCTTCATGGGTTCCTTTCAGCAGAAGAACAACTGTGGTCGGGGCGCCGCCCCGAGCCCCGGCAGGGGAGACCCCCTGCACCCCCTTTCCCGGGCCCGCGACCGCGGTGGACGTCCCGCCGCTTCACGCCGGTCGGCCCGGGTCGCCGGCTTCGCTGCGCGGCCGGCTCCTCCCGGGGCCTTCCCGGCGCTTCGCTCCCCGGGCGCGCCCAAGGGTGCAAGAGATCAAGGGACAAGGGTTATGCTCCATTCCTACGGAACGGACCTGGCCAAGCGAAAACCCAGGCCGTAGTAGCGGTAGCCGGGGCCGTTGGAGCCGCGGTCGGCAGCCCGGGCGGCGTAGGCGTAGTTGTGCCCGCCACCGCCACGAGACACCCGGGCCGAGCCTGCTGGCGGACCTTTTGGATCTGTCGCTGGCTGCATTGTGTAGGCTCCGTACCAGTCCCCGCACCACTCCCTGATGTTGCCCAAAATATCATGGAGGCCTAGCCGGTTAGGTCGCTTCCGCGCCACGGGCTGGGTCCCGCACATGCTCGCCTTGTGATGCCTCTCCTTCCATCCAGAGCAGTCAATTGCTCCTTTGTAGCTTGCCCCGCTGTTTCCTCCATACCAGGCCACGGCATCCAGCTCGGGTGCGTTTCGGTATCCCTTGAGCGTTATCCCTCCCGTATAGATCGCGGTCCGGCTCCCGGCCCTCGCGGCGTGCTCCCACTCGGCCTCGGTGGGCAACCTGTAACCCTTGCACCCGATCCTGCGGGATTCCACCTTCTTGCATTTCATCCCCTCCCCGGGCGAGCCGTCGCATCCAGAAAGCGAGTAGCACGGCTCCAGCGCGTGCTTCTCGGAGAGCCTGTTGCAGTAAGCGGCGGCGTCATACCAGGTGACGTTCTCCACGGGGCAACTCGCGCCGCATGCCTTGAAGTACGAGGGGTTGTTCCCCATCACAGCCTGCCACTCCCCCTGGGTTACCTCCGTCACTTTCATCAGATACGGCCGCGTGATGTGCACGATGTGCTGCTTTTCGTTCTCACTCCTGTCAGGCTCGTCTGAAGGGCTGCCGGCGGTGAATGACGCTGCCGGAACAAGGGCCCACCCGCATGGCTCGGCCCTGCTGCTCGCGGACGTCTCCCCCATCTTGCAACTCCCGGACCTGAAGCACCCCTGGGAGTCGCCGCCCTTGCACGCCGCGGAATACAACTCCGCGGCGCGCGCCTCATCACGCGATAGCCCGCCGAGGCCGTGTTGATGCATCTGCCCGAGGCGCAAGCAGCCCCGCGCCTCACCCTCGGTGCAGGCCTTCTTGTACAGCTCCGATGCGCGCTTCTCGTCACGGGCAAGCCCGCCTGTAGCCCACTCGTACAGCTCCCCCGCCAGGAGGCATCCCCTGGCCAGGCCCCCCCGGCATGCGTTTTCGTACTGACGCGCTGCCTCCTTGCCGTCCGCCGCCAAACCAGCGGCTCCCCAGTCGAGCAGCTCGCCGAGCTGGATGCATGAGCGGTGTTCGCCGTTGGTGCAGGCTCTTCGAAAGAGCGAGGCCGCCTTGGACGGGTTCGTGGCGTTGCCCCACAACCCCCGCAAATGGACCCGGCCAAGCTCGCCACACGCGGGGGCGTCTCCGCCATCGCAGGCGCGTGAGAGGTATCGCCTCGCCTCCGCACCACCCTCGTTTCCAGAGAGGCGGGCCCGCGCGAAACAGGCGGCCAGAGCACCGCGCTGGCATGCATTGTCCAGCAGCGTGGAGAGCTGCTCGCGGCCGACAATATATTCGGACAGGATCTTGTCCAATAGAACGGCGTCGACCTTCTCGTGGCCGCGCAGGGCCGCGAAGGCCAGGTACGGGTACGCTCGATCTGGCCGGCCCTTCGCGACAAGCCGGTTCCCTTCCTTCTCGCAGTAGGCAAGGTTGGTCGCCGTGCAGCCCGGGCGGGTGTCCGGCTCCTGGAACCAGAGGAAGTAGCTGGCGACCGCGCCCAGCAGGACAAGCAAGGCCACTGTTGCCAGCGTGGACTTCCTGAGCATCAGCTTTTTCCCCTCAAGGGATCGTGCCTGTGGGGTGGGCTTGGCTCTACTTGGCTCTGCAAGGTCTCCCTTGCAATACCGGCAGCGGATAGCCTCGGATTTGATGGCTTCCGCACAGTAAGGGCAGAACTTCATGCCCGCTGGTGGTTCAGCACCAAGGGGCGCATCACATTCAGAGCATATTTCCAAGCCTTTCGAGATGGTTTCATGACAGCTTGGACACGGGATTTTTTCCTTGTCTGACTGGGTCACAGGTCCCTCGTTGTATGTGCAAATAGCCGTTTTGCGCTCGTCACTCGTTTGATGATGGCCTTTCCGCTATAATATAGTGCGAACTAGTTGACCTCTGTCAGGCTATTCTTTCTACGACCTTTTGGGGAGGAACTCATGAAGCGTCTGTTGATGGTGGCTTTCTTGATGGCAACAGTTTTGGTGCTCAACATCGGCACAGCTTGGGCTGGCGAGCACACCTACGAGTGCTACAGATATGTAAAGGGGAAGCCCACGGGGGGCTGGATTAAAGTCAAGGCCAGTTCGAAGTCCGAGGCCGAAAGGAAGGCCCTGATTCGTTTCAAGCAGCTAGGCGGGAGGGTGGACTACGCCAAGTGCAATGCCTAGTTGTGCGTTGAGGATTTTGGCCTGATATTCGGCCCGCCCTCACAGAAATGAGGCTAGGGATTGGTGGCTGAACCGTGTCCCTTCGGCAGAGGTGCGTAGTGGGCCGTTCCGCCCGGCCCGGGCCGCACTGATGTGATCCCCCCCGGCCTACGGCACAGCGCCGGGGCCGGCCTGCTGCCGCTGGCGGAGGCTCCGGTTAGGGTGGAGCGGTGGACGCCGAGCAGCAGATGCACCTGATGGCCTGAGAGGTTGGGATTGCCCACCGCGATGCAGACCATCTCGACCTGCACCGGGCTGAGCGACAAAAGGAGACCCAGCCTCAACCTTCGCGTCTGCGCAGCCAGAATCCCCTGAAATACCCTGCTCTTCCGACGGCATAAGAATCAGGACAATCCAACGCAGAACGATTCCTACCGTCAAGGAGCTTCCATGACCAACACCAAGTTCACCACCGGCGCGTTCGTCTTCACGCGCGCCCGGGGTCTTCAGCCTCG
>CAZLEO010000005.1:0-76309 GCA_964558555.1 uncultured Rickettsiales bacterium | reverse complement strand
CCCGCCTGGGACGGCCAGGCCTGCTCTTCCCCTGCTGCGGCCGTCGCGCGATCCAGCAGCCGGTCTACGGCCACCCGCGACAGGTGATCTCCCGGCTCGGCGGCCAGGAGCTTCTGCAGCGTGTCGATCTGTGCCCTCGCAGCACCCAGCCCCGGTGGAGGGGTGCTACTCGCGTGCTGGGAGATCAGCCATCGGTCCATGACCCGTGCGCGTTCTTCGAGGGCCTGTTTCGGATACCCCGACGTTTCTTCTGCCTCGGAGAGCAGCACGTCGAGGCGTTCCTCGACTCTCTTGCGATAGGCCTCGTCCTCGATCTCCGCCAGGCCGTCGGTCAACGCCTCGTTCCACCCGCGTCCACGGATGGCCGGCCACTCCCCCATCGCCCGGAGCAACGCTCGAGCGACCTTCCGCGGGACGGGTCCGCCGCGCTGCTCGAACAGCGCCAGGCCGTGCTGCGGGTCCGCGTTCTTCCATCCCAGGCGCACCACCAACGGCAGCAGGTTGGCCAGCTGCTGCGGCTCGGGGTGGGTCGATCCCAGGGTGGGCAACCCGTGCCGGCGCAATGCGGCGTCGAGGATCGCGTCGCTGCCGATCAGCACCGTGTTCGAGAGGTCCTTCTGTGAAGCCAGGGCCGCGGCCAGTTCCTCGGCTGCACGTGCCGGGTGCGCTGGCCGGACCAGCTGCAGGGAGGCGTCTCCGCTCGGCTCGAGCCCCTTGTCGCGCGCCCCTTGCAGGTCCCCCGACGCCGTCGCGCCCTCGAGGATCGCCTCCTCCACGACCACACCCTGCGCCTCCAGCGCGTCGAGCAGGCGCCGCCACGGCAGGCCGAGTTCCTCCCGGCGTTCCACCACGGTCACTCGCTCGAGGCCTACCTCGTGTTCGGCCAGACCAGCCAGCGCCGCCCACAGCCGATCCGGCAACCCGGGCAGCGCGTCGCGGGTCACTGCCCACAGCTCACCCAGGCGGCCCTCCGTCACCGAGCCATCCCATCCATCGAGCGCCAGGCGATCTCGCCACTCCAGCAGCGTGCCGGCCACGGCCAGAGCGTCCCGTTCGGCCGACTCGGACCAGAACCCCAGCGTCTCGCGAACCGCAGAGACCACCGACGCCGCACGTTCCTGTTGTGACACCTCGGGCCCGGCGAGCCCCAGGGCGGTCTCCACCGTACTCAGCAGCCCCCCCTGGCCCGCCCACAGCTCTCCGAAGGTCCCGGCGCCGCGTTGCCGCGGTCCGGTCCATGCACTCCCCGATAGATCGGGAACGACGTGGATCTTCACTTCAGCCTCCGAGTGGTCTGCATGCTCGAGCCCCCTCCGTCGTCCTCGGTTGGTCGCCGCCGATCCAGGGGTGTCCCCTGTGCCCGAGGTGGAGAACGAGAGCGTACCGGAGTAGCGTACGCGATGCACTTCCCTACGAGGACCACGACATGTTCGAACCCACCTATCGACTGACTCCCCGCATCCAGCGCCAGCTGGTCGCGATCGAACGCACCCGCGGCATGCTCTCGGCCGTACGCATGCGGCCCGAATGGGTCGGTGAGCTACGCCAGGCCGTGCGGGTCGAGGACGCCCTTGCGAGCGTGCAGATCGAGGGGAACTCCCTGACGCTGGAGATGGCGTTCGAGCTGATCAAGGAGCCGAGAGAACGGGAGCTGCGTGACTCGGAGAAGGAGTTCCTGAACTACCTCGGTGTTTTCGGCGCCATCGAGGATCTCCGCGGTGCGCGCGAGTACACGTTCCGGATCAGTGATCTCCGGGATATCCATCGTCGCCTGGTAGAGGGCGTCCGTGGCGGGGACCGCTTCGCCGGCCAGATCCGACGCGAAGACGTGTGTGTAGGGGATGTGCAGGGCGAGGAGACGGTCGTCCACCACCAGCCGCCACCCTGGGGCCGGGTCGAGGACGAGCTGCGCGAGCTGCTCGATTGGGTCGATGGCTGCAAGCACAAGCCGACGCCGGCGCAGGTCCGCCGGGGGGTCGTCGACGGCTGGACGCACCCGGTGCTGGTCGCGGGGATCTTGCAGCACCGCCTCGTGTGGATCCATCCCTTCGTCGACGGCAACGGCCGGACCGCGAGGATGCTCACGACAGCGTTGTTGTACCAGCGCGGGTACGACTACAAGTACCTGTTCGACCTGGCGAGCTACTACAACAAGAATCGAGACAACTACTACGCCACGCTGCGCACTGCGGACCGGACGGGGGACTACACGGAGTGGCTGGAGTACTTCGCGGGTGGGCTGGCGCTGCAGATGTACCAGATCAGGCAGAAGGCGAGGAAGGCAGCCGGAGAGAATGGCGAGGCAAGCTCCAGCAAGGATTCCTAGGGGCGGGGTGTCAGGGGACGGGTAGCCCGGAATCGAACGTCTTGCCGCGGATCTGCATCTCCTTGCCGCGCCCGCGGACGTCCAGGATCAGCACGGCGCAGTGACTGACCCCGTCGGATGGGGGCTTGGCGCCCTCGTCGAAGAAGGACCGCAGGGCGTTCTGGCTGTTGCCGTGGCCGACGAACATCAGGGTCTGCGACTCGCCGATGTCGTGATGGTCGATCCACTCCTCGAGCTTCCTGGGAACGGTCTTGCGGCCTCTGTGCCCGGACCTCGTGCGATGGAGGGGCACGTCCGGCAGCTGAAGCGCGTCGCGGATGATCTCGGCGGTGTGGGCCGTGCGTCGCTTGAGGGTCACGAGGATGAGGTCGGGCACGATGTGCTCGCCTGCGAGGTAGTCCGCCGCTCCGAGTGCGCCCTTCACCCCGTGGGGTTCCAGCGCCTTGTCGTCCTTCTCGGAATCGGGCATCCCTTCGTACTTGTAGAGGCCGTGGCGGACGAAGACATATCGCATGGGCTCGGCTCCCTCGTGTTCGTGAATCCTACACGAACCTTCCGGCTCTTCCTGGACAACCCCTGTCCAGCCCCACCCCTACACTCACCCCATCTCATGGAGGTGAGTCATGTTCGAGGACACCGCAACGGCGCCCGTGGCCGTGGCCCCCGTGTCACAGTCCCTTTCCGAGCGTATCCGCCGTGATCCCCTGGAGGCCGTCGGCCTGTACGGGATGGAGACCATTGCCACGCCCGTGCTGGCGTCGCTGGTCACGGGCGATCCGCTCTTGCTGGTGGGCGCGCACGGTACCGCCAAGACCGCGATGGCCGAGGCCCTTGCCGACGCCCTGGCGATGCGCTTCCGCGCGTACGACGCGTCCAAGGCGCTGTTCGAGGACATCATCGGCTTCCCGAACCCTCGGGATCTCGGCGAGGGCAAGCTCGGCTACGTCCCCACCGAGATCTCCATCTGGGGTGTCGAGTTCGTGCTGGTGGACGAACTGTCGCGTGCCGCACCTGCGATGCAGAACAAGTGGCTGGAGGTCGTCCGATCGCGGCGGGTGATGGGGCAGGCGGTGGAGTCGCTGAAGATGGTGTTCGGGGCGATGAACCCCCCCGGCTACCTGGGGGCGAGGACGCTGGACCCGGCGCTGGTGGGGCGGTTCGCCTACATCGTGACGATGCCGACGGTGAAGGACATGACCGCGCAGCAGGTGGATGCGGTGATCCGCACGGTGACGGCGGCGGACGCGCCGGGGTGCAAGGAGGTCTGGAACGGGCAGGGCGACCGGATCGAGGCGGGGGAGGGGATCGCGCGGGTGGTGGAGGAGTCCAGGGTCGTACTGGGGGAGGTGGTCGAGGAGTACGGCCCGCCCCTGGTGGATTACGTGAGGAGCTTCCAGGCGCTGTTGAGGGCCCAGAAGATCGACCTGGACGGCAGGCGGCTGTCGTTGATGTATCGCGCGCTGGCCGCGGGCATGGCGGTGGACCGGGTGCGGGGCAAGGACGTGCCGGACGAGGGCGCGCTGTTCGATTGTGTGCGACATCTGCTGCCGGGGCCGGCGCTGGACGAGGCGGTGCCGAGCACGGTGCTGTACCCGGTGCACCTGGCGGCGTGGGAGCAGAGCTTTGCCGGGGAAGAAGGGGCGAAGGGCGCGGGGAGCCAGGCGGCGTGCTCGGTGTTCGCTCAGACGTCGCTGGAACAGATGGTGGAGCAGTACGAGGATGCGCTCGGTGACCTCGGGGAGGAGGACCACCACGAGGTGGTCAGCCGGGTGGTGCGGCCGCTGGGGGAGGAGGCCGGCGTCAGCGCCCGGCGCTGGGGGGAGTCGGTGCCGGCGCTGAGGCGGCTGGTGGAGGTGGCGGCGAGGCACCACGCGCGGATGCCCCTGGACGTGGTCAGCCGCATCTTCGACTCGTGGCGGGCGGTGTCCGGGCTGCACAGCTCGGACTGGGACGAGGTGGCGGACCTGGCCCAGGAGGTGGCGAAGGATCCGCGCGCGTTCTCCGGAGACCTGGACTGGCTGGCCTCGCGGGCGGCCATCGAGCTGTCGCGGGACCGGGTGGGGGACGTGGACGATCGGGCGGACGTGGACATGGCCGGGAAGAAGCGGGCCGAGGTGAGCGAAGGCCTGACCGGCAAGGAGGGGAGGCCGTCATGAAGATCACGTGCTACAGGCTCAGGGAGCGTAGGCCCTACGTGGACGTGCTGGAGGCGGCGTGTGTGGATGTGTCCCTCGCCCACGCGGTCGAGGAGGAGTTCGGGGCGCTGGAGGAGTCCTCGGCGGTTGCGGCGGATGGGCGCTATCTCTGTCGCCGGCGCGGGAGGAGGTTCAGGCGCCGTCGTCGGCTGTACGACCCGGTACCGGGCCGTGTGTCCCTGCGAGGAGACGACGGCACCGAGAGCTTCGATGGTCTGATCGCGTACGCGTCCCGCTCGGCGTTGATCGACTTCCTGCTGGCCCGGTGGGCGCCGGTGGGGAGCAGCGCGCTGGACGAGCGCTTGCGGGAGATCCAGCGTGGTCGCACGACCGTGGCGCAGCGGCGGGTCGCGCTCGAGGCGTTCGTCGACAAGGGCGACACGTGCGGGCCCGGCCCGGCGCTGCCGCTGGTGGAAGCCGACAATCTGGACCTGGAAAACCACGGCTGGGTGCGCCTGGACCGGCCCGGGCACGCGTACTACTGCCGGTCGCGCAGCGAGGCCCTGGCCGTGGCCATCGAGCGGACGCTGGCGGTGGGCGATCTGACGGTCCCCTACTGCGAGTGGCTCATCGTGGGATCGGGGCACAACAGCCAGGTGATCCACGTCGATCGCGGGGTCACACGCAGGTACAGCGCATACGACAGGCTGCCTGACGCGGTCTACAGGCGGTTCGACGAGCATGGTACGGCGTGTTCCTCTTCGGCCCGCGGGCGCGTGCCCATGGCCGAGTTGTGGCCGAGATTCGTGCTGCGTGTCCCGGATCACATGGAGTGCAACGACGTTGTTGCTGACGTGGACGAGAGCCTCCCGCCGTGCTTCCTGGTGGAGCCGGGGTTGCTGTCCGATCCGACGCGACTGTCCACGGACCTCCCCGTGATCGACGACCCCGCCGCCGTGCGCGCGGTGCTGTCGAGGACCGTGGGCGGGACCTACCTGCCGCAGAACCCGCCCGTCGCCCACGTGGAGCCGCCGGGCGCTTCGCTGCTCGTCGGAGCGCTCCCGACGCCCGAGGTGACGGCGTGAGGTTTGCCGAGTTCCTGCCTGCTGCGCTGCAGGCCGCGCGACGTCGGATGGATCATCCGCGCGGCCGCCGGGCGCTGAACCTGCTGATGTGGTTGCTGGACAGTGACGGTGGTTGCCTGCGCGTGCAAGAGGCGCCCGGTGTGGGCTCGGCGCGGCTGAGGGCGTCGAGCCGTGGCGCGGTGATCGAGGTGGACCCGGAGTTCGTGGCGGAGAAGGTCCTCGAGGACGACTCTGCGCTGCACCTGCTCGCCCACGAGATCCTGCATCGTGTCCGCGGTGACCTGTCGCGGTTCGTGCACCTGGACTTCACCACCAGGACCCTGCTGGGCCTGGCCCTGGACATGTTCGTGGACGCCCAGCTGGAGCGGATGTGGTTCGACGGCGAGGGGGCACCGTATCTGCAGCGGCTGTATCGGCCCAACGCATTCCCGGAGATGCTGCTCCTGCCGCCCATCGTGCTGCTGCGGGAGCACGGCTGCGCAGAGGTCGAGGACCTGCTCGCTGTCGACCCCCGCACCGGCCGCTTCGGGCCGACCTATGCCGCACGTTCCCAGCTTCACGGGCTGCTCAAGGACGCGCTCAACCGCGTGGGGGTACGGCGACCATCGGCCGTGGCCGAGCTGTACCTCAACGCCTGGCTGGATTCGCAGGGGTTTGCCGAGTTCTGGCCGCAGTTCTGCGACGCCATGGCCGAGGAGCTCCCGCTGGTCCTGGGCAATGTCCCCATTCTGCTGGGCGACCACGAGCTGAGGGATGTCCAGTGGAAGGGCGACGCCCGCATCCTGTCCGAGGTCTTCGGCATCCACGGCGGCCACGGCAAGTTCCTGCGCCTGCAGGAACTCCAGCTCGACGACGGCCAGCCCGATCCCGCCCCACTGCTCGCGGCCATCCGGCTGGCCATGGACGCCGACCCGGATCATCCCGTCACGCGCAAGGCGCTCACGGCGGAACGGGGGGTGGTGGGCCGCCTCGGACGGTCCGAGGCGCTGAGCCTGGCCCTGGGCTGCACGCCGCTGTTCTGGACCGCGCCGCTGGAGCAGGAGATCGAGGACGACCAGCGGGTCCAGCTGTACGTGGACGGATCGGGGTCCATGGACGAGCAGCTGCCTTTCTTGTTTCGGCTGTGCACGGCCCTGGAGGATCACGTGGGGGACCGGGTGCACGTGTTCTCGAACCAGGTGTCCACGGCGCTGCTGGGGGACCTGGCCGAGGGCAGGTACGAGACCACGGGCGGGACCGACTTCGACTGCATCCTCGACCACGCGCTGGAGCAGCGGTATCGGAGGATCCTGGTGTTGACCGACGGGTACGGTGGGGTGGACGAGGGGCTCGTCGGGCGTGCACGGGACGCTCGTCTCGAGGTGTACCTGGTGCTGTTCGGTCCGTGGTTCGACCAGGACAGCGATCTCTGCGGGGTGGCGAAGCGAACCTGGGAGTGGACGCCTGGTGATGACGCCTCGGACGGCGACATCCCTTTCTAGCTGTACTGGGCCAGCGCGGCCTTCAGCTCACCCTGCACTCGCCGCCGCAACGTCTTGGGCGCGAGCACCTCGGCGGCGCGGCCCCAGGTGATGATCCATGTGACGACCTCGGGGGTGACGGGCACCTTGAGATCCAGGGCCCAGCGCCCGTCGTCGAGCTCCTCCCACCCCTCGATGCCCGGCCACTGGCGCTCCTTGACCACGGCGACCACGTCGGCGTCGAACGCGATCCGGATGCGCTGGGCGCGCTTGTCGGTCTGCCACAGGCCCAGCGATCCGCGGAAGAAGTCCTCGGGCCGGTAGCCGGCCGGGACCTTGAACTCCTCTTTCCGGTGCAGGTCCGCCTCGAGGATGCGATCCACCGCGTACAGCCGCATGCGCGGGCCCTTCTTCACCTTTTGTCGCGCCAGAACGTACAGGCCGTCGCGGTAGGTCAGCAGGGTGAACGGCTCGATCTTCTTGGTGATCTTCCATCCGTCGAGGGTGCGGTACCGGATCGTCACCGGCCGGTGGTACAGGGCGCCGCGGACCACGGCGTCGAGGGCGTCCTGGTTGGCCCGGTAGTCCTTGGGTCCGAACGGCACGTGGTGGAATGCATCGTGGACGCGCCGGGCGATGGGCCGGAGGTTCATCTCGAAGCCAGCCTCCATCTGTTCCAGGAGAGGGCCCGTGGCGTCGCTGAGCAGGGAACCCCCACCGGATTCCTGTGATCGGGTGGCCGCGTAGACGGCCGCGAACTGGAAGATGCGCGCGGACAGGGGCTGGACCCGCTGGCCCAGCTTGGCCACGGCCCGCACGCCGGTGCCCACCCGCTCGACGATGGGCTCACCCAGGTCGTTGTCCACCGAGGCGTTGAGGGCGTCCACATAGCGGATCACGGTGCGGCGGTGGACCTCCATCCGCTCGGCAATGGCGTTGATCCGCAATTGACGGTTGGAGCTGGCCTCGAGCCACTGGAGCATCTGCACCATCTGGATGCCGTCGGAGTACGTGGGCTTGGTACCGGGCATGGGGACCTCCGAGGGGAGATTGTGCGGGAACGGCCTGTCGGTGACAACCGCTGTCCAGCCCAGACGGTAGAACCAGTCGTGAAAGAGGGCGAGATGAAGGCACCTCAGCGCGGGATGATCGTGTTCGTACTCGACCGGGCGGACTACTCGCCCGGAGCCTCGCCGCTGAACAAGTGGGCGCTGGGAGCGGTGTATCGGGTGCGCGAGGTGAACAGTCGCAGCTTCTACGTGTACGCGTCGGTCTGGTTCGGCCGACAGGCCAGCGTTCAGCGGTATCTGCTGGTCGAGTGGACGCAGTGGCTGAACCAGCGCTGCGCCGAGGGTGTGGTCTGGGTGGACGGGGTCCGATATCGGGCGCCCGTGAACGTGCTGGGAAACGGAGGCCAGGGCATGACGGACAGGCAGGTGACCATCGACATCCGTGCGCGGGACCAGCGGTTCCTGCGCGCGGCGCACGACGTGATCAAGCGGTATCGGATCGAGGTGAAGGGGGTGGCCGAGGGGGTGCAGGTGTTTGCGCTCGAAGGTGGGACCCGGCCCTACGAGGTGCGGGTGTTCGAGGACTGGTCGGGACCGCCGAGCTGCACGTGCCCGGACGCGGAACACCGCAAGGACGTGACGGGGGGGTACTGCAAGCACGTGATCGCGGTGCTGCTCAAGCACGAGGACCTGAAGTACCAGCTGCTCGACGTGATGCTCTAGGAGACGCCATGCCTGCGAGGAAGAAGAAGAAGGCCGCGCCGCAGCTCGTCGAGGGGTACACCCACGCGGAGCTGGGGCCGCTGATCGAGGCGACGCTGAGCGCCGGGATCTCGGTGCTGTTGCGGGGACACCCGGGAGTGGGCAAGTCGACTCTCGCGGCTGGCCTGGCCGAGAAGATGGACCTGCCGATGGTGGACATCCGGCTGGCCCAGCGGGACCCGGCCGAGCTCGGTGGAGTGTACTTCCCCGACCGCAGGAAGAAGGTGCTGTCGCTGTTCCCGCCCGACTGGGTGCGGCAGGCCAGCGAGGAGCCGGTGATGGTCTTCCTCGACGAGGTCAACGCCGCGGTGACGCGGCTGCACCAGGCCGCGGCCTACCAGATCGTGCTGGAGAAGCGGGTCGGGCCGTTCCGGTTCCACCCGGGGACGGTGGTGATGGCGGCGGGGAACCTCGAAGAGGACAACGCCATCGTCACGCAGCTGTCCTCGGCGCTGTGCAACCGCTTCGCGCATTTCACGCTACGCGTGGACGCGCGGTCGTGGCTGGAGTGGGGCGCCGAGCAGGGGGTCCACGAGGCGGTCCTGGCCTACATCGGCCGCCACGGGGAGCCGGCCCTGTACGACAACGACGGCGAGATGGCGTTCCCCACGCCGCGTAGCTGGGCCATGGCCAGCGAGGTCTATCGTCGCAGCCCCGAAGAGCTGCGCAAGCGGGCCGTGGCCGCGTGCGTGGGGGTGGTGGCGGCGGAGAAGCTCGACAGCTACCTGCGGATCTACCGCCGGGTCAACGCCGCGCGGATCATCCGCAAGGGCCACGCCCAGGACTTCCGCAAGGGCAAGAAGGCCGAGCCCTCGTACGTGTACGCGGCCATCTACGCCGTGGCCGCCTGGCTCAACCACGAGGGCAAGGCGCGCGACCGGGACCTGCCCAACGTGGTCAAGTTCCTGCGGTCGCCTGGGCTGGACATGGAGTACGTGTTCCTGTTCCTGCGCCAGGTGGACGCCGAGCTGCGCTCCCGGCTCAAGGGGGTCCCGGAGTACCGGGCCCTGGCGTCGCAGCTCGCGGGTGTCCACGCAGGGCTGTACGCATGAGCCGCGCTGCGCCCGACCTCGACGCCGTCATCGCCGCCGAGGAGAAGCGCGTGTCGATGCTGCGGATGCAGATGCTCCAGATGCACCCGTTCTGGGGATACCTGCTGCTGCAGGTCCACGTGGTGCCGGCCCCGGAGCTGGAGGGCATCGCGGCGACCGACTGCGTGCGTCACATCTGGTTCAACCCGCTCAAGACACGGCACCTGAGCCACGAGCAGCTCGGCTTCGTGCTCGCCCACGAGGTCGGGCACCAGCTCTACGCCACCCAGGACCGCGAGCGCGGCCGCAACCCCCAGCTGTGGAACTGCGCCACCGACTACGCCATCAACCGGATCGTGTCGCAGATCCAGCACCCGGCGCGGCCGGGCCGGGCGCTGTACGACCCCCCTCAAGGCAAGATCGAGGGACTTGGCGACATCCAGATCCTCCTGGACACCCGCTGGGACGGCAAGATCGCCGAGGCCATCTACGAGTACCTCGCCGCCGAGGAGCTGCCCGAGCCGGTGAGCGTGACGCTCACGCTGGAAATCCAGTCGGGCGGATCTGGTGGCGGCGGCGAGAACACCGTGCTGCCGGGCCGCGTCGTCGTCCCCAACGTGACCGATCACGGCGGTGGGATCGACGTCCACCTCCCCCGGGGGCTCTCCTCGGCCGAGCGCGAGGAGCTGCACGGCCGCGTCGCTGCGGCGGTGGAGGCCTGGTCGCGACAGGACCAGGCCGGGCACCTGCCCGGGGCTCTGGTGCGGGATATCCAGGGGGCAGGTCGCCGTCGCGTACCCTGGCAGCGGCTCTTCCGCAGCTACGCCGGCCAGGCCACCGCTCGGGACGACTACGCCCTGTCGCGGCCCAACCGGCGGTACCTCGAGCAGGATCTGCTGGTCCCTGGAATCCACTCGGAGCGCGCGGGCTGCGTGGTCGTGGCCGTGGACACCTCGGGCAGCATCTCTGACGAGCTGCTCGACGACATCGCCGCCGAGCTGCACGCCCTGTCGCAGGAGGTCGAGGAGATGACCTTGCTCGTCGCCGACGCCAGGGTGCAGCAGGCCGTGGACGACGTGGAGATCGCGTCATTCTTGCGCCACGCCCGGTTCCGCGGGGGTGGCGGCACGGACCACCGCCCCGTGTTCCGGTGGCTCGACGAGCGACGCCTCCGCCCGGACCTGTTCGTGGGGCTCACCGATCTGTTCAGCCACTTTCCCACGCGCAGACCTCCGTATCCGGTCTTGTGGGTCGCGCCGAAGCGCCATGGCGATGCGCCGTGGGGGCGGGTGGTGGAGGTGTGAGTCGCTCCGGGTGGGTCACGGCGTCCACCGTCGCCTTGCCGAGTTTCACCGTCGTGGGTTCGCGCTTCGATACGCGCAGCGCCATCCGTTCGCGCTCGTCGTCCACGGTCATCGGCTCGATGTGCGCCCAGGGAACGAACAGCGCCGGGAGCCCGCGAGGTCTCAGAGCAACAACGGCGTTGGAGGCAGCGGAGAGCCGTTGCCTCACGGCCGCGCTCAGGGAGAACATCCACCAGCCGTTGCGCTGCGTGGCGTAGGGCGTCCAGACCAGGGTGCCCGCCCGTCCTCCCACGATCAGGCGCCTGAACCGCTCGACCCGAGCCTGATGGGCGAACCCACCGGTCACCGATCCCACGACTTCTTCCTCGTCAGCCGAGCCCGGCACGAGCCCCTTCCCACACGCGCCGCATTCGGCCGTGGCCATGGGCCCACCCACCACGCACGTTCCGTAGACGAGCTCTCCGAGCAGGACACCGAGCTCGCCTTCAGGACTGGGGTACCCGAGGATTCGAGGGATGGGGCTCGCCGTCGCTTCGCACGCGAGGCACTTCAGGGAAGGGAGCGGTGCTTCTCGCACCACTTCGACCCCGACTACGCCGTGCTCGGGCTGGAGCGAGGCCTTGATGCTCCCTCGCTGCGGACCGAAGCACCATGTCCCCCACCGAGCATGCACGGGGTGACTCTCGGGCGGCAGCATCTCCCGGCACGCGGCAGAGTCGAACGGGATGTCCTGCTCGTCGAGCGCCCTGAGCAGCGCACCGAACATCCGCTCGCCACCTTGATCGTCATCCACGGAGATCCATGTCCGCCAGTGTTGCTCTCCAAGGTCGGTTCCCTCGATGGAGTTGGATGTCCACACCGTGGCCCATCCCCCGTCTTCGGCCGAGTTGTGTTCCAGTCCGACAGCCCGTGTCAGCGCCTTGACGAGCTGCGCATAGTGTCGCTCCTGAGCGGTTCGCGTCGGTGGCCGTAGCAGGTCGGACAGCGCCTGCCAGCCGTCCTGATGGCCATGGACGAGTACGTGCCAGGCGGAGGACGGCTTCGGGACATGGATGGTGCGCATGGTCGTTTCTCCTCGCGACAGCTGGGCGGGAAGGTTGCTGTCCTTCCTTAGTAGAACGCGACATGTGTGTTTCGTGATCAGATTTCTTGGCCGGCTGCCATTTCCGTCGTTTTGGCCTTGGCATGGCCTCGCTCTGGAGGGGGCCAATCCGATGCAAGGTGCGGGCCAGATCGTGCCCTCGAACCGGCGGTAACCCCAGTACCGCCAGCACGAGTACCGTCGGCCGTTCGCAAGTGCCGGCGGTAACAAATATCGGCGTTGATCGATCCCTCGATTCGCGATGTCCTGGACCTGGACGTCGGGCTGAACCGGCTCCGGAGAGGATTCGAATCATGACCAGACCCTTCATCGTTACCGACGACACCGACCTGGACTGGGACGACATGACCTGGGGGGACCTGTTCCTCAGCGCATGCACGGGCTACGTCTCGATCCATCGAGCGTCCTTCTGCGCTCAGATGGGCCTTCAGATGCCCAGGGAGACCATGCACTGGCTGGACTGGTGCACCTGGGTAATCGAGGAGCTCGGGGCCGAGGTCCCGGGGACAGACGAGAAGCCGGCCTCCGGACGCATGCCGGTGCACTCACGGTCCCACGATCTGGGATGGGTGCTGTGCCACATTCCCCGGATGCAGTGCATGCCGGGCCCCCTGGTCGAGGAAGGGGATGGGATCTGGGACCGCTACTTCGGGCCTGCAGAGGGCTACTTCTTCGGCCGCACCCGCTGGCCGGTGGTCCTCAAGTCCGAGTGCGTGATCGGGGATGAGCACCACATCGTCTTGCTGCTCAACCGGGTCGTACTGGGCGGCTCGACATGGGCCACGCTGCACAAGGTCAGCCCGGGGCGAATCCCCACGTTCGTGGACGGCGAGGTCGAGGTGGGGCCACGCGACGAATGCCTTCAGCGGTTCAGGGCGCTCTCCGAGGACATGCTCGAGCGCAGGCTGGCCGACCGGGAGGAACTCATCCGTGGCACGGGGGAGATGTTCGAGCAGGTCAAGGCGACCCTGTTCGCCGAGGAGATCTACGAAGGACCGATCGGATCGGCTTGAGACGCCAGGAGGATACCGTGGACGCTCTACTCGTGATCATCGGCCTCGTCTTCACCGTCGCTCAGCCGATTCTGACGATTCTCTTTCAGGCCCAGGCCAGTGCCGGGACCGCGATCGTGGGCTGGCTCATCCGGGACTTGCGGCGCCGAGGGTGGAAGCCGGAGAGCCTGCTCAATTCCGGTTGTACCCGAACTCCCGACTCCCCAGCACCCGCTTCCAGTGCTCCTGGGGATCGTCCTCGCCGGTATGGACGGCGAGGTGGAGCTTGCAGCGGTGGGGCTGGAGGTCGGGGTGGTGGAGCTGGAGGATGTCGAAGAGGAACATGGGGTGGGTCTCCGTGGAGATCATGGGCGGACGGGGTGGTAGCCGTTCCTGGCGGCACTCTCTTCGAGTTCCTCCCGGCTCTTCCCTCGCCGCGACTCCTTCGACCAGAAGTCCACCCACGCGTCCTTGACCTCGATGCGCCGATCCCCATCGGCGAGCACGAAGTCGTAGATGAACAGGTTCGTGTCGATGGACTCGATGGTCCAGTCGTCGGTGAAGGAGGGGATGCGGCAGAGGATCCAGGCTTCGCGCACGCCCTTGAACGGTTGATCGGGAGTGTCGGCCTTGCGGTAAGCCACGACCCGCTTTCGCGGCCAGTAGCCGAGCTGGTGGTCGCGGTCGACGCGGACGCGTGGCCTGTCGCGCTTGCGCATGGGATGACCCTACGCGGTCGCGGGGAGGAGGTCGACTGTACTTCATGTGCCACCCGCGTGAGTGCCCACCACCGCCCTGCGGGGCATCCTGAAATCGTGGGAGCAAGCAATCACATTCCAGGAGATTCCATGACTCACAAGACGATCGTCGGCGTTTCTGTCGCTCTGTTCACCCTCGTGGCGCTGTGCCCGGCTGCCATGGCCCAGTCGCTGAAGGCCGAGGCCGGGGAGTTCGTGATCACGGTGGGGGCCAGCGGCGGCGAGGATGGTGAGTTCGAGGCCGCGGCGGTGGACGAGAAGGCCGGAAGCGTGACGCTGTACGACGGTCAGATCTCGGTGAGGCTGCTCGAGGCGTGGGCGGACGCGCTGGCCGGGCGGGCTGCGGCGCCGACGGTGGTGCTCGAGGAGATCGACGAGGACGGCCGCCCGATGAGTCGCGTGACGGTGACTGGCATCCCGCGGGAGCTCGAGGTGGAGGGCAAGAGCATCAAGGCGTGCCAGCTGGAGCTGCTGGAACTCGCCGAGACCGTGGAGGCGGAAGGCGAGCACGGCATCATGATCTACATCATCTACGTCGGTGATGACGACGAGTGAGGAACGCTCTGACTCGGACGGGCTTCACCACCGTCTGACATCCTCCTGGTTTTGCTCCTGGTTTTGCTCCTGGTTTCACCGGCGCGAATCCCTGCTCGCGCTCGCCCTGTCCAGCTCGTCGTGGTTTTAGGAGCGCGGCGCGAGAACATTCCCGATGACCGGCCTTGACGAATGTTCACGAATCAGTGAATATTCGTTACAGTGCGACGGGAGGGAATGATGACCGCCAATATCTGGAATTCGTTCGGTATCCGGACCAGCCCGTTCTTCCAGGAAGCGCTCGACCTGTCTCCAACGAGCACACGCCCGATCGACCTCTTCGTGGGCAGGGCTGAGGAGACCGAACAGGTCTTGAAGCGGATTCTGGGGAGCGACTCGAGCCGGATGGTGATCTCCGGGCCGCCGGGAGTCGGCAAGACGACGTTCATCCAGCAGGTCAAGGCGAGGCTGCACGAAGAACACGGGATGGCCGTCTCGTCGCAGCATTGCAGGGTTCCTCACGATCTGTCCGCTACCATGTTGGGCGTGGAGATGTTGAGGGGGATCCTACGGAGCATTCGTCTCTCGCTGCCCTCGGGGAAGCCCGAGTCGGTGTCCGGGTACGGCGAGGTGCGGAGGCTTGTCGAGGAGACCGAACGCGTCGCGTTTCAGTGGAGCGTGTCCGTCCTGGGCAGCGGTGGCGGGTTCGGTGGGAGCAAGCCGCGGGAGCGCCCGGCGTTTCTACCCAGCCAGTTCCACGACGCGCTGGCCGGGCTCGTCGAAGGGGCGCTCGCGGAGGGAATCACCGGAATCGTCGTGCATCTCAACAACCTCGAGAACCTGGAGGACGACCCTTCCGAGGCGGCCATGTTGTTCCGTGATGCGCGAGACTATTTCCTCGTGCCGGGCGTACACGTGTTGCTCGGGGCGACCGACGGGTTCCGGGGAGGGATCCTGAACACTCACGCCCAGGTGAGGAGCATCTTTCCACCACCCGTTCGCCTCGAACCCCTGTCCCTGGACGACCTGGTGCTGTTGCTTCACAAGCGTCTCGATGCGCTACGACTCCCAGACGGGGAGGTAGTCCCGCCGGTCCAGGAGTCGCTCGTCCGTGAGATCTATGGGCTCTTCCGCGGAGACCTGAGGGGCATGTTCGGCGCGCTGGACGAGGCGTGCTTTCGCGCGCTGGGGGCTCTGGGCGCCGAGCCGCTAGGCATCGAAGAAGCTCGAGTCGTGCTGGCGCCCTTGTACACCGAGCAACTCCAGGGGTCTCTCTCGGACGCCGAGATCAGTCACCTCGCAACTCTGGTGGGATCTGGACTGGATGAGTTCAGACAAGCGGACGTGATCCGTCACCTCGGACTCACGCAAGGAACCGTCAGCAAGCTCTTCCGCTCTCTGGAACGCGCGCAAGCCATCGTCCCCACGCGGTCCGAAGGGCGGAGTCAGTTCTTCTCCCTGGGCGGCCGGGTGCGCCTGGCATTCGGCTGGCAGTGACTTTCGGCCGGGAGCTCCCGATGCCCCACACCGCCGATTCCTACCACTGCCCCCCTTGTGGGTCTCTCGCTCAGGCCAGTCACGATGGTAGAATCCAACTGCTTGGATCTGGAGGGGATGAACCATGTCTTCGACCGCCCTGAGGATCGCGCTTGTCGGGTTGCTCCTCTTGCTCATTGGATGTCCCAACGAGAGCAATGACGACGATTCGGCCGATGACGACGACACGACAGATCCGGGAACTGGCGGGGAGATCTTCGCGGACGACGAGTTGAACTTTGGATACGTCCGTGATGATGAACCCACCACCCTGGACGTGGAGATCCGGAACAGGGGAGCAGTGCCCCTGGAACTGCTGGCCATCGTGGTGACCGGCTGCGACGAGGGCGTGTTCACGGTGGAGCATCAGGCCCCGTTCACTCTCCCCCCAGACACCATCAATGTCCTGTCTCCGGTGTCCGTTACCTTCGACCCGCCAGGGGCGGGGGTGTGGACGGCGAACCTGGAGATCTTCTCCTCGGATCACCGGTACGAGCCCGGGGAAGCGCATATCGTCACCCTCTCCGGAACCGGTCTGGTCGATGCCGACGGCGATGGCGCGTACTGGGCCGAGACCTGGAAATCGTCGGACGCCGATTGCGACGACGCGGATTCGAGCGTGTACCCCGGCGCCGAGGAGGCCTGCGACGGCCAGGACAACGACTGTGACGGCCTCATCGCCGACGACGAGGTGGACGCCGACGGGGATGGGTTCCTGGTCTGCGATGGGGACTGTGACGACGGTGACGCGTCGCTGACTCCGGCGGATGGAGACGGAGACGGATACAGCAGCTGCGACGGGGACTGTGACGATGAGATGGAGGACGTGAATCCATCCGGTGTCGAAGTCTGCGGCGACGCCGCGGACAACGACTGCGATGGTACGGCCAACACGTGTGGGATCTACGGTTCGCTCAGCCTGTCCGCCGCTGATGCCAACTTGTACGGAGAGGCCGCGGATGATTGGGCAGGGTTCGCCGTCTCTGCGGCTGGTGACGTCGACGACGATGGCTTTGGTGACATCATCATCGGTGCGCCGGGGGGGAGCTCCGGTGGCACTGGCGCGGGCGCAGCCTACGTGGTGAGAGGACCAGTCACGGGGGTAGTGGACCTCGATGACGCGAGTGTCGAGTTCGTGGGTGAAGCTGCCGGCGACGAGGCGGGCACATCCGTGGCTGGCGCTGGGGATGTGAACGGCGACGGATTCGCTGACGTGCTGGTCGGCGCCCCCGGCGAGGGGACTGGAGGAGTCGAGGCAGGGGCTGCGTATCTATGGTTGGGCTCCATCACGGGGACCCTGGACCTGTCCCAGGCCAGCACCAAGTTCATCGGCGAGGCCGCCGGAGACTCAGCGGGTCGGGCGGTTGCCTCGGCCGGCGACGTAGATGGTGACGGCGCTTCAGATTTCTTGATCGGGGCCTACCAGAGCGATTTCGGCGGCGAAGACTCCGGGACCGTGTACCTGCTCTCTGAACCTCCTCCAGGGGCCGTGCAACTGAGCGCGACCTACACGGCCAAGTTCTGGGGGGAATCTGCCGAGGATATGGCCGGCAGCTCCGTGGCATCGGGCGGCGACGTCAACGGTGATGGCTTCGGCGACGTACTGGTAGGAGCAGTTGGAGAAGGAACAGCGGGAATCTACGCGGGTGCCGCGTATCTGCTCCTGGGCCCTCTACTGGGGCAGGTCGCCCTCGCCAACGCCGACGCCAAGCTGATGGGAGAGAGCCAGGGCGACCTCGCGGGATGTTCTGTTGCCTCGGGTGGTGACACCAACGGCGACGGCTACGACGATATCCTCGTTGGTGCGATGACCGCGCCCGGTGGTGCTGGAGAGGGAATCGCCTATCTGGTGCTCGGGCCGGTCCAGGGCACCTTCGACCTCTCTGGAGCAGATGCCACGTTGCAAGGGGAGGCCGTGGGTGATGGCGCCGGAACCTCGGTTTCGAGTGCAGGTGACCTCAACGGTGACGGCTTCATGGATGTTCTCGTCGGAGCGCCCTTGCATGATGCATCTGCGAACGACTCCGGGATCGCCTATCTGCTGTACGGCCCCATCTCCGGGGATGTGGCCCTCGGTTTCGCTGACGCCCGACTGGTCGGAACAGGGTCCGATGAGTACGCAGGAGCATCGGTCTCTCCTGCGGGCGAGATCGATGGCAGTCTGGGCGCAGACATCCTGATCGGCGCCTATGGGAACCACCTCGCTGGCGGCCACGCAGGCGCTGCGTACTTGATCCTCGGCGAGGGAATGTGAAGCTCGTCGCTGGCCCGTAGCGCGACTACGTCCCCGCCCACGTGATCAACAACACCCCCACGAACATGATCCCCGCCCCCAGCAGGCTCTGCTTGATCCGCCCCTCCCCGAACAGCAGCACCCCGAACAGCACGCTGAACAGCCCATTCGTCCGTTTCAGGGCGATCACATACGGCACCAGCGTCAGTTGCACGGCCACGGCGTAGCAGATCATCATCACCGCGGCGGCGATGCCCATGATCAGCAGGGGACGGACGTTGGCGCGGAAGACGCCGCCGTGCCTGGCCGTCGCGCGGATCATGAAGGGCAGGACGACGACGCAGACGACGAGGTAGGACGCGGCGATGAAGAAGGTGGCCGAGGACCGCTCGATGCCCATCTTCCCGAGGTTCGAGGTGATGGCGTAGATGAGGGCAGTGCCCAGGACGTACAGCGATCCGGGTGTGGTGAAGAGGGACTTCAGGGGGGCGAGCAGGCCCACCGACGCGCGGTGGACGTTGAGAACGTAGGCGCCCAGGACGATCGTCAGCACGCCGACGGTGCCCAGGGGGCCGGTGCGCTCGCCGAGCATCACCCACGATGTGAACAGCAGGAACGCCGGGGTGAAGGACAGCACGGGCATGGACGTGGACAGGGGGGAGACCTGGGTGGCGCGGATGATCAGGAGGCTGCCCGCGGCGATCATGACCGAGAAGACGAGGAGCACCGGGATCAGGCCGGGCTGGAACTCGGGGATGCCGTCGAGGGCCAGGAAGATGGCGAGGACGGGCAACGCCAGGGTGAAGCGCCACCACAGGGTGATGTGCGGGGGCACCTCGCGCAGCTTCTTCATGGCTGCGTAGACGGTGGCGTCGGCCAGGCCGGCGAGCAGGGAGAGGAGGACCCAGGTCACCGGGGGAGGGTAGCAGGCCGGGGGGAAGCGATCAGATGGTCAGAGCGATCTCCCCCTCGCCCTCCTCGGCGAAGCAACCATCGTCATCGGTGTGATTCTCGTACACCGGCACCCAGTCGCCGGCCACGTCGATGGCCCACTCGTCCTCGGCGAAGCCGGTGGGATTGGCGACGAGGTCGTCGTTGCAAGTGATGTCCGCGGGCATGGGGGCGGTGTACGCGCGGGCCTCGTGGGCCTCGGCGCAGCCCGACAGGGTGTACTCGGTGGTGAACTGGACCTCGCCGTCGTCGTCGCCGCACAGGGTGCGCACGGCGATGAACTGGCCGTACCCGTCGTGCTCGACCACGACGATGCCGGGGGCGTCGGCGGTGTACAGGGCGACCACGTCCTCGGACACGGTCACGGTGGCGATGATGCCCTGGCCGTAGGAGCAGCCGGCGAGGATGGCCGCGGTGATCACGGCGGTGAAGAGGGCGAATGACGGAATGTAGCGAGTCATGACGATCCCATTCGCGAGCCCACACGGGAGGGGGAGCAAAGCAACGGGCGTGCCAGGTGGGGGGAGGCGGGGGTGCCCGCAGGGGTAGGATAGTTGTGCCGACGCAAAGCGTCGGCGAGGTTGATCCGTTCCCACGGGAACCGTGGGAACGAGGAGACCGGAGGGGAGAACCCATGGCCCCCGAGATGGAACAGATCATCATCTCGAGCATCGGCATCGCCATCTTCGGCCTGGTCGATCTGCTCGTATGGGGTCTCGCCATCTACCTGTGGGGTCGCCGCTTCATCTTCCTGCGCCGGGCGGTGACCATCGAGGGCAAGTGCATCGGGGTGCGGCGCACGAGGGCGGGGGAGTCGGGGGTGGGGCACTACGTGTATCACCCGATCGTGCGGTGGCAGGACCGGGACGGGAGCTTGCACGAGGTGGGGTGCACGCGCGGTAGCGAGATGTGGGACGACATGGTGGGCACGCCGCTGGACGTGCTGGTGATCCCGGGGCGGCCGGAGACGGCGCTGGTGGAGCTGGACAGGTTCAACGCGCCGACGGTGGTGATCATCCTGGCGGTGGCGTTTGCGTTGCCGTGGGTGCTGTGCGCGCTGGTGTTGGTGGCGTCGTTGAGGGCCGCGGGGGTTCTCTAGGAGTCGCGGGTCAGCTCGTCGATCAAGGCCAGGGCGCGGCGGTACTTGTCGGCGCGGTCTTGGTCCTTCCGGGTGGGGTCCGGGATACGCGACAGATCGAGGTTGTCGGTCAGGTCGGCGCGCTTGACCGCCACGGCGATGGGGTTGGCGGCGGCGCGGCGGACGTAGTCCATGTAGGTCTCGTCTTCGCGGTGGGTCAGGGCGTCGATGGCGGCGACGACGACGGGGTCGAAGCCCTCCTCGGACAGGCCGCGGAGGGTCCAGTCCCCGTCCTCGACGGTGTCGTGGAGCATCGCGGTGATGCGGGCGTCGTCCGAATCCAGGGACATCATCACGCGCAGGGGGTGAAGGATGTACGGCTGGCCGGCCTTGTCGGTCTGTCCGGCATGGCAGGCGGCGGCGAGCTCGATGGCGCGTTCGAGGGAGGACATGGGGGGAGGGTAACACCGGTGCGGAGAATGGGTCTGGCGAGGATCAGGGCATGTACAGACCCCGCTCGTGGGCACGTGGGATGCTTGATCGAGTACCCCAAGGAGGAATGACCATGAAGACGGCTCCTGTCCTGGCCCTGTGGATGATGATCCTGCTGACGCTCGGGTGTCCCGATGCTGCCGACGACGATGACGCGGCCGATGACGATGACGTGGCGGACGACGACGATGACGCGGCGGACGACGACGACGATGTGGTCGACATGGCCGGGATCATCGGCGGCGTGCAGATCAACGACCGCATCGACGAGGCCTACGAAGGCGAGCCGATCCCGGCCCATGGCGCGATGGTGTGGGGTTTCTACGAGCAGCCGTGGCCGGGGGAGATCTTCGGCATGGTCTACTCGCCCTTCGACGGGGCGACCCAGTGGGCGGTGGAGGACGAGGACGGGGAGTGCGGCTGGCTGCACTTCGAGCGGTCGGTCTGCGACGAGGACTGCGCTCCGGGTGATGAGTACTGCGATACCGACGACGGGGTGTGCAAGGCGTACCCGGAGCTCGCCCCTGCAGGGGCGCTGTCGCTGACAGGGCCCTCGCTGTCGCTGCAGTGGGACTCCGACCCGTACTGGCCCCAGGAGGTGCCGGCCGGCGCGCTCACCGCCGGGGACACCGTCGAGCTCTCCGCCACCGGCGGGGCGACGCCTGCGTTCGCGGTGTCGGCCCGGGCGGTGCACCCGCTGGAGCACGACATGGTCTGCGATCCGGCGCACCTGCTCCGGCCCGGGGAGGACTTCGAGGTCACCTGGACTGCCGCGGGGGAGGATCGCGTCCGGCTGGAGGTGATCCCCTGGAACCACGGCGGCGCGCGCGATCGCATCTACTGTGACAGCGACGACGACGGCTCCCTGACGGTCCCCGCGGCGCTGGTGGACGAGTTCCTGGGGGGGCTCGAGGACTTCCACGGGCTGTTCATCCTCACGCGCTACCACATGGGCGTCGCGAATCTGGGCGACGGCCACCAGGTGGCGCTGGAGATCGACAGCTCGTGGCAGTGCTACCGCTGGTTCTGACGCGCGGGACCGTGGGCGCGGGTGCGGAATGGAGCCGGCGGCGGTCTGTATAGTGGAGGTCTGGAGGCGCGGGGTGGCCGAGGGAACGTCAGGAGGGCAATCGAACGAGTGGATTGGCCGGGTGTTCCTGTTCTCGATGTCGGCGTTGACCATCGGCGTGAACATGATCGTGGTCTACCTGCTCCTGGTGGGCCCCGATCGGTTGTGGACCTGCCTGCCGGCCTTCATCGCGGCGGTGTTGCTGGCGGCGGCGGGGCTCAGCGGCGGGCTGATCCTGTCGCCGCAAAAGCCGCTGGAGGATCCCGTGTCGGACCTGCCCGAGGGGCCGGTCGCGCGGGCGGAGAGCTGGGGTGGCGGTTTGGGGGTGGTGCTGGCGGGGGCGTCGATGGCGGTGGCGGGGATCGCGCTGGGCTTGCTCGGCGCCTCGGTCTGGATCGTGGGCGCCGTGTCGAGCGCGGCGCTGGCCGGGGCAGCGCTGGTGAGGCGGGACGCGGCGCGGCTGCACCGACCCAGCGAGCTGCGGCTGACCGTCCACGCGCTGGAGCTGTGGGAGCCGCGCCGGCCCTTCGGAGACCTGAAGCGGCGCCACCGGATTGGCCTTCACGAGGTGGATCGCATGGAGGTCATCGAGGACGACCTGCGCAGCAAGCGCGCGCCGTCCGGGGGCAAGTGGCGGCGGCTGCTCGTCTGGCAGGAGCACGGCTGGCGTCTCGAGCTGCCCTTGCCCATGCGCGTCCACCACGGCGATCGATTCGTGGCCAGGGTGCGCGAGCTGGTCGCGGAGGCTCGGGCCGTTCAGCCCGACGATGAGGCGGTCGACAAGCTGCGCCGTATGAGCCACAGGGCCAGGACGACCGAGTGAAGAAGGCCCGTATCCAGGGCTGGTTGGGGCTGGCGGCCGAGGCCGGGCGGGCGGTCCTGATCTACGCGGTGGTCCTCGAGATCGCGGCGATGGTGCTGGTGCTGGGGTGGATACACGGAATCTGGGTGATGGCGTGCGTCCCGCCCGTGATCGCCATGGTGATCCTGGCATCGCTCCACCTGTCGCGGCAGCTGCTGCTCGCGCCCCAGGCTCCCATCGCGGAGCCCGTGTCGTCGGTACCCGAGGGGCTGGTGGTGCAGACCGAGAGCTGGGGCGGAGCCCACGGTTCGGCGGCTGTGGCGTTCGTGGTGGCACTGGCGGCATTCGCGGTGGCGGCGGTGGGCGACCTGTGGGCGCTGGCCGCGGTGCTGTCCCTGGCGTCGGTGGGGGTCGCGGTGGCGGGACGCATCGCAGCCGAGCAGTTGCAGCGGACGACCGAGCTGCGGTTGACCGAGCACTCCCTCGAGGTGTGGCGGGACAGCGCCGGGGATGGGTCGCCCAGGCGCCGCCATCGCTTCTTGCTGCACGAGATCGAGGAGATCGAGGTATTGGTCGACGTGGACATCAGCGAGCACCTGCCGCGGGGCGCCAGATGCCGCTGGCTGTGCATCACCGACGAATCCGGGAAACTGACCGAGCTGCGGCTGCCCATGGATGTCCAGTCCTCCGACGGATTCCTGGCCAAGCTGCGCGAACTCGTCGCCCAGGCGCGCGACGTCCAGCCCGACGAGGACGCGCTGTCGAGGCTGCGCTCCATCGGCCGGCGAGCCCAGCCCGAGGGGTGACCGTGGCCCCGCGATCCAGCGGGCGATACGATACGACCATGCCTCCCCAGCGCCACCCCTGCCCCTGCTGCGGCTACCTGACCCTGCCCGCGCCTTCACCGGGCAGCTACGAGCTGTGCCCCATCTGCTGCTGGGAGGACTCGCCGTGGGACGACGACTGGTCGGACTCCAACGCCGTCACGCTGGAGCAGGCCCAGGAGAACTTCGCGGCCATCGGCATGTGCGAGGAGGGCTGGCAGGACGTGGCGCGGGCGCCGACCGGCGACGACGTGCGGATGCCGGGCTGGCAGACGGTGGCCGGGGCGCGGGAGTCGGCCCGTGAGGCGGCGCGGGCCGCCATCGAGGACGCATTCGGGGACCTGAGGCGCGGTGACGGGATGCGGATCTACGACGCCGAACTCGCTGACGACTACGGCCACGAGAGCGAGCGGGCCGCGGCCATCCGGGATCTCGACTACCAGCGCTGGCAGGCGATCCCGGGCGAGGTGATCGAGGAGTTCTACTCGGTGCTGAGCTTCTTCGACCCGCCGGGGCTGCGGTTCCACATGGCCGCGTACATGACCTGGTCGATGGACCACGCCGAGACCTCGAGGTCGTGCACACCGGACTTCACCCTGTACGCGCTCGACCTCGAGGGCAAGAGCGACGACCTGCGCGAGTGGGCGCTGAAGCGTTTCGCGGCCTTCGACGCGGACCAGAGCCGCGCCGTGGCGCTATTCCTGCGGTACATGGGCTTTCACGCGGGCGACATCGTGGACTGGCAGGCCGCGCGCAGCGCGCTGAAGAACCACTGGGGCCGGTTCGAGATCGACGAGCCGACCGGCGACTGAGCGAACGGACCTTCATGGGACGAAAGACCCGGAGCTCGACCCGCTGTGTGCGCTGTCGCATGCCGCTGAAGGTGTGCGTGTGCGACGCCATCCCCCGACTCGAGACGCGCACGCGAGTGCTGCTGATCATGCACCGCGCCGAGACCTTCAAGAGCACGTCCACAGGCAACCTGGCGGTGCAGGCCCTGCCCAACAGCGAGCTGGTCATCCACGGTGACGAGGCCGCCCCGCTGGACCTGTCCCGCCTCGACGGCGAGGCCTCGCGGCTGCTTCTGCTGTTCCCCGGGGAGGATGCGACGATCCTGTCGCGGGAACTCGTCCGTGAAGATCCCCGCCCCGTGACCCTGATCGTGCCCGACGGCAGCTGGCGCCAGGCGCGCAAGTTCGGGCGGCGTATCCCCGGCCTCGATCGGCTCGAGCAGGTGTGCCTGCCGCCCGGTCCCGGCAGCCGCTACCAGCTGCGCGCCGAGAATCCCGGCCGGGGTCTGTCGACCCTCGAGGCGATCGCGCGGGCGTTGGGGATACTGGAGTCGCCCGATGTCCAGCACGGCCTCGACGCGCTGCTCGACCTCATGGTCGCGCACACGCTGCGAGCCCGCGGAGTGTCCTCGAGCTGAGCCGCTGCTTCAGTCGATCAACTCCACCATCGTGTACTCGCAGAACCCCGGCGGCTTGTACCGCACGTACTTCGGGATCACCTCCACGTGCACCAGGTTCGGGTGATCGGGCTCGCCGAAGTGGCGCCTCGCAGGGGGATGGTTCTCCAGCAGCGCCACCTTGTCCTGGTCACCCCCCGAGACGTCGATCAAACCCTCGATCCGCACGTGGTTCTTGTCCGCGTCCACGATGCACAGCTCCACGCGCGGGTTGGCCGCGAACTCGGCCATCTTGCCGCTGGTGTCGCGGGTAGACGACAGCAGCCGGCCCTCGGCGGTCAGCGAGAAAGACATGGGCCGGGTGCGCGGCTGGCCGTCCACGCAGGTGGCCAGGGTGGCGCTCACGGCACGCTCGACGATGAAGCGGATGTCCTCGATGGGCACGGGAGGCCCTCCTCTCGGTGGGATGAAAATCGTACCCCCTACGGCCGCGGGGAGACAGCGCTTGATCAGAACCGCAACGTCTTGCGTATCCAGTCCCACCGCGCCAGGATCGCCCCCGGCACGACCCCGGCCAGGTGGAACGGCAGGAACCTCCCCACCTCGGGATCCCGGCCGGTCAGCAGCAGGACCGCGTAGGGAATCCAGACGGCCACACCCACGAGGATCAGCACCCGTCCGGCGATCTTGCGGGTTCTGGAATTGTCGCGGGGCACGTCTGGAGGATAGGTCGCCGTGGTGGCGTGCGCCAGAGTGGCGTCAGTGGTCGATCAATCGGCGGACCGCGGCGCCGAGCACGTCCTGTGTGAAGGGTTTCTCCAGCAGGGTGGAGCCCTGGTCGAGCTCGCCGCGGTGGACGGTGGCGTCGCCGGTGTACCCGGACATGTACAGCACCTTGACCGTGGGGAAGTGCTCGCGGACGGTGCTGGCGAGCTCGCGGCCGCTCATCTGGGGCATGACCACATCGGTGAGCAGCAGGTCGACGGGATCGCGCTGGGCGCGCAGCACGTCGAGGGCGTCGATGCCGTCGTTGGCCTGCAGGACGTCGTAGCCGAGCTGCCGCAGGACGGTGACGGTGTAGTCGCGCACGGCGTCGTCGTCCTCGACGACGAGGATGCGCTCGGTGCCCAGCGGCCCGGCCAGGCTGGGCTCGTCCTCGGTCTCGTCGATGGTGTCGTCCACGCGGGGCAGGAAGATCCTGAAGGTGGTGCCGCGGCCGCCCTCGCTGTGCACGGCGATCTGCCCCGACGCCTGCGCGACCAGGCCGTAGCAGGTGGCCAGCCCCAGGCCGGTGCCCTGGCCCTCGGGCTTGGTGGTGTAGAAGGGCTCGAAGATGTGCGGCAGGTCCTCCTCGTCGATGCCGGTGCCGCTGTCGCTCACGGCGAGGACCACGTACTCGCCCGCGGGGAGCGCGCGGTCGGTGCCCGGTTCGACGGGCTCGTCGAAGACCTTGTTCCGGGTCTCCATGGTCAGCGCGCCGCCGGCGGGCATGGCGTCGCGGGCATTGACCGCGAGGTTGACCAGCACCTGCTCGACCGCGCCGGGGTCCACGCGGGTGTTCCACAGGTTGGTGGCGAGCTGGGTGTGCAGGTCGATGTGCTCGCCGATGAGGCGGCGCAGCAGGTGGTCGAGACCGTGGACCGCGGCGTTGAGGTTGATGGTCTCGGGCTGGACGATCTGGCGGCGCGAGAACGCCAGCAGCTGGCTCGTGAGGTTGCGCGCGCGGTCGGCCGCGTCGATGACCTGAGCGAGGTGGCCTGCCTGGCCGGAGCCCTCATCGGCCTCGAACTCGGCCAGCTCGGCGAAGCCCGAGATGGCGGTGAGCAGGTTGTTGAAGTCGTGGGCCACACCCCCGGCGAGGCTGCCCACCGCCTCGAGGCGCTGCGCGGCGAGGAACTTGCGCTCGAGGACCTTCTGCTCGGTGATGTCCTGCTTGATGCCGATGATGCGGTCGGGCGCGCCCGTGTCGTCGAAGAAGATCTGGGAGATCGACCGCACGTCGATGACCTCGCCGGTGTCGCGCGCGATGCAGCGGTACTCCATGTCGAAGGGCCATCGGTGGGTCACGCACTCGTCGAAGTGGGCCATCATCGCGTCGAGGTCGGCCGGGTGGACGATCTCCTGGAACTCCTCCCGTGTGTACACGCCGCCTGGCTCGAAGCCGAAGATGCGGCAGAACTCCTCCGATGCGGTCCACGTGCCCCGCTTCAGATCGGTGTGGTACGTGCCGAGCCTGGCGATGCGCTGGACCTCCTCGAGCTCGTGTCGCCGCCGGCTACGCGCCTCCTCGCCCTCGTCGCGGAGCAGCTCCGCGGCCACGAAGACGCCCACGACGGCCCCGTCGTCATCGCGGTACGGGCGGTATCGCAGCATCAAGGCGCGGCGGTCGCCGGTGCGGTCCGTCACGTGGATCTGGTGAGACGCGGTCTCCCCGGCCAGGGCCTGGTCGAGCCGGGGGGCCACCTCCCGGGCCGTGTCGTCCCCCAGGATCTCACTCACGGTCCGTCCGAGGATCTCGGCCCGCTGTCGGCCGAGCCACCCCTCCAGCACCCGGTTGCAGTGCTGAAACACGTGGCCGCCGTCCAGCCACGCCGCTCCCACGGTCAGGCTGTCCAGCAGCGCCTCGATGGGCGCGTTCGACAAGGTCGTCTCCCCGAGTTCCTCAGACCCCAGGAGACTACCCTCTCACTGCCTTCGATCCCTGTCCAGGGGCGTGCGGCCGCTCGGAGGCGCCCTCACCGCAGCGCGAACACCGTCCCCACCGACACCCGCACCTCGATGGACCCCGGCGCGAACGTCCCCGTCGTCGTGTCGATATCCGGCGCGCCCTGGTCGTCCCACGACCAGTTGTTCGCCATCATCGACCCGTACCCCCGGTCCACCTGCTCGTTCACCGTCAGCACCTCCCCCAGGCCCGCCCCCAACTCCTCGGCCATGGCCGCGGCCTTCTCCCGCGCGATCCCCACCGACTTCAACCGCGTCTCCGCCCGGATCTCGTGGATCCGCGACGACTCCAGCGTGTACCGCACCTCCATGTCCGCGCTCCGCACCAGCCCCGTGAGGAACTCGTCGAAACGCGAAGTGTCCCGCTCCTTGATGGTGATCTGCCGCGTCACATCGAAGTGCTTGAACGCCCCCACGTTGCCATAGTTGTCGTGCTCGTACTCCTTGCTCACGTTCAGATACCCCGTCTGCAGGTCCTCGTCCGCCACCCCCAGCTCCCGCGCCGTGGTGAGGATCGCGTGCATCTGGTTGTCGCTGTTCTCCTTGGCCCGGACCAGGTCCTTGTGCTCCGCCGTGGTCGTGACGTGCCACACCACGATGTCCGGCGTGGTGCGGGTGACGGCGGTGCCGGTGACGGAGATGGTGCGGTCGTGGTTGGTGCCCTGGGTAGGCGGCGCCGCCGCGCAAGCGAAGACGAGTAGGGACAGCAGGGCGACGGCCAGTAGCGTCAGTCTGGTGGTCATCTCGGGGGTCTCCTCGGTGGTAGGGTTGCTCGCTAGGTCCGAGGACAAATCAGCAAGACTTATGTTCCGTGTTTGCGGACCTTGTTACTGGGGCGTTACAAAATACTCAGGACGGTGAATGGCAGGAGCCTCGGTTTCCAGAGGCGGGGGGGACGCAGGACCGTGGGCAGCGAAACCTGGACGACGGATTTTCTCGAGATCGCTCGGTGGGCTCTCATGAGGGAGCACGCGCGGATGTGCATCATGTTCGGCGCCCCCCACCTGAGCCAGTACTACCGTCAGAGACTGGATGAGAGGAGCCTTCCGGAGACGAGTTCCGTGCTCTCCGTGGTCGAAGCTCTTCAGACGTCCTATCGATTCCACGGCTGGAATCTACTCGTCGAACAGTCCTATCCGGATTCCACGGCGAGGCGTTGTGACATCGTCATGTGGGAGAGGAGGCCGGGCGCCACCAAGAACTGGATCGAGGCAAAGACAGGGTACTCGGCGGCGCGGCTCGGCGAAGACGTCGAGAAACTCCGGACGATAACTCCCCCCGCCAACCGATATCTGTTCTGGATGAAGCGGACCTGGCGGTACGACGAGGATGCTTCCGGGGGAGGTCCGAAGCCCGAGACCCTCCAGGAAGCCATCCACCGGCATGCCATGGGTGAAGGCATCTCGCTGGCCGCGGACGAGATCCTGGCATTGCCCTGGGAGAGGCTGGGGAACGACTACGATTGGGAGTTCACGACGGAACTCGCGTTACTGAAGGTGGCCTACTCGGCTTGACCCCCACCTCTCAGAACCCCAGGTGCTCCATCTTCCACCCCACCGGCGTGTAGTACAGCAGCACCGCCACATCCATGGAGCTGCACATCACCCCGTCTCCCAGGGCGGCGGGGATGGAGAAGTGTACGGGCTGGCCGAGGACGGGGACGTCGTAGCCGTCGCCCGTGTTCGGAAGGGCGGACCAGCCGACGAGCCAGGAGAAGTCGGTGGTGGTCTCGTGGTACTCGCCCTCTTCGTGGATGGGGACCTCGCGGATGAACGCGGTGGTGCCGTCGTCCCAGGCGACCTCGAGGACGAAGTAGCCCTCGTGGAGCACGGGCTGGAGGGTGTCGTCGCGGCCGTCGCCGTCGAGGTCGACGGTGAGGGCGGGGAGGGTGGAGGTGGTGGCGACGAGGGGGGTGGGGTGGGCGCGGCAGCCGATGAGGGCCAGCAGGAGGAGGGCGAGGGCGGCGATCAGCGATGGCGGGAGCCGGGTCGCGCGCATGGTGTGCTCCGTTCTGCGGGAAGGGCCCGCCGAGGATCTGAAGTCTCGCAGTTGGTGATCGATGTTACAGGGGCGGGTTCGACAGGGGGGGGAGGGGAGGGGACGGCCCGACCGGCCGAGGAGGACATGATGCGAAGCGCGGGAGAGGCGACGATGGACGGCAAGGTGGTTGTGGTGACGGGCGCGAGCTCAGGCATCGGTCGATCCACGGCCCAGGCGCTGGCCGGCATGGGGGCGCGGGTGATCGCCTGCGGCCGCGACCGGGCCAAGCTCGACGAGGCCGTGGCGGCGATCCGGACGGTCACGGGCAACGACGCGGTCGAGCCGCTGCTGGCCGACCTGTCGTCGATGGAAGAGGTCCGCGGGCTCGCCGCAGCGATTCGCGAATCCACGGACCGACTGGACGTGCTGGTCAACAACGCCGGGGTCGGCGTGGGCCGCGAGGTCACCACGGCAGATGGGGTGGAGCTGAACTTTGCGGTGAATCACCTGGCGCCGTTCCTGCTCACCCGCGAGCTGTTGCCGCTGCTCGAGGCCTCGGCCCCGGCGAGGATCGTCACGGTGTCCTCGGGCATGTACGCCATGGTCAAGGAGCTGGACGTGGGGGACCTGGTCAACCCCGAACGCTTCGACTGGAAGGACGCCTACGCGCGCTCCAAGCTGTGCAACATCCTGTTCACGCGGGAGCTGGCCCGTCGCCAGGAGGGCACCGGCGTGACCGCCAACTGCCTGCATCCGGGGGTGATCGACACGGGCTTCGGGGGCGACGGCGACCTCGGCGGCATCACCGAGATCGGCTTTGCGGTGATGAAGTGGTTCCTGCCCGGGCCGGACAAGGGCGCGCGGACGTCGGTGTACCTGGCCAGCTCCACCGAGGTGGACGGGGTGAGCGGGGAGTACTTCGTCAAGTGCAGGCGCGAGGAGGTCTCGGCCCTGGCGCGGGACGAGGGGCTGGCGAGGAGGGTGTGGGAACTCAGCGAGGAGCGGGTGGGGGGCTAGGAGCGCGGGAGGTTGCCCGGATCCGGAGCCCCTTCCCGATTCGGAGCCGACGCGAAGAAGCGGCTGGAGATGCTGTGGCGGGCCCGCATCGCCGCGAGCACCGTGCGGCGGATCGGGTAGATGCGGCGGGGGAAGAACGTGAGCTTGTTGAGCAGCTCGAAGCCCTCGGTCATGTTCGGCGCGTCGAAGCGTACGGCGGGGCCGTCGGCGTCGAAATCCCAGGTGTTGAACCGCGCGGCGAACTCCTCGGTCCGGAAGACCGCCTCGAAGTGCAGGGGGCCGTCGAGGATCAGCGGTCGCATGGTCGAGGTGTGGAGCACGGCGTCGGCGGCTTCGGTCGCCAGGCGGGCGTGGCCGTTGCGCAGCACGTCGGGGGCGCCCGGTCCGGTGTAGGTCTGCCTGCGCTTGTCCACCGTCACCGACCTGGCCCAGGGCAGCGCCTCCATGGCCTGCTCGACGGCGATGTCCTCGCCGGATACGAACCCCACGGGGATCCCCAGCTCGCCCAGCACGCCGCCGTACAGGTCCATCTCGCAGATGGCCCGGCCGTTGATGCTCAACCGGGCGAATACCCCGTAGTGCGTGTGCGGGAAGAACGCGTCGGGCGTGCCCGAGGCCGCGTGGATCGCCACGTACAGCACCAGATCCACGCCGCGCAGATCGCCGAAGAAGGTGGGGCGGATGTGGTGGCCGCCCACGTAGCGGGCGCGGGGGTCGAGCCGGGATCGGATGCAGTTGAAGCCGGTGTCGTGGGTGTCGGTGATGGTGACGCGGTCGGCGCCGCCGTCGAAGGCGCCGCGGACCACGGCGTTGACGTCGGCGGTGAGGCACTCGCGGCCGTACTGCCACTCGGCGGTGCCGGTCCGACACTGGCGCATGCGCCAGATACCGAAGGCGCCTTCGAGGTCGGCGAAGACAGCGACGTGCACGATCAGAACCTCCGATTCGGGGTCGGCTGAACGAGATAGGATGCTACCTTGTCCGGACGACAGGAGTGGACGCCATGAATCGATTTTTGCTGTGGCTCTGGGTGCTGGTCTGCGGGGTCGCGATGTGCGGTTGCCCCGGGGATGTGGACGACGACGACTCGGCGGGTGACGACGACGACGTGGTCGGCGACGACGACGACGACGACGTGACTGGCGATGACGACGACACGGGCGGATCACCCTGCGAGGACTTCGCGCTGGCCGCGGCCGAGGTGGACCCCGATCGGATGATGGAGACGATGGAGTACCTCACGTCGTTCCCGCGTCGGGACGGGTTCGCCGAGCAGGACCAGATCCTCGACGAGCTGGCCACGCAGATCGAGGACTTCGGGCTGGACGTGGATTTCCATCAGTACGCGCACGCGGGCGCGAACCACCGCAACCTCATCGCCACGGTGCCGGTGGACGCGGACCTGGCGCCCGAGGTGCCGCACCTGGTCATCGGCGCCCACGTGGACTCCACGTCCGAGAACGGCGCTCAGCTCGCCCCGGGCGCGGACGACAACGCCAGCGGCGTGGCCGCCGTGCTCGAGACGATCCGCATCCTCTCCCAGTGCGACCTGGACACCCGCATCGACTTCGTGTTCTTCACCAACGAGGAGATCGGCACGGTGGGCTCGGAGGCCTACGCCGCGGACGCCGTGGCCGCCGACGAGGACATCACCGGCATGATCGCCGTGGACATGGTGGCGTTCGGCCCGCCCGGCGAGGACCTGGACGTGGCGACCAAGACCGCCATGTCCTGGCTGGCCGCCGGCTTCCTCGAGGGGGTGGAGGCGTACACGGGGACCCAGACGGTGGCGCGCATCGACGACCACTGTGGGTGAGGCGACGAGGGCCCCTTCTGGTCAGAAGGGTACGACGCCATGTTCATCATCGAGGACTACGAGCTGGAGAACCCCCACTGGGATCACTCCACCGACACGATCGACACCCTGAACCTGGAGTTCCACGCCGAGGCGACCCAGGCCCTGGTCGCCGGCGCCGCCCACCTCACCGCGACCCAGCCCTGGAACCGCTAGACCTTCCGCAGCAAGAACCACCCGCCGCCCGCGTTCGTCTGCTCCTCCACGATCTCGAAGCCGATCTCCCGGAACAGCGCGAGCCAGCGATCGCGGCTGATGAACGCCAGGGCCACCAGCCCCGGGTAGCACACGTGCATGAAGGCGTCGGGCAGGATCACCATCAACAGGAACTGGCCGTGGGGCCGCAGCACGCGGTGGACCTCGGACAGGGCGCGGGGGATGGCACCCTTGAGGTGGTCCAGCGCGAACGAGCTGACCGCGCCGTCGAACGCCCCTTCCTCGAACGGCAGGTCCAGCATGTTGCCGCGCTGCAGCTCGACGCGGTCCTTCACCCCGGCGATCTCGAGGTTGCGGAACAGCCGCACCTCGCCGTGGTTGCGGATGTAGTCGGCCGAGAAGTTGTCCAGCGCGGTCACGCTCACGCCCGGCCGCGCCTGGCCCACCATGATCGACGTGCGCCCCGATCCGCAGCCCAGGTCGACCACCTCGCCCTCGTTGGCCTCCATGAACCGCGGCGTCGGCATCTTCAGCGGCAGGTGCGCGCGAAATCCCAGGCGAATGATCAGGTAGGCCACCCAGGCCCAGACGGCCAGGATCGCGAACAGCGCGATCACCGGACCCGTCACCCCGAATGCCACCAGGAAAAACGCCAGCAGGGCCAGCCCACCGGCGAGCAGGCCGTGGCCGTGGCTCCACAGGAACGAGTAGCCGAAGTCGAGTCTAGAGTCGGACGGGGCAAGCATCATCGGCCTCCAAGGAGCGCCCGCAATGCGGGGTCCCCACAGGGTAATCGAAACCCATCCCGCCCCGCGCGCAGTTCTGGTGTGGGGGCTGTTCGACTGATACGTTGAAGAGGGATGGCAGCGGAGGGAGGGACTGGTGAACACCCGAACGACGACCGTCGGCCGCGAGGCCACGTCCAGCTCCGGTGCCGTGCAGTGCGCCTCCGCCGTCCGCGACGATCCCCTCGCCGTCCAGCAGCTCGCCGATCCCCTGACCGACCCGCTGCAGCAGTCCGCCGAGGAAGGGCAGACCGAGGAGAAGCCCGGCCCGGTCGAGGCCGCGGTGGAGGTCCCGGTGGTGGTGGGCACGAGCACGACCACCACCGACGGCGGCGAGAGGTCCCTGTCCGGCGCCAACGCCCGGTGGGAGGGGACGCCGACCATCCAGGCGCGCGCCGACAAGCGCGGCGAGGAGTGGTTCGTCTCGCTGACGCGGTTCGACATGGACTTCGAGTACTGGCTCAACTCGGACACGGTGTGGAACCACATCCGCGACTTCCCGGGCGGCTCGTACGACCACTCGTTCAACACCCGCGAGGGATCGCGCACCCACGAGATCGCCGAGATCAACGGCACCGCCGCGCTGTGGAACACCTTCGAGGCCACCGTGCGCGCGGGCATCACCGGCGGGTTTGCGACTCGCGCAGAGGCCGAGGCCAACTACAACACCGTCTTGCGGGCCGCAGCTGCGGTGTTCAACACCGCCTCGGGCGCCATCTCCGACCACTCCAACCCGGTCGGCCCCGACGCCGAGTGGGAGTACCTGCGTCAGGCCCACGCCGCGTACGAGGGCGGCGTCGTGTGGGACGACGACCAGCGTGTGTGCCGTGATCGCACGCCGCAGGACGACGCCCAGGTGTGCACGTCCGAGACCGACGCGTTCGCCTGGTAGCGCCGGGCCAGGAAGCCGCCATGACCACTCCACGGATCTGCGTGACGCTCCTGCTGGTCTCCCACCTGCTCGGCTGCCCGTCCAGCCCCGCCACTCCCGCGGCGCCGCAGGTGACCGAAGCCCCGCCGCCAGCCGAGTCCCCGACGCCCGCACAGACGTCGGCCCCCCAGGAGGACCCCCCCATGCCCACGGACACCCTGGAGCTGAAGCTGATCCCCGAGTGCGCCGCGATGACCAGCGGCAAGCCGTGCCCCATCAAGATCCGCTTCGCCAACGGCACCGCCGAGCCCGTGCCGCTGCACCGGGCGGGCTTCGTGGCGGGGTACGACCTGCGCCTGTTCGTCAGCCTGTCGGGTCAGGAGCCCTTCCCGGTGGGCACCGTCGGTGGCCTCGAGCCCTCGACGGACGAGGCGGACATGGCACCGCTCGCGCCCGGGGCGAGCCTCACGACCACGGCCGACCTCTCGCCGATGATGATGGGCCTGTTGATGGGATCGGGGGACACGCTGGGCGTGTACGCGGAGTATCGCCCCGACCGCACGCTCGCGCTGGCCCGGGGAGAGACCGTCCCCGAAGACGGGCGCGTCATCACGTCGGATACCGTCGAGATCCCCGTCCGCTGAGCGGTCGCCTAGCGAGGTCCGCGCCGCGCCTAGCCCACGATCTCCACCCCCATCCACCGGCACCACAGCCGCATCCCCCACGTCACGCCGGTGTCCAGGGTGACCTCCCAGCCCCCGTCGACGCGGCGGGGCGCTCCGATCTGCGACGGCAGCTCGTACTCCATCACGTAGTCGGCCTCGTCGTCGGGCACGAACAGTTCGGTCTCGCCCTCCGTGCCGAGGAAGGGGCCGTAGCCGTGGCCGAGGTAGGTGGCGGGATCGTGGTCGGGAGGGACGGTGTAGCGGCGGCTGCGGTCGAAGCGGGTATCGGTCATGCGGTGCACGGCCCACATCTGGGGGCCGCGATCGGAGCCGATCTCGGGGCCGAGGACGTAAATGCCGTCGTACGCGTGGACGACGCTGTGGACCTCCAGATCCAGCGAGCGAGCGGGCTCTTCGGGGGAGCTGTAGCGGCCCACGTGGAGGACGGCGCTGTACAGCAGGGCGCTCAGTACCTGGTCGAGGGCGTCGGGATCGAGGTGGGGGCGGCGGCCGAAGGGCTGGTACCAGAAGCCGGTGCGGGCGAGGCGATCCAGGTCGCGTCGTCGCACCGCTCGAGCGTCCCGGCTGGCTGCGGCGAGGAGGCGGTCGAGGGTGTCGGCGATGTCGTCGTGGCCCAGACTTCGCCAGGGACCGGTGGCGGCCAGCAAGGCCAACGCCTCGGTGGCGTGCACGTCGCGGGAGGGTAGGGCAGGGGTCCAGACGAGGCGAGCGGTGCGGCCGCGTCCGACGCGGGCGAGGCGTCCGGCCGAGGTGTGGCGCTCCGAGGCTTCCACGGCGGCCGCGGCCAGGCGGCGGACGGTGCGTTCGTGGACGTCCCACTCCGAGGCGAGAGCGTGCAGGAGTATGCCGCCAGGACCTGTCTCCTGAGCACGGAGCAGGACGTCCACACTCCTACGGACGCTCTCTTCGTGGGGCATGGGGACACTCCATTCGTTTTGGACATTATGTGTCCAATAGCGCGGCTACGCTAGGTCCGAACCCAGGGTGAAGCGGAGACGGACCATGGCCGCGAAGACCAGGAGCAAGGGTGTCCAGACTCGAATTCGCTGGCAGGGCGGGCTGCATCGGATCGCCCTGTGGATCCTGCGGGCGATCCACCACGAGAAGCTGTGCCGCATCCTCAGCGGCCCCCGGCACGCCCTGCGCCTCGAGGTCTGGCTGACCGCAGGCGTGGACATGCGGTCCCTCGACGCCCTAGAGGAGCCGGATCGCGTCCGGCGCGCGGTGGCGCGGCGCCTGTCGAAGCTGGAGAGGCTGGCCTCCCGCGGAGAGCTCCCCCTCCTGCCGGCCGGCGCCCGTGGCGATGCGCTGGCCACGGTGGAGCGCAACGCCCAGTGGCTCGCCGACGCCCTGCAGCTGGGTGGTGTGGATCGCGACATCTTCGCCCTGGCGGCGATGGCGTATGTGGAGCCGGGGGTGAACAGCTGCCTGCAGTCCTACGGCGAGCTGGGCCGCAACGGTGTCCGCGGGCTGGTCGAGATGACCTCGATCATGCTCTCCCGTCCGGCCAAGGAGATCTCGGCGGCGCTGCGCCCCGAAGGGACGCTGCTCAATGCCGGCCTGATCGAGGTCGAGTACTCGCTGTACTCGACGGACATCCACCTGGCCCTGACGGACCAGCTCCAGGCAGCCCTGGAGAACGAGGCGACGTCTCCGACCGAGCTCGAGGCGCGCCTGCTCCAGGAGGCTCCTCCGCCCGAGGTGCCCCTGGAACGGTTCCCCCACCTGCGCCGCGACGTCGAGACCCTGTGCGACTACCTCGCTGCAGCCACGCGTGAGGGGCGTCCGGGGGTCAACGTGCTGCTCTTCGGTGATCCCGGCGTGGGAAAGACCCAGATTTCTCGTGCCCTGGCGACACACCTCGGTGTGCGGGCCTTCGAGGTCCCGGAGGTGACGCTGGGGGGGGAGGCCGCCGGGCGGACGGCCCGGCTGTCGTCGTACCGTCTGCGCCAGCAGATCCTGCGCGATCGCCGCGGCGTGGTCGTGCTCTTCGACGAGCTCGAGGACATCTTCCTCGACGACATCCACCTGCTGGCCCAGAAAAACGGCAGTCGCCAGAAGGCGTTCGTGAACCGGCTGATCGAGACCAACCCCGTCCCCACGGTGTGGATGGGCAACCGCATCGACCAGATGGATCCCGCGGTGGTGAGGCGCTTCGACCTGGTCGTGGAGGTGCGCAAGCCGCCGCGGTCGGTGCGGCGCGAGATGCTCCGCCGCGCCCTCGTCAAGGCGCCCGTGCGCGACCGCTGGCTCGACGAGGTCGCCGAGGATGAACGGCTGGCGCCAGCGGACATCGCACGGGCGGCGGCGGTCCTCGGCGGGATCGCGCCCTCGGACGCCGCGATCGCCGAGGACACGTTCGAGCGCATCGTCGACGGCAGCCTGCGGGCCCGGGGGCATCGCGCCCGACCGCCTCGGGCGGTCGCGAGCGGTAGGTTCGACCACGCGCTGGTCAACACCTCGTGTGATCTGACCGCGGTGACGCAGGGGCTGGTCCGTGGGGCGCGGGGATCGGTGTGCCTCTACGGCCCGCCCGGAGTGGGTAAGTCCATGTGGGCGGGGGAGCTCGCTCGGACCCTGGACCGCCCGCTGCTGGTCCGCCGCGCCTCGGATCTGCTCGGCCCCTACGTGGGCATGACCGAGATGGCCATCGCCGGCATGTTCGAGCAGGCTCGGGACGACGGCGGCGTGCTGCTGCTGGACGAGGCCGACTCCTTCCTGCGCGACCGCCGCCTCGCCAGGGCGTCGTGGCAGGTCACCCAGGTGAACGAGTTGCTGGTGGGGATCGAGGCATTCGACGGGGTGTTCGTGGCGGCGACGAACCTCATCGACGACCTCGACCAGGCGGTGTTCCGACGCTTCGCGATCAAGGTGCGGTTCGATCCGCTCACGGGCGAGCAGCGCTGGCGCATGTTCGAGCGTGTGCTGGGCGAGCTGGCGATCGAACCGAGTGCGGGGGCGCTGGACAGGCTGCGTCCGCGGATCGCGGCGCTGGACGGGCTGACGCCGGGCGACTTCGCCGCGGTCCGCCGGGGCGCGGAGATTCACGGCGAGTCCAGCCCCGAGGTCCTCGCCGACGAGCTGCAACAGGAGCTGGGATACCGGCGGCCGTCGAGCCCGCGCGTGGGGTTCGGGGGATGAGCGCCGACCGTGGCTTCGTCCACCTGCACGTGCACACGCACCACTCGCGGATGAGGTCCACGGTGCGCATCGAGGATCTGGTGGCGGCCGTGGCGGCGCAGGGTTCGAGGGCCGTGGCCGTCACCGACGAGTGGAGCCTGGCCGGCGTCCCCGAGTTCATGCGCTGCGCCCGGGAGATCGGCGTCCAGCCCATCGTCGGCATGGAGATCCGCGTGCGGCCCCGTGATCCCGCCTCCCGGCGCCGCAAGAGCTACGCGCTGGTGCTGATCGCGCGGAATCCGAGGGGCTTTCGCAGCCTGTGTGAGCTGGTGGGTCTGGCCCGCCGCGGGATGTGGGAGTCGTCTCTCGCGGTGGACTGGGATCAGCTGTGCGACCACCGACACGGGTTGCTGGCGCTGTCGGCGAACGTCCACGGAGAGATCGGCGCGCTGCTCAGCGCGGACCGTCCCGGCGCCGCTACCCTGGCCGCGCGCGCCCTGTCCGACGTGTTCGGGCGCCACAACGTCCACCTCGAGATCCAGGTCACGGGCGAGTACAACCAGCACGGGGTCAACGAGGGCCAGCGGCAGATCGCCGAGCGGCTGGGGCTGGGCCTCGTGGTGACCAACCCGGTCCACTACCTCCGGCCCGAGGACGCCCTCGGCTACCAGGTCATGTCGTGTATCGACCGGGGCCGCCGGCTCGGGGACGTGGACAGCCCGGTCATGCCCAGCCACGGCTTCTTCCTGCGCGATCCGGTGGACATGGCCTTCGCCTTTGCCGAGGACGCCGACGCGTTACGGGCGACCGACGCACTGGTCGAACGGTGCCAGCTCCGGCCCTCACAAGCCTTGATCGTCCCTCCCAGGCCGTGCTGGCAACGAAAGGAGCGGCTGGCGGCGTTCGAGCGGGCCGCTCGCGAGGGGTTGTCGGAGCACATCGTGGCCCTGCGCAGGGATGTCCCCCTGTCCCGTTTCGAGGAGGTCAGCGCCGACCTCTCGGCCGCGCTGGACTGGGAACTCGATGCCCTCGTCGAACCCCCCGAGGGCGCGCGATTCCTCCTCGCCCACCGCGTGGTGCGCGCCTGCCGCGAGGCCGGCATCCCCGTCGGCCCCGGCAGGGGGCCCGGCGTCTCCGCCGCGGTCCTGTACGCCCTCGGCGTGACCGGCGTGAACCCTCGGATGTACGACTTGCTGTCGGAGCGTTACCTGGACCCCGGGCACGAACCGAGGCCGATCCTCCTGGACATCCATCCCTCGCAGATCGATCGCGTCGTCGAATGTGTCGTGAGGGAGCTGGGGTATGGATTTCGCGTCGTGCGGCCGGCGCGCAGGTCCGTCCTCGGCGGCCGCGGCCTCGTGGATGGGGCCATGGCCGCGCTGGACCTGGGGCCGGACGAGGTCGGCCTACGCCTGGAGGCGCTGACCGAGTCCTGGCGGGCTGCCGCGGGCCGCGCCCGTCCCTTCGGCCGCCCGATCGCCCGGGTGCACGACCGGCTACAAGAGCTCGTCGAGATCACCGGCCGCTTCGCGACGCTGGACGGCTGCCCGTACGGCATCGACGAACACGAGTCGGCGTTCGCCGTGGTGGACCACCCCGTCGAGCCCCCGCTGCCGGTGCGGCGATCGGAGTCCGGCGCGGGCCTCGTCGAGTACGACCCCCGCTCCCTCGTACAAGCCCGCCACGCCGTCTTCGAGCTCGTCGGCGAGGATGATGTCGAGCTCACCGCGCGCGTCGATGCGCTCCTCGCCGAGCGTGGCGGGCCCGTGCCGGGCTGGGACGACTGTGCCGTCGCGCTGCCGACGGACCCGGCCGTCCAGGAGCTGCTCGGCCGCGGCAACACCCTGGGTATCTCATCCCTCGGCGATCCCCTCGCTCGCCGCGCCCTCACCGCGATCGGCCCCACGGACACCGAAGAACTCATGGCCGCCGTCGCGCTCGGTCGCCGCGGCCCCATCGACGCCGGGCTCCTCGCGGCCTACACCACCGGCGACGGCCTCCTGGGCGACCTCGGCCCTGCCACCGACCTCGTCGCGGGCCCCCTCGACCACACCCGCGGTGTCCTGCTCTACCAGGAGCAGGCCATGGAGATCCTGTCCTCCCTCGCCCGCCTCGACCATGGCGAGACGTGGCCCATCGTCCGCGCCCTCGGCCGCGGCCGAGGCGAGGAGCTCGAGGCCGCGGCCGAGCGGTTCATCGGCCAGGCCTCGCGGCGCGACGTCGCCACCGAACCAGCCTGGTGTGTGTGGGAGTGGCTCGGCCGCTGGACCCGCTACACCCTCTCCCGCGCCTCGGTCGCCAGCCTCGCCCTCAAGGCCTGCAAGCTGGCCTGGCACAAGGCCCATCACCCGGCCTCGTTCTTTGCCGCGCTCCTCTCGAGTGTTTCCCGCGACCGTCGGCAGGTCCGCCGCGTCGCCGAGGACATGCGCAAGGCCGGCGTCGAGTTGCTCGCACCGGACGTCATCCGAAGCGGCGTGCACAACACGGTCGAGGACGGCGGTGTACGTCTGGGCCTGGCCATGGTCCGGGGTGTGACCGACAAGACCGCCGAGTCACTGGTGCTGGCAAGGGAGGAGGGAAACGTCGCGCAGGGGCTCCTCTCCTGGCTCTCGCAGGTGACTCCCGGCTGTCTTGGTCGCGCTCAGATGGCGAACCTCGCCGCATCGGGAGCGCTTGACGTCTTTGGCTGTACCAGGGCGGCCGTGAGCGCCGGTGTGGACGGCCTGATCACCGTGGCCGAGAAGATGTACGACGATCGGGAGACGGGGCAGGAGGTGATGTTCGAGGTGAAGGCAACACAGCTCGATGCGGTACTGCCGGAGGTGGAGGAGTGGTCGGCCGAGCAGCGTGCCGGTCGAGAAGTGGAGGTGTTGGGGGTAGCCTTTTCCATCTGAAACACGAAGGGGACAACTGGGCGTGGATGGGGCTGTACGTGCATGAAGGGAGACTCTGGTTCGAGGTCGTACTCAAACCCTACGCCATCCGCGCGAATCGCCACGATGCCCTGGTGATCCGTGAGAATTCCGGTTCACCAGGATTCCCCTACTGGTGGCAGCCGTCGGACGAGCATGGCCCCTGGAATGTGATCCAGCTGATGAATGACGGGCTGCGCGAGGTGATACTCGCGATCAAGGAGCATGCCGAGATCTCCCTGTGACCGGCGTCCGCATCGCTGGTCACCGCCACGCCGGGGATCGTCGAGGGCGATGTAGAATCGTCACGAGGGAGGTGGCCGTGAGAAGTCCCGGACCGTGGCTGCTCGCCGTGTGCCTGCTCGGCTGTCCCGCCGAGGAGGTGACCGAGGAACTACCCTCGTCGTATCCCTGCACGCCCGATCAGCCGGCCCCCTATCCCCAGGGGATCCCCTACGTGGGTATCCACGCCGGCCCGGGCAACAGCGACATGGTGGACTGCGAGGTCGCTCCGGCCTTCACCGAGGCCTGGCACGAGCTGCACGGGCTGGGGGTGGTCCAGCCCAACACGTTCAGCCCGGACGGGACGGTCACCTACGTCACCACCACGAACCCCGATCCGGCCGGCTGCCGGGTCCACGCCCTGGACGCGTTGTCGGGGCACACGGTGTGGTGTCTCGACCTGGCCGAGGATGTGGCGCGCAGCGCCGTGGAGGTGGACGCCGACGGTGGGCTGTACGTGGCCGCGGGGGACGATCTGATCGCGCTGGACCCGGACGGATCGCAGCGCTGGTCCACGTCGCTGGGGGAGGGTGCCGCGCCGTGGGGGCAGCACTTCACCCCGGACGGGCACGTGGCCGTGGTGACCACGCCGGGGGTGGTGCACCTGCTGGATCGCGAGGCCGGCGCGTCGCTGGCCAGCCTCGACATCGCCGCGACGTGGGGATTCGTGGCGCCGGACTCGCTGAGCCTGTCCATCGCCGACGTGGCGCCCGACGAGGTGGTCGAGGACATCGAGTCGGTGTTCGGCACCGAGTCCGAGGAGTTCGTCAACGCGTTCTTCGGCGCGGGGGGTGGGTTCTCGGACAACACCGTCGCCGTGTCGCCGCGCAACGAGTTGTTCGTGGTCGGCGGCGGACCGGACGGCGAGACCGGGGCGCTGGTCCAGATCCGCATCGGCGGCAGTGCGACGGCCCCGACGCTCGAGCCCGGCTGGTACGTGGCGCTGCACGGCGGCAGCGCCTGTACCCCTTCGGTGACGTCCGACGGCAGCCTCGTGGCCGTCGGCGACGGCGCCGCGCCCGGCTCCATGCTCGATCCCCACTCTGCCGAGGCCACCGTCAAGGTGGTCGACATCGACGCCTGCGACGCCAACACCGACGCCGACGCCGACGAGGCCATCTGCGCGGCGTGGTTCTCCACCGATCTCGAGCGCGGCCCCCTCGCCGGCAGCCCGGCCCTGGGCGACGACGGGACGGTCTACCTGTGGGAGACCACCACCAACCTCGCCGCCTTCGGCGCCGACGCGGTGGACCTGCGCGCCGTGGGCCCGGGCGGTCCCCTGTGGGAGGTGGTGCTGCCCGACGACATGACCTGGACGTCGGTGGTCACCGTGACCCGCGACCACATCGTCGGCACCGCCTCCACCGTGACCCTGTCCGACACCGAGGTGATGGGCCTGTACTTCCCCGGCTCGGCCGAGACCGTGGCGCTGACCCTGGACCGATCCACCGGCGAGATCCTGTGGAGCGAGCCGGTCACCGACGACGCCTCCGCCACCGTGACGGTGGGCCCGGACGGCAGCCTCTACGTGGGCATGCTGGGGCTGATCACCATGCTGTCGGTGGACCAGCGCCCGGTGCTGGGGCTGGTGCGCTTCGAGCCCTCGGACGGATAGCTCGAACGGACGGATGACCCGCTAGCAGCGTTCGTCATCAGTCCACTCGGAAGTGACTTTCGGGCGGTATCCCGTGGGGCCGGCCTCTCCTCCCCTCACCAGATCCTCGCAAACGATCCACTTTCCGGATCAATGGACCATGTCTACTATCCTGACCGCCTGATTCGATCCGAAATCCGGATCGTTCGGGGAAGTCTGCGTGGCGTCGTGGCGCCGTGACCGAGTCCCGATGAGTAGGAGCAAGGGGATTCGAGTTTCCCCGAACGCTGCTACGGGAACGTCGGGCAGGGGCCGCCGAAGATCGAGTCGGCGGTGGCCACGATGGTCTGGCAGTTGGTGCCGGCGTCGATCTTGACCTTCTTGAAGGTGCTACCGGGCTGCTGGGTCACGTCCGCGGACTGGTCGAACATGTCGTCGGAGGCGCCGATGGTGTTCTGCTCGGAGTCGGCCTCCACGGAGCCGGAGATCTCGGTCTCGCTGACCACGGTGCCGTCGACCCACATGATGGTGCGGGCGACCACGTACATCTCGCCCGACAGGATGCCGAGCACCTCGATCAGGGCGGTGGCGCCGGGCAGGCCGTCGTGGTCCATGTCGAACACGCGGGGGTCCGGGGCGGCGGTGGGCAGCGGATCGGTCATCTCGTTGCCGTCGGGGTGCCAGGCGATGAGCTGGACGAGGGGATCGTCGCTGTTCTCGTAGATGGCGCCGACGGCGTTGACGTCGAGCTCGCGGACGGTGTCCATGACGGGGATGGCGTCGATCAGGGCGTCGGGGAACTCCACGACCACCGATCCCACCTGGGGCACGTACACGTCGCAGACCTCGGAGGTCTCGTACAGCAGCCGGCCGTCCTGGGTCATGTCGGTGCGCGCCAGGGAGATGCGGGTGCCGTCATCCGCTCCCAGGGCCGTGTCGTAGTGCTCGTTCTGGCAGTACCGCTGGGCCCACACGCCGGTGAGGTTCATCCCACCCACGACATCGTCGTCGTCGTCGTCGCCGATGAAGTCGTCGTCGTCCCCCTGGGGGCCGGGTGGGCCGTTGCCGCCGCCGCCGCCGTTGTCCGTGCCGCAGGCAGAGAGCAGTCCCAGGATCATCAGAGCCATCAGCGGCCAGGTACGCATGGTTCCTCCTCCTCGTTCGGGGTTCATTCGGGCGCCAGGATCACCGTGGAGACCGCCCGCGCGTCCACGTCCTGCCGGCTGAACGGCAGGTGAGTGTAGCTGCCCTCGACCCACGACGTGGCGTCGCCGTCGTGGCCGAAGGGCCAGCTGGTCCAGTACTCGGGTACGCCGTCGTCGTCGAAGCGCGCGACGGATCGGAAGATGGGGCCGAACTCTCCCACGCAGTGATCGGCGAGATCGCTGCCGTCCCAGAAGTGGCATTCGGCCACGTTGATCGACGTGGCGTCCCCGGCCCAGGCGATGCGCGTGTCGTCGCCGTAGTCGAAGTCGTAGTAGGTGACGTAGTCGGTGTCGAAGGACGCGATGTGCAGATCGCCCCACGCGACCTCGTCGACGCCGAGGTCCTCGGCCCGTCGCCCGACGTACTCCAGCGCCTCGTCGAGGGCGGCGACCAGGGTCGTGTTGCGGCTGCCGTCGAGCACCGACTCGATGGAGTCCTCGTAGGCCAGCACGGTGACTTTTTCGAGGATGATCGGCTGGAGCTCCTCCACGGCGTCGAACAGCAACCCCAGATCGTCGGACACGGTGGATCGCTGCAGCGTGGTGAACCAGGCGCGGAACAGGGCCGGCTCGAACGCGTCCAGCGTCATCTGGCGGTCCCAGGCCTCCAGGCGCGCGGCCGCATCGATCAGGTCGGTGCGGTCCACGTACTCGGCCAGATCGGGATCGGTGGGGATCGCAGCCACGGCCTCGGCCAGGACGGGCACCATCCGCACCGCCGCGTCGCTGGTCGTGGAGGTCTGCATGGCCATGACCTGCTCCAGGGTGACGTCGCCCTGGTCCACCAGCGCGTCGATCTCCTGGCGAATACGGCCGGCGCGGAAGCCCGGCGCGAACCAGCTGCCGTAGTAGAAGTCGTCGTCGAGGGGATCGTTGTCCGCGGTGTGGCCGTAGGGATCGTTGTTGGCCGTGTAGACGAACCCGTCGGAACCGTCGAGCCGCGGCATCACCTCGTCGCCCAGCCAGCCCTCCCACAGGGTGTCGGGATCGCTGCCGTCGAGCACCTGGTAGGCCGGCGGGGTCACCGCGCCGCGGTCGGGGACCAGGCCGTGGGTGACGTAGAGGATGTCGTCGGCCGTGGCGCCGACCCAGTTCTGGATGCCGGATTTCTGGTACTCCACCGCGGCCTCGAAGTCGGCCAGGTCCTCGGCGCGGTTGGCGCTCAGGTACAGCTTGAGCCCCGACGTGGGGGTGAACCCGGTCCAGTTCAGCATCAGGTCGCCGTTGGCGAACAGCTCCATGGGCAGCGGCAGCATCTCCTGGGGCACGAGCGTGCCGTACTCGCCGACGGTGCGCACCACGAAGGGCTGCTCGTGCATCGAGCCGTCCTCCTGGCGCACGTGGATGATCTCGGTACGCTTGGTCATCTCCACCCACTGGTCGCCGACGAGCACCTCGTCGTCCTGAACGACCACGTCCCACACGTCCACCGCGTCGGCGAAGTTGGTGGTGGCGGCCCACACGAGGTGGCGGTTGTGGCCCAGGTGCACCCCGGGGGTGCCGGCGAAGCTGTAGCCGATCACGTCGTAGGTGCCGCCCGCGTCAGCGGAGTTGAGGTGCTGCAGGTACAGGTAGCTGGGATCGGCGAGGTACGAGTGGGGATCGCCGGCGATGATCGGCCTGCCGTCGGCGGTGTGTTCTCCGCCCAGGGCCCAGTTGTTGGAGCCGCGGTTGAAACCCCAGCGGTGGTTGAAGCGGGCGGCGGCGTCGAGCATGGCCAGCCAGGCGTCGGGATCCTCCGTGGCCACGCGCGCCGCGCCCGGGTGGGGCCCCCCGGCGGCCGGGGGAGGGGAGGGCGGGGGATCGTCCACCATGACGAAGTCCTCGGTCGCCGGGCGGAACACCGGGACCGTGGGGTCGCCCGCTGCCGGCGCGAGCACGTCGAACGCGGCGTAGAACAGGTCGGGGAACAGGGTGTTGGAGAATGCGAAGTTCAGCCGCATGCCCAGGGCCACCAGGTCGTCGCGGACGAACGGCGTGGGCTCGAAGTCCAGCGTGGTGTACCCGGCGGGCAGTTCGGCCTCACCGGCCAGCACCTCCTCGACGAAGTGGTTCATCCCCGACATGTACGCGGCCGAGCCGTTGACGTCGTCCACCCCCTCCTCGACGTGCATGGCCAGGATCTCGCAGCTGTAGCGGTCGAAGTCGAGGGTGCGGGCCTGGTAGTCCGACTCCAGGCCCTCCTCGCCGATCACCTCGGCCAGGGTGCCCACCGAGGCCCGCCGCAGGATGTCCATCTGGAACAGGCGGTCCGAGGCCACGAGGTAGCCCGCCGCCCAGAACAGGTCCAGGTCGCTCTGGGCGTAGATGTGGGGCACGCCCATCTCGTCGTAGACGACCTCCACTTCTTCGGCCAGGTCGTACTCCTGGATCAGCCCCTCCACGTCCGGGACGCAGGGGTTGTCGTCGTCGTCGCCAGCCGTGGTGTCGTCGTCGTCGAGGACCGGGTCCTCGGAGCACCCCAGCAGCAGGGCCATCGCCGCCCACGCGAGGATCAGCCTGGACATCTCAGCCCCCCTCCTCCCTTGCCGTCGAGTGGCGGCGCCGCCGGATTGCAGTGAGTGCGGCCGCCAGGGCGATCGCGGCCCAGGGAGCCGTCGGAGCGTCGTCGTCGGCGCGGCACGAGCAGCCGGCCTCGTACCCGGCCTCGCCCTCCTCGGTGCCCCCGCCCCCACCGCCGCAGCCCGGGTCCATGGCGTCCACCAGGCCGTCGCAGTTGTTGTCCATGAGGTCGTCACAGACCTCGTAGGTGTTCGGGCGGATGTCGTAGGCGTCGTCCTGGCAGTCGTCGCCGCCACATTCCGAGGACGTGAAGCCGTCCTGGTCGGCGTCCCAGCACGCGGCGTCGCCCACGCCGAGCAGCTCGATGTCGTCGATGTTCCAGCCGCAGTAGCGCCACCCCTCGTCCGTGGAGCCCATGGTCCAGCGGATGTACACGGTGCTCTGTCGGTCGGCGATGGAGGAGATGTCGATCTCCTGGGGGGTCCACTCGGAGTCGGCGAGCTCGTCGGTGTTCTGCCACACGGTGGACCAGGCCTGGCCGTCGCGGCTGACCTTGACGTAGGCGTGGTCGAACTCGCTGGACTCGACCCCCAGCCAGCGCCAGAACCGCAGGGTCACCTGGTCGAGGAACGAGCAGTCGATGGCCGCGGTCGTGAGGTGCTGCTCGGCCATCTCGTTGGGGTAGTCGCCGTGCAGGTTGTACCCGTAGACCTTGTGGCCGGTGAACCCCTCCGTGGGATCGCGGTTGCCGTACTCCCCGCCGGCGCCGGACGGCTCGCCCAGGGCCCACTCCCCCTCGGTGGTCCAGCCGGGGTCCTCGTTGAGGTTCCACACGTACTGGATCTCGGGCACGCCGATGGTCAGCGCTGCGGTCCGGCTGGTGTCGCCCTCGTGGTCGGTGGTGTTGACGAACTCCAGCGTGTCGTCGTAGGCGCCGTTGCCCAGGGTGTACGCCTCGCCGCCGGCGGACACCGTCACCGACCGGCTGCTGCCCGGTTGCAGCGTCCCCGACGAGGCGTCGACTTCGAGCCAGCCGTGGCCGTGGCTGACCGCGTAGTCGATGGCGTGGTCGCCGTGGTTGGTCAGGGTGTAGGTCCTGTCCGGCGGCGAGAACGGCCCCCCGGCGCTGCCCTCGGTGAAGAACCCGTCGGCGGGTTCGACGGACAGCCCACCCGCGGGCTGGGCCGCCCCGACCACCCGCAGGGACGGGTCGCCGAAGATCGTCCAGTAGTTGAACTCGTTGGCCCCGGACCCGCCGTAGTCGTCCATCATCCGGCACGCGCCGGCAAAGGCCAGGGCGCCGAAGCTGACGTACTGCTCGGACACCAGCAGGTCGTTGAACTCGTCCTGGGCGCTCATGGGCGGGTCCCAGGACTGGCTGATGGTGGATCCATAGAACGCGATCGCGCCCGTGGGCGAGCTGCCGCTGGTGGCGTGCAGCCACGACTCGGCAAAGCAGGTGGTGTGGTCGAACTCGCCCACGTTGCAGCCCACCGTGACGATGAACGGCAGGCGGCCGACGTTGGACAGGGAGTTCACGTCGGAGTTGGAGAAGCCGGTGGTGACCCAGCCCCCGTCCCAGCCGTGGCCGCAGTAGTTGACGATGCCGCGGCCCTCGTTCAGGGCGTTGCGGACGTCGCTGGCCGAGGCGCTGTAGCCGTAGAACTGGTCCACCTCGGAGTAGCCGTGGCCGAGCAGGTCGCCGCGGATGCGGTCGATGTGCTCCCAGTCGTACTCGCCGTCGTCGCCCGGTCCCTCCTCCGAGCCGATGCCCATACCCTTGAGGAACCACGACTGGGCCGTGGCGGGGAGCGTCTCGTACTCGATGGTGCGGCTGACCTGCGTGTCCACCTGGGAGGTGCTCTCGGCGGAGAACCGCCCCACGAGGATGTCGGGGTAGTTGTCGTTGCCCGAGACGGTGGCGTAGGTGGGGTCGGCGGCGGCGTAGCCCACATACGGCGTGGCCACCTGGTTCGCGTCCCCCACCAGCAGCACGAACGCGAGGTTGCTCGAGGCGTACTGGTCGGCGATGTACCCGCCGATGGCCCCCGAGCTGTTGCCGATGGAGCCCACGCCGACGGCGGTGGTGGGGATGCCGATGCCGTTCTTGTGCGCCACCAGCGGCTCGACGCTGGACAGGTACGCGTCGGCGGCGATGATCAGCATCTCGCCTTCCTCGTCCAGCGGCGCGTAGCGGCCGTCGTCCTCGTCGCCGGCGTTGACGAAGTGGTTCGCGTAGATGCGGTCGAAGGCGGCGCTGGGGCGTTCGGGGGCGCCCAGCAGGGCATTCTCGCCGCCGGGGCCGATGCGCGTGACCTCGACGGTCATCCGGTCGATCACGCGGAGCACCCGCTGGGCCGGGTTGTACTGCAGCGGGTAGGCCTCCACGACCACGCCGCGGCGGTCGCGCAGCACGTAGGGGGGGCGCATGGCGACCAGGTCGCCGGGGTAGTCCGAGTCTTCGAGGTAGGCGTCGCCGAACTCGTGGGGTACGTCCGCCGGATCGACCGTGCGGTACAGGATCCCCTTGGAGGGGACGACGTCGATGTCGGGGATCTCGTAGGAGTCGTGGTCCAGGACCTGCACGGCCAGGCGGCCGTCAGATGGGACGATCACGCTGCGCGCCACCGTGGGCAGCTCCGGGGCGCCGGCCCGCTTGAGCGGACTCTCGCCATCGAGGGACACCTCGAAGTAGACGTCCCCGTCGATCTCCACGGGGGAGAGGTGGAGGTCGTGGACGCTGATCTCGAGGACGATCCGGTCCCCCGAGTCCTCGACGACGTCCACGATCGCGTCCGCGGCGGCGGGCAGGGGCGCGAACGCCACGAGCAGGATCAAGAATTTCAACCAGCCGGTAGAAATAGATCGAACATTCGTTCGGATCTGGCCTGATCTCGTGCGTAGATTCTTCATGCTCCTCGCCGCCGAGATCGAGTGTATGGCGTTGAAATCAGAAACGGAATGATGCGACGTCGTGCGGCGCAGTCTTGATTATATTTTGACTACCATGTGGTAGAGAAAGATGCGCAAGATGATCGGTAGGCGCCCTCGTGGGCGCGTTCTTCCACCACGGGAGGGACCATGAGACGAGCTCTGCCGGGGATGTCGCTGGTCGTGGCGCTGGTCGTCTGGAGCGCAGCGCAGGCGGCGGTTGCGCCCGAGATCCGCGTCGAGTCCGTGCCCACCGAGGCGCTGTGGATCGCCGGTCACGGGGATCCCGATCCAGCCAGCCACGTGGGCCCGGCGCCGCTCGCCTTCGTCGAGGCGCACGGGGACGCGTGGACCCAGCGCCGGTTTGGACCCAACGGGCAATTCGTGCACCTGTGGGGGGAGGGGATCGCCGTGGACGCGGGGGCCGATCAGGACCCGGCCGCGGCCGTCGAGGCGGCCGAGGCCTTCTGGCGCGAGCACGCCTACCTGCTGCCCGCAGGGGTGGACCCGGAGGATCTGGAGGTCTGGTCCAACGTGTCCAGCCGCGGCGTGCGCTACGTCAGCCACGCCCAGCGGATCGACGGCGTGGAGGTGTGGCGGGCGAGCACCTTCGTGGCCATCCGCGACGGCCGGCTGTTCTGGCTGGGCGCCCGCTGCTTCGCCCCCGACCGCGGGCCGAGCCGTCCGCGCGTGGCCGAGGTCGCCGCCGTCGATCTGGCCCTGGACGAGCTGGACGCGTGGGGGATCGCCGCCGACGTGGAGTCGGTGGACCTGGCGTTCGTACCTCTCGAGTTTCCCGACCGCATCGACCTGCGGCTGGCCTGGGTCGTGGGGCTGCACGCGCCGGCCGAGGGGCGCTGGACCGCGTTCGTGGACGCCGTCGAGGGCGGATTGCTGGCGCTGCGAGACGATCGACTGTTCATGACGGGCACGGCGAAGATCCGCCACAACGATCGCAACCCGGGCGGCGCCTCGGTGGACTCCCCGGCCCCGTACCTGGCCATCTCCACCAGCGACGGATCGAGCCACACAGACGCCAGCGGGCAGTTCACGGCGTCGGGCAGCTCGACCAGCCTCAGCGCCGAGATCCGCGGCCACTACGCCAACGTCAACAACCTCGCCGGCGGCGACCTGACCTGGAGCGCCGGCTCGGTCTCCGACGGCGGCTCCGCCACCTGGTCGACCAGCGGCGAGACCAGCGAGGCCCAGCTGCACGCCTACCGCTTCGCCACCGACGCCCGCGACTACGCCAGGGGCTTCGTGCACGACGTGAGCTGGCTGGACCAGACGCTGACCGTGTACACGAACTACTACAGCAGCTGTAACGCCTGGTGGGACGGCGACATCACCTTCCTGCGGTACGGATCGGGCTGCAACAACACGGCGCTGGTCGCGGACATCGTCTACCACGAGTTCGGCCACGGATTTCACTACGCCAGCGTCATCTGGGGGGTGGGGGACTTCTACAGCGACGTGGGCGAGGGGTACGCGGACTCCATGTCGTTCATGAACACCGGCGACAGCCGCGTCGGGCCGTACTTCTACACCAGCGGCGGCGCGCTGCGGGACGTGGAGCCGAATCAGGTCTACCCCGAGGACACCATCGGCCAGTCCCACCACGACGGGCTGATCGTCGGCGGCGCCGTGTGGGACATGCGCACCGAGCTGATGGACGACCTGGGCCAGGGCGCGGGCGAGGACGCGGCCGGCGAGATCTTCACCGGCATGGTCAAGATCTCCACCGATATCCCTTCCACGTACGAGGCGGCCCTGGTCTCCGACGACGACAACGGCAATCTAGCCGACGGCACCCCCAACGTGTGCGCCATCGAGCGCGCCTTCGGCCAGCACGGCCTGTCCACGGGCACCGAGTTCAGCGCCCTGGTGATGGACCACGAGCCCATCACCCGCGTGGCCTCGCCGATGGTGCCCATGCCCATCGAGGTGGCGATCTCCGTGCCGGAGTGCTCCGACGGCCAGGTGGGCGAGGTGCGGCTGGTGTACTCCACCGACGACGGCGTCTCCTGGAAGAGTCGCACCATGCAGCCGCAGGGTGGCGGCGTGTACACCGACGACCTGCCGCCGGTGCCGGATCGCACGCTGGTTCGCTACCGCATCGAGGCCGAGGACTCGGACAGCGGCGCGGTGTTCACCCTGCCGGGCAACCCCGCCGATCCCGCGTACTACACCTACGTGGGCGGGCTGTCGGAGATCGTCTGCGACGACTTCGAGACCGACTCGGGGACCTGGACTCACGCCCTGCTCAGCGGTGAGTACGCCGAGGGGGCGGACGACTGGATGCGCGGCCAGCCCATGGGCGGGGGAGGGGACCCGTCGGGCGCGTACAGCGGCAGCTACGCCTGGGGCAACGACCTGGCTCTGGATCCCGACTGGGACGGCATGTACCAGAACGAGAAGAGCAACGTGCTGTACGGGCCGACGTGGGACCTGAGCGCCTACGAGGGCGTGCGCCTGCACTTCCGCCGCTGGCTGGGGGTGGAGGACGGCATCTACGACCGCGCCCGCGTCCTGGTCAACGGCACCGAGGTCTGGGCCAACGCGCCGGCGGACGGCGAGGTCCACCACGAGGACCACGAGTGGATCATGGTGGACCTGGACCTCTCGGCCTGGGCCGGCCAGTCCGGGGTCCAGGTGAGCTGGGAGATCGAGTCCGATCAGTACCTGCAGTTCGGCGGGTGGACCCTCGACGACGTGTGCCTGTACGAGATGGTCGCTCCGGAGGAGGACGACGGCGGCGGCGAGGAGTTCGATCCTGAGGACCCCGATCCCGGCGTCGACCCGGACGGGCGGCCCGAGTCGGGCGAAGAGGGCGGCTGCTCGTGCGGCCACGAGCCCTCGGCGGGCGGTGTGTCAGCGCTGGGGTTGCTGGGATTGCTGGCGCTGTGGCGCCGGCTCAGGCCTTCTTGACGCGGGTGAACAGCGCCCGCTTGGCCATGCGCACCAGCTCCTTCTTCTGGCGCGCCACCGATTCGGGCTCGGGCGTGTCGGAGATGGCCGACCCCACCGGCGCGAACGCCACCATGGAGATGGCCATCAGCATCACGTGGATCAGGTAGGCCTCCGCGTCCACGTCCTCGTCGATCCCGCCGCCCTGCTTGCCCAGCCGGATGTAGTCCGCCATCAGCATCAGCCACGGGCGCAGGTGCTCGCGGATCAGCTCCTGCAGCGGCTCGGGCCGGTCCATGGCCTCGCGGACGCACAGGCGTGCGCGGTCGGGGTTCTCCACGAAGTAGCCCACCACCGCGGTGATGGTGGTGGTGAAGCGGTCCTGGGCGGGCGCGGCCGTGGTCAGCAGGCGGGGGATCTCCTCCTTCCACTGCTCCATCATCTGGCGCACCACCTCGACCCGCAGCTTCTCCTTGGTGCTGAAGTGGTACAGCAGCGAGGCCTTGCGGATGCCCACGGCCTTGGCCACCGCGTCCAGCGGCGTCTCCGAGTAGCCACGCTGCCCGAACAGCTTGGTCGCCTCGTCCCGGATGCGGGCCTTCATCTCGCCGGTGGTCTTGTGCGCGGTCATTTGCCTTCCCAGGGGTACTGTTTTCCCTACCGGAGGGTAGACAATCTGTCAACCGCCGCAGACCACCACAGCTGCGGTCTGACCACGGCCGGCGCCTTCGCGTGCTGGGGCTGCGGGGACGGCGCCCCGGGCGAGTACCCCAACTTCGGCCAGTGCGATCCCCCCTGATCATCCATACGGCTACAACCCCAACTGGGCAGGATTCCGCTACGCCAGGTAGACTGACGCCCATGGTCAGCCAGCCCTCACACCTCGCCATCCTCGCAGCCCTGTCCGGCCTGCTCTGCCTCGCCGGGACCGGCTGCTGGCTCAACGACGACGACGAGAACGACGACGATTCCGCCGCCGACGAGTGGCCCGATCTCGACGACGACGACGACACCGGCCCCCAGGGCGGCGGCACCCTGACCAACAGCCCCGACTACTGCTACGACCCGGGCTACCTGTACCCCGGCACCACGGACGTGGGCTTCTGGGCGGCGGTGAAGCTCACGCCGGAGGGCTACCCCTTCAGCGTGCGGTCCATCCGCTACCTGCTCGAGGGCGGCAGCGCCGGCAGCGTGACCTGCCGCCCGGACCTGGGCCACCGCCTGCGGCTGTACGTCGATTCGTCCTCGTCGCCCCCCGCGGACGAGTTGCCCGTGTTCGAGATGGAGGTCCCGGACTCCCCCGGCAACCTGTCCGACCGCGAGATCTACGAGCACATCTACCCCGAGATCGAGATCACCAGCGGCCAGTACCTGTTCGTGGCCATCGAGATGGTCGGCGAGAACCCCGAGCTGCTGTGCCTGTCGCTGTGCTACGACCCCCCGGTCCAGTCTTCGGGCAGCTGGTGGAGCCACGCCGCCGAAACCCCCTTCGCCTGGGGCACCCTCGATGACGACGGGGTGGACGCGGACATCTACGTCGAGGCGGACGGCACCTACTTCTGAGCCGGCCCGCCCGCTCCCTTCAAGAACGCGTCGTACTCGGCAACCCCGTCGACGAGGTTGCTCAGCATGTGGTCCGTGCCCAGGCCGATGATCCGCACCACCAGGGAGTGGGGCAGGTCGTCCTGCTCAGCCTCGAACTGGCGCACGAGCAGGTCGCCGTCGGTTGGATCAACGGACGCTGCGGCGAGGCGTGAGCCCCAGAACTGGCGCAGCATGGCCAGCTCCCGGTCCGGGTCCACGAGGCCGGGGACGATGCCCGGCGCGCCGTTGAGGTTGTGGGAGTTCAGGGAGCGCTTGAGCTCGGATGAGGCGAGCTCGTGGGTGAACACGGCCTCGCGGGCGGCGATGCCGAAGACCTGCTCCTGGGTCGGCCGGTACGTGCGGTGGACCTCGGTGGGGGACGTGCCGCGCTGTTGTGCGTTCTCGGCGACGAGCTCGGCCAGCTCGAAGCCGACGGCGCCGTGGATCATCTGGCCGCACTCGCGGTAGGTCCACCCCAGGCGCAGCACCGCCTCCTCCACCAGGGCGGGGTCCACCGAGCCCGCCGACGCCACCGCGGCCTTGCCCAGCTCGAACACCGCCAGCGCACCCACGGCCTCGTCGAGCTCCACCGGATCCACGCCGCCGCCGTCGAGGTGCCACTGCAGCAGGCTCATCAGCGCGTGGTCGAACTCCGGCGGCAGGTCCGTGTGGGCCACCTGGGGCGGCCAGCCGTCGGCGCCGGTGAGCGCGTCGTGCACGTCCGCGTCCACGGCCTCCATGGACCGCGCCGCCATGATCAGCAGGTCCGCGCTGCCGTAGCACGCGTCCGCCGGCCGGGCCCACGCCTCCACAGCCCGCCACTGGTCCTCGAGCTCGGCCGGGTCCCCGCCGGGCATGGCCAGCCACGGGTGCAGCACGACGTAGTACACCGCAGCGAGGGCCACGACGACCCCCGCGAGGACCACACCAAGACCGATGAGCCAGCGACGCATGGGCTCCATTGTCGCGGATCGGAATAACCTCCGCCCCCCTTTCGCTGAACAAGGGAAACAGGGGAAGATCCGTCGATGGCCAAGAGGGGCCGATTCGCCGCCGTGATGGTGGCTTCCGGGATCCTGCTGTCCCGCCTCGCGGGGCTGGTGCGCGAGCGCGTGCTGGCCCACTACTTCGGCACGTCCATGTTCGCCGACGTGTTCCGCGCGGCGCTGCGCATGCCCAACGTGCTGCAGAACCTGCTGGGGGAGGGGACGCTGAGCGCGTCGTTCATCCCGGTGTACGCGGAGCTGCTGGAGCAGAAGCGCCACGAGGAGGCCGGGCGGGTGGCCGGGGCGATCTTCGCGCTGCTGCTCGCCGTGGTGGGGGTGCTGACGCTGGTGGGGGTGGGGCTAGCGCCGGTGATCGTGACGGTGTTCGCGCCGGGGTTCGAGGGCGAGCGGCGCGAGCTGACGATCACGTGTACGCGGATCATCTTCCCCATGACGGGCACGCTGGCGCTGGCCGCGTGGTCGCTGGGCATCCTCAACAGCCACCGCAAGTTCTTCATCCCCTACGTGGCGCCGGTGCTGTGGAACGCCGCGATGATCGGCGTGCTGGTGACCCTGGGCGGGCGGCTGGACCGGGCGGATCTGGTGGTGGCGCTGGCGTGGGGTGCGCTGGCGGGCGGGCTGCTGCAGTTCGCGGTGCAGGTGCCGTGGGTGCTGCGGCTGGAGCGCAGCCTGAAGATCCGCTGGGACCTCAAGCTCGAGGGGGTGCGCGAGGCGGTGCGCAACGCTGGCCCGGCCATCCTCGGCCGCGGTGTGGTGCAGGTGGGTGGGTGGCTGGACCTGGTGCTGGCGTCGCTGCTGGCCCACGGCGCGGTGGCGGTGCTGGGCTACGCCCAGACCCTGTACGTGTTGCCCGTGAGCCTGTTCGGCATGTCCGTGGCCGCGGCCGAGCTGCCGGAGCTGTCGCGCAAGCGGGGCGAGGCCGCCGAGGTGCTGCGCAGCCGGATCAACACCAGCCTGCGGCGCATCGCGTTCCTGGTGGTGCCGTCGTGCCTGGGCTACCTGGTGCTGGGCGACGTGATCGTGGGGGCGCTGTACCAGTCAGGGGACTTCGGCCGGGCAGACACCGTCCTGGTGCACCTGGTGCTGGCCGGGTACTCGGTGGGACTGGTGGCATCCACCGGATCGAGGTTGTTCTCGTCGGCGTTCTTCGCGCTGCACGACACCAAGACGCCGGCGCGGATCGCGCTGGTGCGGGTGCTGACGTCGGCCGGGATCGCGCTGGCGATCATGTGGCGTCTCGACCAGGTGCTGATCGAGGGCAAGCCCCTGGGCGCGCTGGGGCTGAGCCTGGGCGCGGGGGTGGCGGCCTGGCTGGAGTGGACCCTGCTGCGGCGCTCCCTGAGCAAGAAGATCGGCGCGGTGAGCCCGGGCCTGCTGCCGACGATGAAGATGGCGGCGGCGGCCGTCGCGGCGGCCGCCGTGGGGCGCGGCGTGCTGTTCGTGCTGCCGGACTGGCACCCGATCCCGGTGGCGGTGATCGTGCTGTCGGCGTTCGGGGTGGTGTACTTCGCCGTGGCGCGGGTGCTGGGGCTGGAGGAGGTCAGCTACGCGCTGAACCGGATCCTCGGCAAGTTCGGCGTCCGCCGCTGATCACGCCTTCTTGGCGCGACTCTTCTTGCGCTTCTTCTGCGCGACGATGTCCTTGGACTTCACCTGAGGGTGTTGGTAGCGACGCAGCCCCTGGGTCTTGGTCTTGACGTCGATCGCCTCCTGCGGACACCACTGCAGGCAGGCCATGCACTGTTCGCAGCGCTGGTTCCAGGTGGGGCGGTCGTCGGCCATGACGAGGTTGTCCACCGGGCACACCAGCGCGCAGATCCCGCAGCCGTCGCACGCGTCGCTGACGCGGTAGCTCTTGTCGGTCACGGCGGCGTACTTGTAGCCCAGCTTGTACAGCATCCCGGGGTGGACCTTGGCGCTGAAGAAGGCGTGGTCGAGGTCGATCCGCTCCACGCCACGCCCGATCTCGTCGGCGATGGCGTCCATGCGGGCCTCGGCGCCCCGGAATCCCTCGGCGAGGCGGTCGTCGTCGGGGGCGCCGCCGAAGGGGATGTAGTTGGACTGCATCTTCACCCTGGCGGTGTAGGTGAGCTTCAGCCCGCGCTCGTCGAACAGGCGCTTCATCCCGGAGAACAGATCGCCGGTGGCGCCGCCCATGGTCACGACCACCGATACCGGCGCCCGCGTCTGCAGCCGGCCGACGAACTTCACCACGATGTGGGGCATCCGGTACATGTACACGGGGAACACCAGCACGACGCGGTCCTCCACCGGGCTGGTCTCCCCCTCGGCCATGGCCAGCACCATCGGCGTCAGCGTGACGTCGTCCAGCTTCTCGACCAGGGTGCGGGCCGCCCACAGGGAGTTGCCGGTGCCGGTGAAGTAGTAGATGTGGGTGCTCAACGGGGCCTCCGGTTGCGTCGCCTGAACACGACGACGCCGATGAGGATGACCAGGATCAGCCCGATCAGCAACACCGCACCGATCACCACGCCGCCGATGGCGAGGGAGGTGTAGGGCACGTCCTTGACCAGCGTGGCGGCGCGGGGCATGCAGCGGTGGTCGCTCTGGCAGGTGGCGCCCGGGGGGCAGAGCCTGTCGCCGTCGCACGAGGTCACGGCGTGGTCCAGGGTGAACTGACCGCCGTGGCTGAACCCGTTCACGGGCTCCACGCACAGGGCGCGCTCCACGCAGACCTCGCCGCCGGAGCAGTCGCTGTTGGTCGTACACACGGAGGGCCAGCAGGTAGGCCCGGCGTGGGACGAGTCCGGGATCGAGCCGTTGGGGCAATGGTCGGGGGGTGGTCCGACCACGTCGGCCGCGGCGGGTCCGGCCAGGGCGAGGCACAGCAGGACGATTCCAGGGAGGATCTTCATGGCACGTTCTCCTGGTCGGGCGCGAGGAGCCAGCGCTCCCACGCCGCCTGCAGATCGGCCGCCTGCGGGTGGCCGAGGACGGACTGCAGTGTCGCATACCCGCCCGGATCGGAGCCGTGGTTCGCGCGTAGCTGATCGTAGAACGCGCGGAGCAGCCCCTGGTGTTCCAGCCATTCGCACACGCGGCGCGACATCACCCGGTGGACCGGCCTTCCCACGCCGTGGAACCCGGCCTGGTCGAGCTGGGTCAACGCCTGCAGGCTCGGAAGATCCCCGTCCGGCGGCAGCACCGCCGCGGCTCCCTCGTACAGGGCTGCCAGTCCCTCGTCGAACCACACCGGGCACTGCGGGAAGTTCGCGTGCATGAAGGCATGGACGAGGAAGTGCACCGGCGCACGATCCCCCTGGGACACATCCACGACGATGGCGTGGTCGGCCACGGAGTAGAAGCCCTCGGGCGGGTCGGGGGCGCGACCGAACAGCCGCTGTGTGTTCACGGTGGTGCTGGCCGGATCGCTGAACAGCCAGACGTCCAGGGGTGGCTCGGGGGCCTGGTCGAACAAGTCCTCGCGCAGCCGGCCGGCGACCGCTGCGAGGGCATCGGCCCGCCTCTGCAGTGTCTCGGGAGCCTCGTCGCCGTGGACCCGCAGGCCGCCGATCTCGACCACGCCCAGCGCCTCGGTGGTCTCCGCCGGCGGCTCGACCGCGGGCGACCCACAGGCGATCACGGTGATCGCGGCGAACAGGGGGACCGGGTTGCGCACGCCCACAGAGTACAATTCGCCCCCATGAACATGCGAATCGCTGGATGTGATCTGGGCAAGGCCACGGCGTGCTTCGTCGTGGGGCACCTCGATGGGGACGGAGGGTTCGTCGTCGACGACGAGCAGGTGGTGTTCCACGACGGCGATCCGATGGGGCGGTTCGAGCAGTGGTATCGCGACGCCGACGTCGCGGGCTGCGTTGCGCTGGGGGCCACGGGCGTCCACGCGGGCCAGCTCGTTCGTCCGGTGATCCGTCTGCCCGAGGACGCCTGCCAGGAGGCGGCCGTCGTCCGCGAGGTGCCGCGCGGCGCGTTGCACGTGGTCGGCGTGGGAGCGCGGGGCTACAGCGTGCTCGCGCGGTCGGCGGACGGGCAAGTGCAGTACCTCGAGAACGACAAGTGCTCGTCCGGCACCGGCGAGAACGTGGTCAAGATCGCAGGCCGGTTCGGCCTGACGCTGGCCCAGGCGGACGAGCTGGCGCTGACCGCGGACCTCGGGGTGCCGATCACGGCGCGGTGTTCTGTGTTCACCAAGTCGGAGATGACGCACCACGCCAATCAGGGCAAGTCCACCGCCGAGCTGATGCGCGGCTACTTCGAGTCCATGGTCCACAACACCGTGGCGCTGCTGCAGCGCAACCGGGTGGACGGGCCGGTCTACCTGGTGGGCGGCTGCGCGGAGATCGAGTCGTTCCGCCGGTCCTTTGCCGAGCGGGTCGGGGCGGAGGTGAGGAGACCGGCGCACGCCGCGGTGTTCGAGGCGCTGGGCGCGGCGCTGCTGGCGGCGGGGGAGGCGCGCGGGGAGGAAGCAGCCGCGCTGCCCGACGATCCCGGAACGCTGATCGAGTCCGTCACCGAGCAGCTGCGGGTGCTGGAGCCGGCCCGGCAGTTCGCGGATCAGGTCCGCATCCTCGAGGCCGCCGATCCACCGGCGGACTGGGGTCAGCGGCCGGTGGTGCTGGGGCTGGACCTGGGCTCCACCGGCGCCAAGGCCGTGCTGGTGTCCGTGGACACCGGGGAACCCGTGCTGGACGTGTACGACCGCACGCGGGGCAATCCGGTGGGTGCGACCCGGCGGCTGGTGCGCGCGGTGCTCGACCGCTGCACCCCCGACGTGCGCGCCGTCGCGCTGACCGGGTCGGGGCGCGTGGCTGCCGCGGCCCTGGTCGAGGCCGTGTTCGGGGAAGACGCGCAGGTGGTGGTGGCCAACGAGATCGCCGCCCACGCGACGGCGGCGATGCGGGTGGACGGGGCCGGCGGCGACGACCTGTCGGTGATCGAGATCGGCGGCCAGGACGCCAAGTACATTCGCATCCAGGGCGGTCGGATCGTCGACAGCGATCTGAACCAGGCGTGCAGCGCGGGCACGGGATCGTTCCTCGAGGAGCAGGCCGCGGTGTACGACGTCACCGACATCGAGCAGGTCGTCGGGCTGGCCCGCGACGCCGAACGCCCGCCCGACCTGGGCCAGATGTGCACCGTGTACATGGCCGACGCGGCCGCGGCGGCGCTGGGGGAGGACTTCGACCTCGGCGACGTGTTCGCCGGGTTCCAGTACTCCATCATCCACAACTACCTCAACCGCGTGATGGGCCAGCGCACCCTGGCGCCGCGGGTGTTCTTCCAGGGCAAACCAGCGTCCAATCCCTCCCTGGCGTGGACGCTGGCCGCCGTGACCGGCGCCGAGATCACCGTGCCGCCCAACCCCGGCGCCATGGGCGCATGGGGGATCGCGCTGCAGGCGCTCGAGGAGCTGTCGGCGGACGCGCCGCAGATGGATCTGGCGGCGGTGCTCGACGCCGAGATTGTCTCGCGGTCGGAGTTCCAGTGCCGCGACAAGGCCTGCGCCACCCTGTGCCCCATCGACCGCACCGTGATCGCCGTGGACGGCGAGGAGCGCATCGCGCTGTCCGGCGGCGCGTGCCCCAAGTACGAGGTGGCCGGCCGATCGGCGAAGCGGCTGCCCAAGGGGGCGCCGGACCCCTTTGCCCTGCGCGTCGACCTGCTGCTGGCGCACCAGCGCGACGTGGACGGCCCGCGCATCAGCATCCCCCTCACCGGCGCGGTGGGCCCCCACATCCCGTGGCTGGCCGCGTTCGTGGGCGAGCTGGGCTTCGGCGTGGAGATCCTTACCTCGGACGGCGGGACCCTGGCCCGCGGCGAGCAGCTGTGCAACAGCTTCGACTCGTGCGGCCCCACCAAGATCGCCCACGCGGTCTGCGACACCAGCGGTCCGCTGCTGCTGTTCCCGCTGATCCGGGAGGTGGGGGAGCGGCGCGGATACTCCGGACAGAGCTGCGTCACCCAGCAGGCCATGCCCCAGCTCGTGGAGGGGGGCATGCGCGTGCGGGGCCGCGACGTGAAGGTGATCCGGCCGTCGCTGTCCTTCGACCGGGATCTTGCCGGCGGCGAGGAGCAGCGGGGCAGGGCACTGGCCGAGGCGATGGCCGACGCAGGGTTACCCGCGGCCGACACCTCGCGCGTCTCGGCCGCGGTCGCCGCCGCCGGCCGCGCCCAGGCAACGTTCGAGGAGGCCCTGGTCGACGCGGGCGCCGAGGCCCTGGAGTTTGCGCGGACCCACGAGATCCCTGCGGTGCTCGTGTGCGGCCACCGCCACGTGATCCACGACCGGGCCATCAACGCCGACATCCCGCACCTGGTGAGGCAAAACGGCGCCATGGCCGTGCCCATGGACGCCTTCGCCATCGGCGACGACACCCCGGAGCTGGCCAAGGTCTACTGGGGTGACGCCAACCGGGCGGTGCGCGCCGCCCACGCCGCGCGGCAGCACGGCGACGTCTATCCGCTGTTGCTCAGCTCCTTCGGCTGTGGACCGGCGTCGTTCACCGAGCACGTCTTCTCGGGCCTGCTCGACGGCCACCCGCACACGCTGCTGGAGAGCGACGGCCACGGCGGCGCCGCCGGATACGTCACGCGCATCCAGGCGTTCCTGCACTCGGTCGCCCAGCACGGCGGCGCCGACGACACCGGGACCTCGGAGCGGGCCGCGCGGGCCGAGGCCTACGTGGGACCGACCCCGCGCACGGGCGCGTACCTCGACAAGGACGCGCGTTACGTCTTCCTCTCCGGTCCCGACTACCTGGGCGATCTGTTCGCGGCGATCTACCGCGCCTACGGGTTCGACGCGGACGTGGCGCCGCCCATGAGCCACGAGAACCTGGACCGCGGGCGTCGTAACTGCTCGGGCAAGGAGTGCATCTCGTACCAGCTGTTGTGGGGCTGCTTCCGCGAGTACCTGGAGACGAACCCCACCGACAAGGAAGTCCGCCTGATGCAGATCGCCGGGCAGATGTGCCGCGGCGGCATGTTCGTGACCAAGGACCGCCTCGCGGTGGCCGACCTCGGCCTCGCCGATCGGGTCACGGTCCAGCCCATCCGCATCGCCGGCGGCATGGGCATGACCACGCGCATCTGGATCGGGGTGACCGCCCTGGACATCGTCCACCAGCTGTACCGCTACCACCTGCCCCTGGACGCAGATCAGGCCGAGGCCCTGTACCGCCGCCACAGCGAGGCGTTGCTGGAGATCTTCGGCGCCACCGTGCGCGGTGGCCCCCTCGCCGGTATGCAGGTGATGAGCCAGTGGAGGGCCGCACGCCGCGAGCTCGCCGCCGCCGCGGAGGAGTTCGCAGCGCTGGGCGACGACACCTCGCTGCGCACCGTCTTCGTGTCCGGCGACGCCCTGACCAAGGGCAACGACTTCGCCAACGCCGGGCTGTTCCAGTACCTCGCCGGCCTCGGCGTGCGGGCGATCCCCGAGCCCCTGGGGGACTTCCTCGAGTACCTGGCCATCGACCACCCGCACCTGCTGTTCGGCCGCAGCGCCGGGCGTCTGGTCCCGATGACCTATCGCCCCTCCATGGCCCTGATCCGCGGCCAGCTGTACGGGCTGGTCCGCAAGGTCCACCCCTGGCTGCCCGTGCCGGACACGCGGTCCGCCCTGAAGCGGGCCCACCCCATCCTGTCGCGCGCCACCAACGGCGCCTCCGTGCTGGCCGTGGGCAACGTGCTGCACCACGTGGACACCCTGCCCGTCCAGGGTGTGGTGATGACCAGCTGCTGGGGCTGCGACAACGGCCTGATCGAGGAGAGCCTGCTGCGCCACCAGCGCCGCGTACCCACCCTGTTCTTCTACGACGACGCCATGCCGCTGGACGCGCGGCGGGTGGACAGCTTCGCCTATCAGCTGGGCCGCGGCCCCCGGCCGTCGAGCGCGGCGTAGGCGCTGCCCTCGATCCGCCCGGGCCGCCGGAAGAGGCGGTTGAGCAGCGCGCTGCGGATGGGCGCGTCCAGGCCGAGGACCAGCGCGAGGTCTGCGGCGCGGAAGGTGGTGGCGAGCAGGCCGCCGAGCAGCCGCGGCCGCAGGGTCCGCAGGTAGGTCACCTCGTCGATCAGGGGCTGCACGGCCTCGCGGTAACGATCGTCGGCGCCAGACAGCCCCTGGGCGAGGGCGGTCCCGGCGAGGCGACCGCTGTGCATGGCGTAGTAGATGCCCTCGCCGCTGAGCTGGTGCAGCAGGCCGGCGGCGTCGCCGGTGAGCAGGACACCCCGGTCGGCGATCTGGCGCACCGCGCTCGCCGGGGCCAGCGCGCCGGACGTCCGTCGGAGGGTGTGGTCGGCCGGTATCAACCCCTCCGCGAGGCAGTGGTCGAGCAGGTCGGCGAGGTGCTGCTTGGCGTGCCTGCCGGCGTCGCCGAGGAAGCCGACGCCGAGGCAGTACCCCTCTGCGGTGGGGAACAGGTAGCCGTACCCGGGGCGTCCATCGAGCAGGTAGAACACGTGCGCGGTCTCGTGGCCGCGATCACACGCGAGGTGGTGCACGCGGCAGACGCCGGCGTTGGCGAGGTCGCGCGGCGGATTGCCCAGGAACCGGGCGAGGCGGCTGGTCACGCCGTCCGCACCCACCACCGCCCGCGCGCGCAGCGTCTCGTGGCCGTCGGACAGCGCGATGGTGCCGTCGTCGTCGCGCCGGGCGGAGCGGACGTGGAAGGTGCGGAAGGAGACGCCGGGCCGGGCCAGGGCCGCGCGCAGGAGCCGGTCGTCGAACTCGTCGCGCGGCACGTGATCGAAGAAGTGCTCACCCCGGCTCTCCCACCAGGTGCGCCGGTCGAGGCAGAGGCGCAGCGAGGACACCGGGTGGCCGGTGGGGACCGGCCCGGCAGCTTCGTAGTTGCGGAACTCGGCGCTCCAGTCCCGGCAGCCCACGAGGGCGCCGCCGCAGGTCTTGGGGCGGGGGAACGACTGCCGGTCGACGATCAGCACGTCGAGGGCCGGATCGTCGGCCACGTGGAATGCGGCCGTGCTGCCGGCCGGTCCGGCGCCGACCACGATCACGTCGTGGGTGGGTTCCTGTCCGATGGGCGCGCTCCTTCCTGCCTCCAGGCTACACCACGGGTCAAGAGACGAGGTGGATGAACGCGTCCATCACCGGCGACGTGTGCTTGTGTGCGTGCCTGACGAGGTAGATGGGCCGGATCAGGTCGCCCCCGGTGACGGGGATCGTGGCGACGCGGCCGTCTTCGATGTCTCGCTGCAGCCCGGACAGGGACAGGTAGGAGAGCCCCACGCCGGCGGCCACCAGGGCCCTGATGGCCTCGGGGGAGTCGATCTCGATGGTGTGGTGCGGGGTCGCGCCGGCGCGGGTGATCCAGGTGTCGAACAGCTGTCGTGTCGCCGACCCGGGCTTGCGGGTGATCCACAGCCGATCGGACAGCTCGACGAGGTCCACGCGCTCCCGGGCGGCCAGGGGATCGTCGGTGGCGGCGAAGCAGACGATCTGGTCGTCGGCGAAGTGGCGGGCCTCGAGGGCCGGCCGGGTCGGGGGCGCGCCGACGAAGCCCAGGTCGATCTCGTTGCGCACGAGCCGGCGCTCGATGCCCTGGGAGTCCTCCACGACCAGGTGCAGATCCACCTCGGGGAACTCGCGGTGGAATGCGCCGAGCAGGGGAGGCAGCAGGTGGATCCCCGGGGTCGAGCTCGCGCCGACGCGCAACCGTCCGTGGGCCGCGGAGCGGTGGCGCTGGACCGCCTCGGAGGCGCGCTCGATCCCGCCGAGGATCTCCTCGGCCAGGGGGACCAGCGTGCGGCCCGCGTCGGTGAGGTGCAGGATCCGGCCGACCTTCTCGAACAGGGGTAGCCCCAGCCCGTCGGCCAGCTGCTGGATCTGACGCGACACGGCGGGCTGGGACAGCAGCCGCTCCTCGCCGGCGCGGGTGAAGCTGCCGTGGCGGGTCACGGCGAGGAAGGTCTTGAGGTGCTCGGGATTCATCTCATGCCCTCGTTTCTTGCATGAATCACATCGAAATTATGCATTTCTCTGATGCCCGAGCGCCATCGACAATGGGGTCGGAGGCGGAGCCGATGGAATCCACAGCGCAGCTGCGCGAGGGCGTACGTGAGGCCTACTCGGCCGCGGCCGATCGGCCGGCGGACAAGCACGCGTTCCCCGTGGGGCGGGGGTTTGCCGAGAGCCTGGGGTACACACCCGAGGAGCTGGACCGCACGCCCGACGCGGCGGTGGACGCCTTCGCCGGGGTGTCCAACGTGGCCGAGATCGCGCTGCTGGCGCCGGGGATGCGCGTGCTCGACCTGGGGTGCGGCGCCGGCCTGGACGCGCAGATCGCGGCGCGGCGGGTGGGGCCGGGCGGCCGCGTCGTGGGGGTCGACTACAGCGAATCGATGCTGGCGCGGGCCATGCGAGCCGCCGAGGAGGCCGGCCTGTCCCGGCTGGAGTTCGTGCAGGGCGACGCCGAGCGGATTCCCCTGCCGGACGGGTCCTTCGACGTGGCCCTGGTCAACGGGATCTTCAACCTCAATCCGGTCCGGGACGCCATCTTCGCCGAGCTGGCGCGGCTCGTGATGCCCGGCGGCGCAGTGTACGCGGCCGAGCTGATCCTGGCGGGGCCCCTGCCGGAGGGGACCACCTGCAACGCCACCAACTGGTTCGCCTGAATCGCCGGAGCCGTGGAGGGCGGTGCCTTCCTGCAGGAGTTCCTCGACGCCGGGTTTGCGCGGGCCGAGATCCTGCGCACGTCCCGCAACGCCCGCGCCAAGAACCCCAACGTGATCGCGGCCGAGGTCCGCGCCCTACGCTGAGCCCCCGTCGGCCGGGAGCCCGGCCATCTCCAGCAGCTTGTTGCGGCCGCCGACGTTGATGCCGCGGAGCAGGGCGATGCGGGTCTCACTCATGGTTCTTCAGTAGACATCCAGGTCGTTCGCGTACACCACCTCGCCGTCGAAGTGCAGGCGGATCTCCTCGAGCAGCTGCTCCTCGGTGGCGCCCCAGAGCAGCTGGTGGGTGAGCACGAGCAGCTCCGGCTTCGCCTGCGCGGCGAGTTCGCCGAGTTCGACGCCCGAGGTGTGGGAGGCCTTGTGGTAGACCTGCCAGTCGGGCTCGCGCTGGTCGAAGCCGGCCTTGGCGTAGACCTCGTGGACCAGCACGTCGCAGCCGTCGCACTGTTCGGCGACGGCGTCGGTGGCGACGGTGTCGCCGGAGATCACGATCCTGCGGTCGGGGGTGTCGAAGCGGAAGCCGTAGGCGTGGGCCCAGTCGCCGTGCTGCACGTCGAAGGCGGTGACGGTGACGAGGTCGTCGGTGTACACCACGCCGGGCTCGATCTCGTGGACCTCCACCTTCCAGCCCTCGTCCTCGGAGGGCTGGTTGCCGTCGGCGCGCACCGCGATGTCCTCGGCCCATGCCGCGAGCACGTGGTCGGTCATCGTCTGCAGCCCGGGGGGGCCGTACACCTGCAGGGGCAGTTCGCGTCCGAGCACCCACGGGGTGAGGACGAGGTCGGGGTAGCCCACGGTGTGGTCCGAGTGCAAGTGGGTGCAGAACGCGCGCGTGAGCCTGTCCACGGCCAGGCCGCTGACGCCGGCGAGCTCGGCCGCGGCGGCGCGGCGGACCACGCCGGGGCCGAAGTCGACGATGTACGAGGCCTCGTCCACGACCACGGCCACCGACGGACCGGATCGCTGGGGGTCGTTGATGGGGGTGCCGGTGCCGAGCATGACCACCCGCGTGCGTGGCGTGGGCTCGGCAGGGGAGGGCTCCTCTTCGGCGGGCGCGGGTTCGACGGCTGTGGTGGTGGCGCTGGCAGCGGGCCGGCCGCAGCCGGCCATCAGCGACAACGCCAGCAGCGAGAACGCCAATCCGATCGTGATGCGCATGGCTCGTGCCCTCCGGGGGGGAGCCTATCGCGAACGGGGCGAGCTGGGGGGATCAGCGCGGGGGTTCGGTGGCGAGGTCGTCGACCCGGGTGGCCTGGATGGGGTCCACGAGCACGCGCGCGCCGTCGATCTCCAGCAGGGTGGACGAGTGGCCGAACCAGGTGACGCGCAAGCCCGACTCGGGCGCGACCGCAAAGGCGCTGCCGTCCCCCTCGACCACCGGGATGGGCTCGCTGGGCCGCGTGTGCTTGCTGCGCCGGGTGAGGAACCCGAACATGCCGGTGGGGCTGTTGTACAGGGGCTGGGGGTTGGCGAACTTGCCGCGACTCATGCGGTCGCCCTGCTGGACTCGCGCCCGGTGATCTCGAAGCGCACGCCGGTCAGATCCTCGGAGACCTCCCACAGGCGGCGGGCCTTGTGCTCGTCGCGGGACTCGGGGGTCGAGCCCACCTTGCCCGGATACCCGCGCATCTCCATCAGGCCCTTGGGCCCGTAGTACCCGCCGCCCACGGCGCCCGGCTCGACGGCTGCGTAGAGGGTGGGCAGGGCGCCCTGCCACTGCGGCATGGCGAACACGGGATTGAGCATCTCGGCGATCCCGGAGTGGCGTTGCAGGTTCGTGCGGGTCCAGCCCGGATGGGCGGCCGTGGCGACGACCGCGGAGCCGGCCGCGTCGAGCCGTCGCTGCAGCTCGTAGGTGAACAGCAGGTTGGCGAGCTTGCTCTGACCGTACGACGCGCTCTTGTTGTAGCTGCGCCGCTCCCACTGCAGGTCGTCGAAGTTCATGGTGCCGAAGCGATGGGCCATCGACGCGACGTTGACCACGCGCGCGCCCTCGGTGGCGTCGAGCAGCTCGAACAGCCGGGCGGTCAGCGCGAAGTGGCCCAGGTGGTTGGTGCCGAACTGCAGCTCGAAGCCGTCGGCGGTCTGCGACTTCGGCGGCATCATCACGCCCGCGTTGTTGATCAACAGATCGAGGCGATCGTGGTCGCGCTTGAAAGCGTCGGCGAAGGCGCGGACCGACTCCAGGTCGGCCAGGTCGAGCACGGCGACCTCGACGCTGCCGGAGACGCCGGCCGCGCGGATCTCGTCGGCGGCCTCATCACCCTTGGAGGTGTCGCGACAGGCGAGCACCACGTCGGCGCCCTTCTCGGCGAGGACCTTGGCGGCCTCGTAGCCGATGCCGCTGTTGGATCCGGTCACGATGGCGGTGCGCCCGGTCTGCTCGGTGACGTCCTTGCTCGTCCAGTGTCCCATGGTCTCCTCCTGTCGGCCGAATCGTGTTTAGCGACCGATGGTCATTTATTTAAGTCACTACTGGTCACTTGTCAACGGTGGGTTTTGTACTTTCTTGGATGTCCTGTGATCTCAATAGGTTGTAGCGTTGCTGTTCTTGACATCCGATCGGAACATGTGTAGATAAATGACCATCAGTCGCGAACGAGGACGACGGCCATGACCTGGAAGCGAGCACGCAGCCCCGAGCAGAAACAGCAGCGCAGCGCTGCCATCCTCGCGGCAGCCTCGGCCCTGTTCGAGGAGGGCGGGTTGGACAAGGCCAGCCTCAACGCCATCGCCCGCCGCGCTCGCCTGTCCAAGGCCAACCTCTACCGCTACTTCGAGAGCCGCGAGGCCATCTTCTTGCACCTGGCGCTGGACGACTTCCGCGATTTCGCCACGGCCGTGGAGGCAGCGCTGGCCCCGCTGGCGGGCTCGGACGACGAGGTCGCAGTGGTGCGGGAGCTGGTCGCCTGCTACATGGCGCGTCCGCGGCTGTGCAGCTTGTCGGCGTCTCTGGCCAGCGTGCTCGAGCACAACGTCTCGGTGGCCGCGGTCGTCGAGTTCAAGACCCAGATGCTCGGCGTGCTGCTCCGCCTGGGCAACGCCGTGCAGGTGTCCATGCCCTCGCTGAGCCTGGAGGGCACGCGTCAGTTCCTGTTCGCCGCGCAGTTCATGGTCGTCGGAGCCTGGCCCTCGGCCAACCCGCCCCCCGCGGTGGAGGAGGCGCTGCAGCGACCGGAGCTGCAGATCGTGTGCTTCGAGTTCGACGTGGCGCTGCAGGAGATCCTCGTGGCCCAGCTCAGGGGGCTCAAGGCCGCGCCCTGAGGCGCGCCGGTTCAGCCGGCCCGTCGCCGGAACCACCACAGACCCAGGGCCGTCGACAGCAGCGTGGCCACCGGTGTGGTCGGAGCGGCGGGGGAGGAGCTGCACGAGCAGTCGTCGGGGTTGGTGTTCACCGGCGGCGTGGGCTCTTCCTCGGCCGCGGAGTCGTCGTCGTCCCCCTCGGGCTCGGCCTCGGGATCGTCGTACTCGTCGGGGAACATCAGGTACTGGATCTTGGCGGCCACCTGGGCGCGGGCGTCGGCCAGGACCGCCTCGTCCAGCGTCCACGGCTGCTCCTCGGGGCAGTAGTACAGCTCGTGGTCGCAGTCCTCCATGAAGAAGTCGCCGAACCGCACGTACGCGCGCTCCACCTGGGCGCGGGTGAACTCCTCGGCGCCGAGGTCCACTGCGAGGCGGAACATCTCCCAGTCCTCGAACCCGTCGCGCACCTGCTTGAGCCGGTAGCTGAGGATCGGCCCGTCCAGCGACAGCCAGTCCGGTGACCCCAGGCCGCCGGCCGTGCCGTCGTGGTCGCCCGGGTACAGCAGCATGCCGTCGCCGTTGCGGGCGGCGAACTCGCCGAACTGCTCGAGGTTGAGGAACACGTGCCACGGGTCGTCGTCGACCCAGTAGCTCACGCGCCAGTACAGGAAGCCCGTCGCCCGCTCGTACCAGGTGCCCCACTTGACGATGCGCGGCTCGTAGCCCAGGGCCGTGTCGATGTCGTAGCCGGCGTAGGGCGGCGTGTTGGCGTTGCACACGTAGAACCACAGCTCCTCGCCCAGCTCCATGCGCTCGGAGTAGGTGTCCCAGCCCGCGTGGGGGTCCCACACCCACCACCAGCCGTCGTACATGGGCGTCACCGGGCACCAGATGCCCACCCGGTCCACCACGCGCTCGTCGTAGGGGCTGGTCACCAGGGTCTTGAAGCGCCACCGCTCGTCGATGGCGATGAGGCGGTCGGCGTCCTCGGCGATGCGGCCGTAGTCCGTGTCCGGATCGTGGAGCCACGGCTCGTCGATGGCGTAGATGTACGCGCGGTCCCACCACCCTCTCTCCTCGAGGTGGTCGACGAAGGCCACCGCCGCCTGGGCGTACTCCTCCTCGGTCATGCCCCCCAGGCCGTTGCCCGGGCGGAAGTAGCTCATGGAGAAGCGGCTGACCCCCACCCCGTCGGGGAAGCGGCTGCCGTCCAGCCACGGCTCCACCTCGGCGTCGTACCCGGTCCAGTCCACCGGCTCGAGGGTGCCCTCGTCGTCGAAGGTGAACTCCAGCGGGCCGCTGACCGTGGTGGGATCGATGCGGTGCTCGTGCAGGGCGAGGTGGTAGCGCGCCACGATGTCGTCGTAGCCCTCCTCCTCCTCGCCGGGACCGCCGTGGAACCGGCGCACCGAGCTGTCCGCGTGGCCGAAGGCCGTGCCGATGGTCCTCTCCGCCGGGATCTCGAACGCCCACACCGTCAGCGTGATGGGCAGCTCGGTGTCGGCCGCGCCGTCGACGAACACCGTGGCCGTGCCCGTGTAGGCGCCGGCCGCGGCGTCGCGGGGCATGAACAGATCCACCCAGACCACGCCGAGCTCCCCCGGCTCGAGGTCGAACGGCGCCCCCACCGCCTCGCCGGTGTACGGGTCGTCGAACGGGATCAGCGGATCCGGGTACAGCCCCGCCTCCCGCTCGTGGTACGTCACCCCGAAGTCAGAGGGGTTGGTCACGTCGACGAAGTACTCGCGGTACAGCCGCGCCCCGGACGCCTCGATGACCGCCCCGTCGGGGCCGGTCAGGTCGGACAGCTCCACGTCCACCGCCGACAGCCCACCGGGATCCCGTACAGCGATCTGGAAGCCCTCCCACTCCCCCTTCGCCGCCATCACCTGGGCGGCGGTCTCGCCGGGGAACGGGGTGTCGGGTAGCAGCTTGCGCGTGGCCGGAGCCACGCCGATCTCGGCGGCCGTGGAGACCCAGGGGAGGGCGACGATGACGAGCAGGGCGATGGCATGGCGCATGCCCCTTTTTCCCACGGGGCGTGGTCCGCTGTCACGGCGATGCAGCGCCCTCTGGTTCGCTGCGCGCTGATGGCTCCCCTGATCGGCGTGCTGTTGCTCGGCTGGATGGCGCTGCCGGCGTCGGCCGGCGTCATCGGGATCATGCGGCCCTGATCTCCACCTGCAGCAGCGTGCCTCCGTCCAGGGGTCGCGACCTCTTCACCACGGCGCCGGCCTTCTCCACCAGCGGCAACAGTCCGCCGCGGCGCGTGTAGTCGCGGAAGCCTCCGAAGTGGGCCGGCCCTGCGACCAGCTCGATGGCGCGGTTGCGCAGGCCCGCCGCGTTGATCGGCATGGGTACGGCGAAGTCGGCGATCACCACCGTCGTCGCGACCCGCAGCAGTTCGGGGATCACCCGCTCGCGGATCTCGGCGGGCATCTCGTGCAGACCCATGGCCACGGTGGCCACGTCGAAGGCCGCGCTGGAGTACAGGGAGAGGTTCGCGGCGTCGGCCACCTGGAAGGAGACACCCTCGCGCTGCCGCCGCTGCTGGAGGGCGCGCGCGCGGGCGATCATCTTCTCGGAGAGGTCCACACCCAGGACGCTGGTGCAGCGCTCGGCCAGCGCGAACGTCAGCCCGCCGGGGCCGCAGCAGGCGTCGAGGGCGACCGAGTCCTCGGGCACCCAGGCGGCCACGCGCTGGTGCAGCCCGCGCAGCATGGGATCGAACACCAGCGAGTAGGGGGTGCCGTCGTAAAAGGCGCCGGGCACGGGTACCTCCGTGCCGGGCACTCTAGACTTTCTTCAGCGTCGCCGCCGCGGCGATTACAATCGTCCATCGGAGGAGCTCTGTATGGACGTCGCTGCTCGCATGGTCGCCCTCGGCATCCTCGTCGCCGCGCTGGGCCTGCCCCCCGTCCCGGCTGCGGGACAGGACGCCAACCCCATGTTCGCGGCGCTGGCCAACGAGAAGTGGGCCGCGCGCACCGCCGAGCACGCCAGGGTGCTCGCCGAGCTGGCCTTCCTCGAGGGAGTGCTGGCCTCGGACCGGCGCTCCGTGGCGCTGCTGCTGCTGGACAGCGAGGACATCCGCGACTGCCTCGTGGAGAAGGCCGAGGCCGAGGCCGCCGACGCGGAGCTCGCCGCGGTGTACCTGGACAAGCACCCCCTGCGGGTGGGCTCGGTGGCCCGCATCGCCGCGGCGACACAGGCGATCGACCACTTCGTGGAGTCGGAGTTGCGGGGCCGCCAGGCCCTGGCCGAGGTGCTGGAAGCGGAGCGAGCGGCCCTGCGCGGCGCGCTCGAAGCCCGTGGTGGGGCCGCGGACCCCGCGGCGAGGACGCAGGCGTTGATGCGGCTGCAGGCCGAGATGGACGTGGATCGCATCGAGCACGAGGCGGCCGCGGGGCGGTACCGCGCGATGCTGGAGCAGGGGGACACGGCCGGCCTGCTGGGCTCCATGCCCGAACAGGCGACCTTCCTGGCGCGTCGCACGTCACGGCGGCTGAACAACCCCCGGACCGAGGACGAGAGGTACGGGGAGAACCACCCCACGCGGGTGCAGCAGAAGGAGTTCCGCGAGCTGCTCGAGACCACGCTGCGCCAGCAGCTCGAGACGGCCATCGCGGCTCAGGAGGCGCAGGTGGAGCTCGACGCGGCGGTGCGGGAGGCGCTGGCCGCGGCGCTGGAGGCCGGCTAGCCGGCGTTCAGGGGGATCTCCACCACGAACCGTCCGCCCACGCCCGGCTCGCACCAGACCCGGCCGTCGTGAAGCTCGGCCACCCGGCGCACCAGGGACAGACCCAGACCCGTGCCGCCGCCCTCGCCTTCGGGCTGGTTCGCGGGGCGGTAGAACGGCTCGAACAGGCGGTCGATCTCCGCGGCCGGTACGCCCGGTCCGCGGTCGGTGACGGTGACCCGGGCGGCGTCGCCGTCGACGGACACCTCAACGTCGATGGGGGGCGCGCCATGGTGGACGGCGTTTTCGAGCAGGTTGCGCACGAGGATGCGCAGCAGCGCCTCGTCCCCCTCCACCACCGCCTCGCGGCCGCCGACCTCGGCGTCCACGAGGGCGGCTTCCTCGGCGCACAGGCCCAGCAGCTCAACCGGGCCGGACGCGGTCTCGGGCCGGGTCTCCAGCCGGCCCACCAGCAGCAGGTCCTCCACCAGCTGGTCGAGCTCGGCGATGTCGCGCACGGCCTCGGCGCGGTGGGCGTCCCGATCCTCGTCGGCCTCGGCGTCGCCGAGCAGCTCCACGGAGAGCCGCAGGCGTGCCAGCGGTGATCGCAGCTCGTGGGACGCGCTGGCGAGCATGCGCTGCTGGCCCTGGACCAGGGCCTCGATGCGGTCGGCGGCGCGGTTGAAGCTCCGGGCCAGGTCGGCGACCTCGTCCTTGCCCTTCACCGGGACGCGGGCGCCGAGGTCGCCGCCGCCGAGGTCGTCCACGCCGCGGCGCAGGGCCTCGATGCGGCGGGTGATGCCGCGTGCCACGGGGTAGGTGCCCGCCAGCATCAGCAGGGCGAACAGGGGCAGGAACAGCAGGTGCCTGGGTATCCCGGCCTTCTCCGGATCGGGCGCGGCCACGAGCCAGCGACCGTCGCGCAGGTGCACGGCCAGGGCGGCGCCCGTGCGACGGTGGACCCAGTGGTCGCCGCGGTGGTGGCGCGGCGGTGGGACCTCCCCGGTGGCGGCGAGCAGGTCGCCTTCGGGCGAGAACAGGGCGATATCGAGGCCCAGGCGGTCGGCGCGCTCGGTCATCGCGGTGGCCGCCTCGGCGTCGTCCGGGGGCAGGCTCTCGACGAAGACCTCGGCCACCTCGTGGGCGTGCTCCGGCACCGGCCCGCTGTCGCGCACGATGTGGGAACCCACCCCGGCGGCCAGGGTGCACAGGACCACCACGACCATGAACGCCAGGTAGATCTTGAGGAACAGGTGCCGGCCCATCAGTTCGGACTCCGGGTGAACACGTACCCCGCGCCGCGCACGGTGACGATACGCCGGGGCCGCTTCGGGTCCTCCTCGATGGCAGCGCGGATGCGCGAGACGTGCACGTCGATGCTGCGGTCGAAGGCCTCCAGGGGCTCGGAGCGGACCGCCTCCATGATCTGGTCGCGGCTGAGCACGCGGCCCGCGCTGCGGGCGAGCACCGCGAGGATCTCGAACTGGTGGCTCGTCAGGGAACGGGGCTCGCCGGCGACGCGGACGGCCCGGGCGCCCAGGTCCACCTCGAGGTCGCCGAACCGCAGCACCTGGGGTTCGAGGGCGGCCGCGCGGTTGCGGCGGGTGACGGCGCGCAGCCGGGCGAGCAGCTCCCGCGGCGAGAATGGCTTGGGCAGGTAGTCGTCGGCGCCCAGCTCCAGGCCCACCACACGGTCGGTCTCGTCACCGCGCGCGGTGAGCATCACCACCGGGATCTCCGACGAGGCGCGGATACGGCGGCAGACCTCGAAGCCGTCCAGGTCGGGGAGCATCACGTCGAGCACCACGGCGTCGTAGCCGCCGCGGTCCAGCGCGGCCAGCCCGCCCCCCGCGTCGAGGCGAGTCTCCACCGCCACCCCCTGGCCCTCCAGGTAGGTGCGCAGCATGTCGCCGAGGCGGCGATCGTCGTCGATGACCAGGACCTTCACGGGTGCTCCTCAGAGGTTGTGAGGCTGTTCACGGACCGAGTCCAGAGTCGTGAGGCGCCCCGCTGGCGAGGACTGAAGAGGGAGCAGGCCCCGAGGCCTGTGACCGATGAAGCCCGATGAAGGAGCGAAGCGACTGGTCCAGCGGGGATGGATCGCGGCTCTGGCGAAGGGAGTGGAATAGTCTCACAACCTCTCTGGTCCGGCCGCCCGGCCGGACCCCGGGGTCAGGCTAGCGCATGCGGTGGCTCTGAACCAGATCGACCAGCGCCTCGCGCTGCTCCACGGTGAGCACCTCGGCCACGTCCGCGATGGCCGTGACCACCAGCTGCGAGGCCTCGTCGAAGCGGTCGAGGCCCTCGACCCGCATGGCCTCGAGGGCGTCGCGGTCGATGTCCTCGGCCAGCAGCAGATCGCGGAACTCGTCGTGGCGCGCCTCGTGGTCGGCGTGCATGTCGGACAGCTGGTCGAACAGCGGCTCGAGGATGCCCTCGATCTCGGCCTGCTGCTCCTCGGTGGCGCCGACGGCGTCCAGCGCCATGGTCATCCGCTCCTGGGCGAACGCGCGGTGCTCCTCGGCGTTGGCCCAGGGCGGGCCGCCGGGGCCGCCGGGGCCGCCGTGGAAGGGGAAGCCGTGACGGGCGCGCATGGACGCTCCGGCAGCAACGGTGCCCAGCAGGGCCAGGCCGACGACGGGGACGGTGATGATGGCGATACGACGGAAGGACATGGGAGGCTCCTTGGGGTTTCCGGGTCGCTCCATACGACCCACGCTCTCCAAGGTGCAGCGCGCAAGTTTCCGCCCCATGTCCGCAATGTAAAGTTGTGCAAAGACGGCCCGGGATGGGGGCTCAGGGGAGGAACTCGAGGACGCACACCGCGGGCACGTGATCGAAGTAGATGGCGTCGATCACCTCGGCGTGGTCGTCGGTCACGCCGGCGTGCCAGCACGCGCCCGTGGCGCTGTCGCTGATCACGTGGTCGATGTTGGTCAGGCCGGCGTAGGTGGGGGGGGCGTCCTCGCCCACCTCGGTGAGGAAGTAGAAGGTCTCGCCGGTGACGTATTCGTTCCAGCGCTCGGCGCTGATGTCGATGTCGGCCCAGCGGCCGGGGTCGGTGTTGAGGTCGCCCATGATGAGGTTGTGGTCGCCGTTGGCGGCGGGTTCACCGTCGCCCAGGTCCACGAAGACCTGATCCACCTGCAGCGCGCGGCATTCCTTGTCCTCGTCGGTCAATCCCGACGTACCGTGGATCGCCACCAGGGTCAGCGTGCCGCCCGCCTCGAGGTCGATGACGCCGCGGCCGATCCGCGACGCGCTGCCGCAGCCCTCGATGCGCGTGCCGAACAGGCCTTCGAGGCACAGGTCGTCGTCGCAGCCCTGGAAGGAGCCGAAGGTCCGGTTCACTGCCGCGCACTTGTCCGGGTGGTCGGGGATGCACATGACCTGGTAGCCCTCGCCGAGCACGAGCTGGGCCACGGTGGGATCGCCGTCGAGCCACGTCTCGCAGACGAAGTCCTGCTGGGCCTCGGATGGGATCTCCGCGCATTCGTCCGAGTGGAAGATCTCCTGGAAGGCGATCACGTCGGGGGCCACGTCGGCGAGGAAGGTGGTGGTCGCCGTCACGGCGGGCGTCCAGGCGAGCCCATCGCCGTAGTACTCGTCCGAGTACCCGGCGTGCTCGGACGAGTACCCGTCGTCGGGCTCGCCGTCGTGGCCCATGTTCTCGGAGGTGCCGGTGTTGAACGTCACCGCGGTCAGG
>CAZLEO010000004.1:45852-78619 GCA_964558555.1 uncultured Rickettsiales bacterium | reverse complement strand
CGTGTTGCCGGGATGAAAACCCGGTGTCCTAGGCCTGACTAGACGATGGGGTCACGGGCCTCGTGGAGGCGGTTTTTACTCAGCCGCTGGGGAAAGGTCAAGTGTTCGCGGTCTGGAAGGGATCATCGCGGACGATGACCTGGCCCCGCTCGGGTCCGACGGAGACGAGCTGGACCGGGACTCCGACGAGGGCCTCGATGCGCTCGAGGTAGGCGCGGGCGTTGGGGGGGAGGTCGGTGTAGGAGCGCACCACCGAGACGTCCTCGGTCCAGCCGGGGAGTTCCTCGTAGACGGGCCTGCAGCGGCCCAGGGCGCGGCTGGAGGACGGGGGCGCGTTGAGGCTCCTCCCGTCGAGCTCGTAGCCCGTGGCGATGCGTATGGGGTCGATGCCGGTGAGCACGTCCATCTTGGTCACGGCGAGGCCGGTGAGGCCGTTGAGCTGGGCGGCCCGGCGCAGGATCACCGCGTCGAGCCAGCCGCAGCGGCGGGCACGGCCGGTGGTGGCGCCGAACTCACCGCCCCGCTTGCTCAGCCGAGCCATGGCATCGGACTGCTCCTCGGTGGGGAACGGACCCTCGCCCACCCGGGTGGTGTAGGCCTTGACCACGCCGAGGACGGCGTCGATGGCGGTGGGGCCGACGCCGGCGCCGCAGCACGCGCCGCCCGCGATCGTGTTGGAGGAGGTCACGTAGGGGTAGGTGCCGTGATCCACGTCGAGCATGGCGCCCTGGGCGCCCTCGAACAGGATCGAGTCACCCGCGGCCATCCGTCGGTGCAGGACCTCCACCGTGTCGGTGATGTGGGGCTCGAGCTGGCGGCCCCATTCGAGGGCCTGCGCGACGATCTCATCGGCGTCATGGCCGGCGAGTTCGGGCCCGACGAGCCTCGACCGCAAGGCGCCCTCGTCGGTGAGGTCCCCCATGCGCACGGCGCGGCGCACGACCTTGTCCTCGTACGCCGGCCCGATGCCGCGGCCGGTGGTGCCGATGCGCGCGGCGCCGAGGGCGGCCTCTCGCTGGCTGTCCCGCGTACGGTGATGCGGGAGGATGGCCGTGGCGCGGTCGCTGACCAGGAGCCGTTCGGGACCCGCGTCGATGCCTCGCCGCCGCAAGAAGCGGATCTCCTCGAGCAACGCCGACGGGTCCACGACCACGCCGTTGCCGATGATGCAGGTGACGTGCGGGTGGAGGATGCCGGACGGCACGAGGTGGAGCACCAGCTGCTCGTCCTGGACCACGAGGGTGTGGCCGGCGTTGGCGCCGCCCTGGAAGCGGGTCACCACCTGGGCCCGCCCGGTCAGCAGGTCCACGAAGCGTCCCTTACCCTCGTCTCCCCAGTGGCAACCCGTGAGGATCACGTTGGGCACGGTAGGTCTCCTGTGGAGGTAGCGGCGGTCGCCGCAGGATGGGCTAGCCCTCGGAGAGCTCGAGGATGCCGTTGTTGAGGAAGTAATGCAGCGCCGAGACGACCCGGTACTGGTCGAAGGTGCCCATGATGGTCAGCAGCTCTTCGACGGTGATGCGGCCGTCGATCTGGCTGAGGAGGAACCCGCCGATGGGGTCCAGGGAGAGCTCGAGGATGTTGGCGTCGTCGGCCACCAGCTGAGGCACCTGGTCCAGCGGCTTGAGGGCGTCGAGGTAGAAGCCGACGAGCTCCTCCTTGATGGCCTGGGCCAGCTCCTCGGTCTCGGCATCGCCGGGCGATCGCTTGAGGATCTCCTCGCAGATGTCCAGCGCAGCGCCCATGTTCTGGGCCTCCCGCTCCTCCTGGACCTGTGCGAGCAGGCCGGCCTTCTCCTCGTCGCCGAGGGGCCCGCCCACGAGCTCGCCACCCCCCTCCTGGGGAGCGATCACGTCCAGGGAAGGTTGGGAGTCGAAGGGGGACGGCCAGTCGCCGCTCTCGCGTGGCTCGCCCTCCATCCCCGTGTCCACCGGAGCCGTGGAGCGGCGCTCGATGACGTCGAGGGTCTCGAGGTAGTCCAGGGCGCGGGGGTCGTTGGGGTCCAGGTCGAGGACCTTCATCCAGGCGACGACGGCCTCCTGGACGCGGCCGTCGAAGAGGTGCACAAGCCCCTGATCGAGCAGAGCCTGCACCTCGTCGGACGACGTCGTCATCGGTTGGATCTCCATGGAATCAGGTGGTCTGCTGCTCGATGATCTCCAGGGCGTCCTGCAGCTCGGTCTCCAGCTTCTTCAGCGCGTCCCAGTCGCGGGAGGAGATGGCGCGCTTGACCTCGACGCCGAGGTTGACGAATGCGTCCACTTGCTCGGCGCCCATGGTGGATTCCACCAGCGGCATCTTGCCGTTGAGCTGACCGTTGAGGCTCTCCACATGGTAGATGAGCTTGGCCATGTCGTCCGATTCCTTCTCGGCGACCTCCTGGTTCATCCGCTCCTGGATCAGCGTCTCCAGCTCGTCCTGGCTCAGGCCGCCGGACAGGGTCACGGTGATGGACTGCTCCTTGCCCGTGTCCCGGTCCTTGGCCGCAACGGAGACGATGCCGTCGGCGTCGATGGAGAACGTCACGAGGATGTCCGGTACGCCCTTGGGCGCGGGCCGGATGCCGCCGAGCAGGAACTCGCCAAGCAGCTCGTTCTCCACGGCGCGATCGCTCTCACCCTGGAGCACGACGATCTTCACCGCCGACTGGTTGTCGCTGACGGTGGTGAAGGAGTGGGACTTCTGCACCGGGATGGTGGTGTCCCGCGGGATCAGCCTCGAGAAGCCGCCGCCCACGGTGGCGATGCCCAGGGTCTTGGGGGTGACGTCCAGCAGCAGCGGTCCTTCCCCCTCGCCCACCAGCGCGTTGCCCTGGATGGCGGCGCCCAGGGCGACCACCTCGTCGGGGTTGAGTCCCTTGCAGGCCGCCTTGGTGAAGAACTCCTCGACCCGCTTCTGCACCAGCGGCATGCGGGTCTGTCCGCCCACGAGGATCACCTCGTCGATCTCGTCGAGGTCGAGGCCCGAGTTCTCCTGCGCCGAACGGCAGATGGAGATGGTGCGGTCCACGAGGTCCGCGACCAGGTCCTCGAGCTGTCCCTGGGTGAACTCCTGCTGGAGGTGGATCGGCACGTTGTCCTTGCTGGCGATGAACGGCAGCGTCACCTCCAGCGATGTCTTGAAGCTGAGCTCGCACTTGGCGTTCTCGGCCGCCTCCTTGAGGCGCTGCAGGGCGATCTTGTCCTGCCTCAGGTCGATCCCGTGCCGCCCGAGGAAGGCCTCGGCCAGGTAGTCGATGATGCGGTTGTCGAAGTCGATGCCGCCGAGGAACGTGTCTCCCGAGGTGGACAGCACCTCGTATACACCCTCGTCCACGGTCATGATGCTGATGTCGAAGGTGCCGCCGCCGAGGTCGTACACGGCCACCGAGGAGCTGACCTGCCGTTCGAAGCCGTAGGCGAGGGCCGCAGCGGTGGGCTCGTTGATGATGCGGATCACGTCGAGGCCGGCCACCTCGCCGGCCAACTTGGTGGCCTGCCGCTGGGCGTCGCCGAAGTATGCCGGCACGGTCACGACCGCCTTGACCACCTCGTGGCCCAGGTGCTCCTCCGCCACCTTCTTCATCTCGGCGAGGATGTAGGCCGAGATCTCCTGGACGGAGTACTCGCGGTTGCCCGCGACGATACGCACGTCCCCCTCGTTGCCCTCGACGAGCTGATAGGCCACCGTGTCCACCGTCCGGGAGACCTCGTCGGACTTGAACGGCCGTCCGATGAGGCGCTTGGCCGCGAAGATGGTGTTGGTGTAGTTGGTCACCGCCTGGCGCTTGGCGATGTGGCCGACGAGCCGCTTGCCCGCCTCGGTGAATGCGACGATGGAGGGCGTTGTCGGGTACCCGCCGCGGTTGGGAATCACCCGCGGCTCGCCTTCCTCACAGATCGCCACACACGAGTTCGTGGTGCCGAGGTCGATACCGATCACCCGGTCCATATATCTACCGCTCCCCTCGTACGACGGTGTCCAGCGCTCCCCCGGACACGGATCCGCCGCTACGCTTCAACTATCGGGTTCCTATCTTGCCACGCTGATGAAAGCTACCGCAATCGCTTGAGGGCCTTCTTCACCTCTGGATCGTCCGGGCCGATCTGCTGAGCGCGCTCGAGGGCCTTGAGCGCGTTGTTGGGCATTCCCACACTTTCGTAGGCCTGAGCGAGCTCCAGCAGGTATTCCAGCCGCCTGGGCTCCTTCTCCACGGCCGTGCGGAACAGCTCGATGGCGGCGCGGTGACGCATGGTGTGCTCCCACACCACCTTGCCGAAGGCCATGTGGTACTTGCCGATCGTGGGCTGACACTCCACGGCCTTCTTGAGGTGTGCCGCAGCCTCCTGGAACTCCTCGCGCTTGAGCGAATCCTGGCCGTCACGCCAGTGTTCCTCGGCCTTGACGTTGCGCGACTTGCCCTGGGCTTTCTTGTACAGGTCGCGGGCTTCCTCATTGCGCGGATCCAGCAGCATCGAGCGCTGGAGTATGGTGGCAGCCTCGGCGAAGTCACCGTTGTCGAAGTGCTTCTTGCCCACGAGGAACGCCTTGCGGGACTGCTTGAGTCGGTGGGAGATCTCCTTGCGCAACTTGACCATGGCGGCGGGCAGGGGCGCCTTCTTCTTCTTCTGCCTCGCCTGCTTGGCGGGCTGCGTCTTGGCGGTCGGATCGAATCCGATGGCCACCTCGTGGGTGGCCATGGAGATCTGCCCCGTGGCGGTGGTGTCGGCTCCGGTGATCTCGGCGTCGTAGTCCGCACGCAGCTTGTCGTCGCTGAGGACGCGGTACGCCAGGTTGATGCGGGCGAACACCTGCTCGAGCTTGAGCTTGTAGGGGCCGAGGCTCTTCCGGTAGAAGCGATCCGGGTGGAACTCCCGCGACAGTCGGTAGTAGGCGCGCTTGACGGACCGGGCCGGAGACTCGTGCCCCACCTCGAGCAACTCGTAGTGCGTGGAGTCCTCGAGCACCTCGAACAGGCGGTCGATGCGGGCCTGCTGCTCGGGCGTGATGTCCACGACGCTGCCGTCGGGCAGCACCGTGTCGGGCGTCGCTGCCTCTCCCACCACCTCCCCTTCGAGGTCGAAGGAGACCGAGGTCTCGTCAGCGGGGATGGCCTCGTCCGCGGCAGGCGTGTCTGCGGGGCTGCTGTCGTCCATGTCCACCATTCAGAGGATGTACCGGCTGAGGTTGTCGTCGCCAGCTATCTCTCCGAGTCTACCATCGACGTACGCGGAATCAATCCTCACCGTCTCTCCAACGCGCACGTGCGCGTCGAAAGCCACGTCCTCCATGAGACGTTCCATGATGGTGTGGAGACGCCGCGCGCCGATGTTCTCGGTGGTCTCGTTGACCGTGGCGGCGAGCTCGGCGATGCGGGCCACGCCGTCGTCGAGGAACTCCAGAGTGACGCCCTCGGTACCCATCAGGGCGCAATACTGCCGTACCAGAGCGTTGTCCGGCTCCACGAGGATACGCCGGAGGTGCTCCACGCCCAGGTCGTGGAGTTCGACCCGGATGGGGAACCGTCCCTGGAGCTCGGGGATCAGGTCGCTGGGCTTGCAGCCGTGGAACGCGCCCGCGGCCACGAAGAGGATGTGATCCGTGTGCACCGTGCCGTACTTCGTGGCCACGGCGCTGCCCTCGACGATGGGCAGGATGTCCCGTTGGACCCCTTCCCGGGACACGTCGGGACCGCGGGCGGTGCGTTCGTCGGCGCCGGTGATCTTGTCGATCTCGTCGAGGAAGATGATCCCGTTCTCCTGGGCCCGCTCCACGGCCAGGTGGGTGACCTTGTCCATGTCGATGAGCTTGTCGGTCTCCTCCTGGACCAGAAGGTCCATGGCGATGGGCACGCGCACCTTCCGCTGGCGGGGCTTGGCCGGCATGATCTGGCCGAGCATCTCCTGGATGTTCATGCCCATCTCCTCGAGCCCCTGGCCCGACAGCACCTCCACACGCGGGCCCCCGGCAGAGCCCCGCGTGGTCAGCTCCACCTCACGAGTGTCGAGCTTGCCGTCGCGCAGCCACTGGCGCATCTTGTCCCGGTGGCGCGTCGCCCGCTCCCGGGCCTCGGCCTGGGCTGCGGGATCCCCCGGCGGCGGGTCGCGGCGCGGTGGCGGGAGGAGCAGGTCCAGCATTCGCTCCTCGGCGGCCTCCTGCGCCTCGGTCTGCACCCGCTCCATCTCCTCCTTGCGCACCATGTTGACGCTGATCTGCACCAGGTCGCGGACCATGGACTCCACGTCCTTGCCCACGTAGCCCACCTCGGTGAACTTGCTGGCCTCCACCTTGACGAAGGGCGCCCCGGCCAGGTTGGCCAGCCGCCGCGCGACCTCGGTCTTGCCCACGCCGGTGGGGCCGATGAGGATGATGTTCTTGGGCGTGATCTCGTCGCGCAGGTCGTCTTCGACCTGGCGGCGGCGCCAGCGGTTGCGCAGCGCGATGGCCACGGCGCGCTTGGCGTCGTGCTGGCCGATGATGTAGCGGTCGAGGGCCTCGACCACCTGGGCCGGCGTCAGCGCCGACGCGAGTTCGGTCTCCCTCACGGGGTCTCCTCCTGGTTCAGCTCGATGATGTCCAGCTCGTGGTTGGTGAACACACAGATGTCCGCCGCCACCCCCAACGACCGCTCCACCAGCTCGCGCGGCCCGAGGTCCGTGGCGTCCAGCAACGCCCGCGCGGCCGCCACGGCGTACCCGGCGCCGCTCCCCACCGCGCTCACGCCTCCCTCCGGTTCGAGCACGTCGCCGTTGCCGGTGAGAAGCAGCAGCCGTTCGGTGTCCGCCACCAGCAGCATCGCCTCGAGGCGACGCAGGTACTTGTCCGTGCGCCACTCCTTGCTCAGCTCCACGGCCGCCCGGACCAGGTTGCCGCTGTAGGCGTCGAGCTTCTTCTCGAAGCGCTCGAACAGGGTGATGGCGTCCGCCGTGGACCCGGCGAAACCGGCCAGGACGCGGCCGCCGTACACGTGCCTGACCTTGCTGGCGCCGGACTTGATCACGGTGTTGCCCAGCGTGACCTGGCCGTCGCCGCCCATGGCCACGCGGTCACCGCGGCGGACGGCCAGCACGGTCGTACCCTTCATCTGCTCCATGGCGCCTCCTCGTGGGCTCGCTCGGCCCACCAAGGTAATCAGGATCCCGGGGACCTCAAGCCCTCGGGTGACAGCTCTCGTAGATCTCCATGAGCTGCTCCACCGTCAGGTGGGTGTAACGCTGCGTGGTGGCCAGGCTGCTGTGGCCCAGCAGCTCCTGGATCGCCCGCAGATCGGCGCCACCCTCCAGCAGGTGAGTGGCGAAGCTGTGCCTCAGGGCGTGGGGGTGCAGGTCCTTGAGGACCGGGGTGATCAGCCCGGCTCGCTTGACGACCCGGCGGATACTCCGCTCGCTCAACCGCGTGCCCCGGGCGTTGAGCAGCAGCGCGGTCTCGCCGGCCGCCGGCTCGAGCTGTTCGCGCGCGGCGAGGTAGCGCTCGACCGCCTTGCGCGCCATCGCTCCCACGGGGACCTCGCGCTCCTTGCGCCCCTTGCCCAGCACCCGCAGCAGGGGGGAATCGCCGGCCACGTCGGCCACGTCCAGGGACGCCAGCTCCGACACCCGCACGCCGCTGCCGTACAGCAGCTCGAGGATCGCCAGGTCGCGGCGCACCAGCGCCGTGCCGCCCTCGTCCTGGCCGGCCATGAGGATGCGCGCCTCGTCCCGCGAGAGGAACGTGGGCAGCTTGCGCGGCACCTTGGGCATGCGCACGCGCCGCGCTGGATTCGCCGGCAGGTCGCCCACCAGCACCAGGAAGTCGAAGAAGCTGCGCAGGGTCGACAGCTTGCGCGCGGCGGTGGCCCTGGAGACGTCGGCGGAGATACGGGCGAGGAAGGTGCGTACCACGCGGTGGTCCACGCTGCGCAGGTCCGCCGCGGGCGTGTTCTCGGTCAGGAAGGTGTCGAACTGGCGCAGGTCCGCGCCGTACGCCCGGACCGTGTGGGGCGAAGCGCCCTTCTCGGCGCGGAGGTGATCGATGAAACGCTCGATGGCGGGGCCGGGGTCCACCGCCCCAATCTCGGACGGCGACGCGACCCCTGTCAAGCGGACGGCAGCGGCCCGAGTATCCGATCCAGCTCGAGGCGGTAGGCCTCCATGGCCTCCACGGCGCGCCGCGCCATCCGCAGCCGCCGCTCCCGCCGGCGTAGCTTGCGCCCCTCGCGGGGGATGGTGGGCACGAGGCCGAAGTTGGCCTTCATGGGGGAGAAGCGGTCGGCCTCTCGCAGGTACGCCAGCAGTCCGCCGAGCATGGTCTCGCGCGGCGGCGGCGGCAGAGGTCCGCGGCCGAGGGCCTCCGACGCAGTCCACAGGGCCGCCATCAGCCCCAGGGCCACCGACTCCACGTAGCCCTCGCAGCCCGCGATCTGTCCGGCGACGCGGACGCGGGGCAAGCCCTTCAACCGGAGCTCGCCATCGAGGCAACGCGGTGCGTCCACGTAGGTGTTCCGGTGGATGCTCCCCAGCCGCAGGAACTCGGCGGCCTGCAGCCCCGGCAGCGAGCGCAGCAGCGCCCGCTGGGCGCCGTGCTTGAGGCGGGTCTGGAAGCCCACGAGGCCCCAGGCCGTGCCCTCGGCGTTCTCGGCGCGCAGCTGCACCACGGCGTGGGGCCAGCGCCCGGTGCGCGGATCGTCCAGGCCCACCGGGCGCATGGTGCCGAAGCGCAGGCTCTCGCGGCCCTTGCGCGCGATGCTCTCGATGGGCTGGCAGCCCTCGAACAGGTGCTCGTCCTCGAAGGCGTGGGCCTCGGTGCGCGCGCCCTCGAGGAGCCGGTCCACGAAGGCCTCGTACTGGCCCTCGTCCAGGGGACAGTTGAGGTAGTCCCCCGGCGCGTCCGGTTCGCGGCGCGACGCTCGGAAGATCTGGTCGTGATCCAGCGAGTCGGCGGAGACGATGGGGGCGATGGCGTCGTAGAAGAACAGATTGTCTGCGCCGGTGACGTCGGCCAGACGCCGCGCCAGCTCGTCCGACGTCAACGGGCCGCTGGCGAGCACGGCCAGGCCGTCCGCCTCGGCGCCGAGATCGGTGACCTCCTCGCGCAGCACCGTCACGCCGTCGAGCCGTTCGAGGCCGGCCTCCACCTCGGCGGACAGCTGCGCTCGATCCACGGCCAGGGCCGATCCCGCCGGTACGCGGCAGGCGTCCGCGGACTCCAGCACGTGGCAACCGAGGATGCGCAGCTCCGCCTTGAGGACCCCTCCCCCGGACGCCTCGGCCTCGGATCCCAGCGAGTTGCTGCACACCAGCTCGGCCAGACCGCCCCCCTCGTGGGCGCCGGTCATCCGCGCCGGTCGCATCTCCCGTACGCGGACCTCGAGGCCGCGGCGCGCGAGCTGCCACGCGGCCTCGCAGCCGGCCAGGCCGCCGCCGATGACGTCGATGGGTGCCATGGGGTGGGCGCGAGCTCAGTCGCTGGACTTGTCGGACTCGTCGGACTCGTCGGACTTGTCCGACTTGCGGCCGCCGCGGCGCACGATGGTCTTGCACTTGGGGTAGGCCGAGCACGCGACGAAGGTCCCGTACCGTCCGCGGCGTCGCACCGTGGGCGATCCGCACTTGGGACAGGGCGACAACGGCTCCTTGGAGTCGGCGCCGCCGGCATCCCCACCCTTGCCGGGCTCCGCGTCCAGCGGGCGCGTGTTGCGGCACTTGGGGAATCCACTACAGGCGAGGAACTTGCCGTAGCGACCGTGCTTGATCACCATCGGGCTTTCACACTTCTCGCACTTCTCGTCCGTGGCGACCTCGCGCTCCGCGGGCTTGATGCGCCCCTCGGCGTCCTCTTCCACGTTGAGGGTGTTGCGGCACTTGGGGAAGGCCGAGCAGGCCAGGAACTGGCCGTTGCGGCCCCACTTGAGGACCATACCGCTGGAGCACTTGTCGCAGGTGAACTCCGTGGGTACGCCCTCGCGCTTGATGTTGCGCATGGACGTCTTGGCCGACTCCAGCAGGGTCTGGAACTGGCCGTAGAACTCCTCCAGCGTGCCCTGCCAGCTGGCCTTGCCCACGGCGATATCGTCCAGTCGCCCCTCCATGTCGGCGGTGAACTTCTCGTCGATGATGTCCGGGAAGCTCTCGCCAAGCAGCGTGTTGACCGTCAGGCCCAGATCGGAGGGGTACAGCTTGCCCTTGTGCTTGCGCACGTACTCGCGGTCCAGCAGGTTGCTGAGGATCAGCGCGAAGGTGGACGGGCGACCCACTCCCCTCTCCTCCAGCTCGCGGATCAGCGTGCTGTCCGAGTAGCGGGGGGGCGGCTCGGTGAAGTGCTGCGTGGGGGTGAGCTCCTTGATGGTGAGCTTCTCGCCCTCGACCACCGACGGGAGCAGGACCTCCTTGTCCTCGTCGTCCTCCACGTCCTTGCCCTCGGTGTACACCTTGGAGAAGCCCGCGAAGACCAGCACCGAACCGCGCGCCGTGAGGATGTGCTCGCCGGCCTCGGCGTCGATGTTCACCTGCTCGTACACGGCGGGCTTCATCTGACAGGCGACGAAGCGGTTCCAGATGAGCCTGTACAGACGCAGCTGCTCGGGCGTGAGGAAGGACTTGAGCTTCTGAGGGGTGTTGTCCACGTCGGTGGGACGGATGGCCTCGTGTGCGTCCTGGGCGCCCTTCTTGGCCGCGAACTGGTTGGGCTTGTCGGGCAGGTACTCGGGGCCGTAGCGCTCGACGATGAACCCTCGCGCCGCATCCACGCTCTCCGCGCTGAGCCGCGTGGAGTCGGTACGCATGTAGGTGATGAGTCCGTGGGCGCCCCCTTCGATATCGATGCCCTCGTACAGGGACTGGGCCACCCGCATGGTCTTGCGCGGCGACATGCGCAGCTTGCGCGAGGCCTCCTGCTGCAGGCGACTGGTGATGAAGGGCGCGGGCACCTTGCGGTTGACCTTGCGCCGCTTGACCGTCTTGACCACGAGGTCGGCGGCCTTGATCCCGTCGACGATGGCGTGCGCCTTGTCGCCGGAGTCGATGTCGCGCTTCTTACCCGCGCTGCGGCGGTAGGCCATCTTGAACGGCGGCGGGTTGTCGCCCTCGACCATGGCGGCGATGCGCCAGAACTCGCGGGGCTTGAAGGCCCGGATCTCGGCCTCGCGAGACGCGATCATCTTCAGGGCGACGGACTGCACCCGGCCCGCGGACAGGCCCTGGCGGACCTTCTTCCACAGCAACGGGCTGATCTGGTAGCCCACGAGGCGGTCGAGGATGCGGCGTGTCTGCTGGGCGTTGTAGCGGTCGCGGTCCAGGGAGCCCGGATCCTCGAGCGCCTCCCGCACGGCGGCGGGGGTGATCTCGTTGATGCGGACGCGGAACACGCCGTCGCGCTCGCCGAGCTCCTCGGCGATGTGCCAGGCGATCGCCTCACCCTCGCGGTCGGGGTCAGGGGCGAGGAAGATGCGGTCGGCCTGCTTGGAGCTGGCCTTGATCTTGCGCAGGATGTCCCGCTTGCCGCGGATGACCTCGTACTGGGGGGCGAATCCCTCTTCCACGTCCACGCCGAGGGCGTGATCGGGCAGGTTCTTGACGTGCCCCACGCTGGCGAGGACGTCGAACTCGTCTCCCAGGTATTTCTTGATCGTCCGGGCCTTGGCCGGTGACTCCACGATGACGAGGGAACGAGTCATCCTTGTATCCTTCTCCAATGTCGTGTCGGACCGCGGCAAGCCGGGGTCCATCGGTCTCTGTTCGGGCCTTCTCACGCGACCTCGCGTCAGGAGAAGACCGCCTTCCACTCCTCGTCGAGGAGCTGGATGAGGTCCGCGTCGAACTGCCGCTCGAACAGAACCTGGGCGGCTATCCTACGGACATCTTCGGGTCGCGCAAGTCCCCGCACCTCGCGGGTGAGGCGATCGAGGATCTCCTCGTCCACGGCCCCCTCCAGGTATCCGACGTCCTGGAGGGCCTGCAACAGGGCCTGAGCGTCCCGGTCCATGGCCGCGGCGCCTCCTGTCCCGTCGCCCCGTCGGGGTCCCTTGCTCATCTCCGATCACTCCACCCGCTGGTAGCGGTCTCCGCCCAGGGCCCGGATGGCCCCGTGCAACCGCATCCGCAGCAACAGTCCTCGCAGCTGCGCCGGGGCCAGCCCCGTGCGCCGCTGCAGCTGGTCCGCGTGGGCCGTACCACCGGCCAGCGCCTCCAGCACACGACCGGCCGGGTCGGGCCCCTGGTCGGTGATCCCGAGCCCGAAGGCCTCGATCACGTCCCGTTCCCCGAGCACCGGCGTCGCGCCGTCCCGCAGCAGCCGGTTCACGCCGGCGCTGCTGGGGCTGTCGATGGGCCCCGGCACGGCGAACACCTCGCGGCCCGTCTCCAGGGCCAACCGGGCGGTGATCAGCGCCCCGCTCCGCCGGGCCGCCTCCACCACCATCACGCCCCGGCTCAGGCCGGCCACGACGCGGTTGCGGCGCGGAAAGAACTCGGGCCTGGGACGCGTCCCCGGCGCGAACTCGCTGACCACCAGCTGGTCGCGGCACAGCCGCCGGTGCAGGTCGGCCAGGCTCGCCGGCGAGGACCGCTCAGGGCCCCCGGCGAGGACGGCGATGGTCCCGCCGTCCCCCTCCATGGCGCCCTCGTGGGCCGCCGCGTCGATGCCAAACGCCATGCCCGACACCACGCAGATCCCGCCGCGAGAGATCCCCCGCGACAGGGTCCGGGCGGCCCAACGGCCATAGGCCGAGCAGCGGCGCGACCCCACCACGGCCACCGACGACCGGTGCAACAGCCGCACGTCGCCCACCGCATACAACGCGGGCGGCGGCTGTGGCAGCGACCTCAGGGCCGCCGGGTACGTCGCCTCGTCAAAGGTGACGATCTGCACGCCGAGCCGCCGGCACGACGCCTGGACGCGGTCCGCCAGCTCCAGCCGTTGGTCCGCCGGGGTCGGTATCCCCGGCAGCTCCAGATTTCGTTCAAAGAGCGCTTCCACCGATCCATGACCATCCAGCAGTTCGCGGATCTCCAGGGGTCGATGGGACAGCGACAGCGCAACCCAACAGGAACGTGCTCCCACGGCACACCTCTCGGGCCCGTTCCGTCGACCGAGTCAGTGGGGGCGCCGGTCGCTTGCGGCGCACAGATCTATAGAACGCGGATTCCGGCCGTCAAGGGGGCAAGGAGCAGAAAAGTGGGGGACGTGCGGATGGGAGCCTAAGGCTCCCAGAGATTCAGCGGAGATCCGCTTCTTCGACGACCGTGTAGACGTGATCACCGGGCATGACGCTCCGGGTGGCATCCACCAGGACCGCGGTGGAGAAGGAATCGTCCACGGAGTAGACCACCAGCTTGCCCACCACGAACTGGGGCAGGCGCTCGGTCATCTTGCGGTGCTTGAACTGGGTCTGGAGGGGGTCGCCCTTCTGCATGACCCAGAACACGGTGCCTTCCTCGACGCCGCTGTTGCGGCCGCGGTCGATGAAGACCACCTCGCGCTGGAAGGTGAGCGAGGAGGCCTGGTCGAGCTTGTCGACGATGTATCCCTCGACCTGACCCTGCACCTGGCGCTCGGTGATCATCGAGGCCACCGGGATGCGGTCGGTGACGAGATCACCGCGAGAGACCTCCACCCAGTCCTCGAGGATCTTGGCGGTGGCGATGTTGGTGCGCAGGTTCACGTCGGTGATCAGCACCTCGCCCACCACCTGGTGCATCATCCCCAGCTTGGCGCGCCTGACGTAGGGGTGACGGACCTCGTGGACCTCGCGATAGATGGTGTAGATGTCGCCGCAGTTGACGTCCTCGACGTCGTCCTCGTCGTACTCGAGGTAGAGGATCTGGTCCACGCCGAGCAGCGAGCCGAGCTCCGGCGAGGCCAGGACCTCACCGAGGTGCATGTCTTCGCGCTCGCGCGAATCCGAGACGATGAACCCGGGGGCCGTGACGCGATAGGGGTAGCTGCGCATGACGAACGGCTTCCGGACGCCACACTCCTGCTGGCCCGCGAGGAACCGCACCACGTCCTGGAACTCGTCCTCGTACTCGTAGGAGCCGGGACCCTCTTCGCCCACGGTCAGCTGGGGCGGGTAGATGTCCGTGCCCGGGGTGAAGCGGATCACCTGACCGGGGTAGATGTAGTGCGGGTTGGTGATCTCTTCGTTGTTGATGGACCACAGGCCCGGCCACGTCTGGGGATCGCCGAAGAACCGGCCGCAGATGCCCCACAGGGTGTCTCCCCGCACGATGCGGTAGATGTCCTCGCCGTACTTGGGCACGGTGGGTCCGTAGCCCAGGGTCACAGCGCCGTACTCCACCTCGCCCACGCTGTCTCCGTACTCCACCTCCGTGGCCACGGTGCTCTGCGCAGACGCGTGAGCCGCAATGGCCAGCGTCAGCAGCGCGAAGGCGATCCAACCTCGACTTGTGCTCATCGAATCACTCCCAGCAGCGCACACACTTCTACCGCGATTCGGCGCTCCGTTCATTCTCCGGGCTCTGCCCGAGGGTGTCAAGAAACGGCGACGTCGTCCCTCATTCCACCTCGTAGGCGGGGTCCCACAGGTCGAGCGGGACGAACAAGGTCACCTTCCTCCCCGGCCGATAGGTGAAGGTGCGCACCTCGTAGTCGGGCCCGATCTCCCGTTTCAGCCGCCCCGAGTGGGTGCTGCGGCACACGAAGATGTCCGCAGACTCGCGCCACTGGTCCCAGTCCTTCTGGTTGTCGGGGTAGCCCTTGTAGTAGCGGAAGTTGGTGGGATTCCAGCCATGGGTGTACAGGTACCAACGCACCGGGTTCTTGGCGTCGATGGCCACGAAGCGCAGCTCACCGCCGTGCCCGCCCCCCTCGTCCAGCCTCAGCAGCAGGTCCACCATGCGCATGTAGTCACGCACGGTCTGCACGTACACGTAGTGCAGGTCGTCGTCGTCGCAGCGCACGAAGTTGTGATCGCGGCTGGTCACCCCCAGGGGGATCAGCAGGCCGAGCCACACGGCGACCACGGCGACGGGTAACCCTCGCACGCGCCGCGCCAGCCGCCAGGCGCGGGCGACGCCACAACCGGCGAGCAGGGCCAGGGGCAGCGAGACGTTCAGCATGCACCACGGCGTCTTGTAGGGGATGGCCGAGTACACGAGGAACGACAGCACGAACCACGCGCCCAGGAACAGGGTCGGGCGCTCGCGGCGCACCCCCCCGATCACGAGCTCCGGCAGCCCCGCGACCAGGGCCGGCCACACGTAGGGCCAGTACTGCAGCCAGTAGGTGAACACCTTCTTCTGGTTGCGGCCGGTGGTGCCGTACTCGAACCAGTGGGTGTACGTGGTGAAGATCCCCTCGACCCCTTCCCAGTAGGTGAAGAACGAGGAGAAGAACAGGATCATGACCACCCAGAACAGCAGCAACGCGCCCAGCAGGTCCGGCCAGCGGCGCAGGATCCCCGCCAGCACGTGTCGCCGCGTGGGCGTCTCCTCGCCGTCCCCCCGGGTCCACCCGAGCCCGGCGAGGACCAGCGCGGCGGCGGCGGCCACGCAGGCCACGGAGAGGATGGCGGTCTCCTTGTTGGTGAACATGACCGCCAGACCGAACGCGGACAGCCCCGCGCGCCAGGTGCCCCCGCGCCGCAACCAGCTCCAGCCAGCCCCCACGAACACCAGCGTCCCGGTCACCAGGTAGATCTCGTGGATCACCGTGCGGGAGAAGTACACGTCCATGGGCTGCACGGCCAGCAGCAGCGCGGCCGCGGCCACGGCGGTCAGCCCGATCTCGCGGCGCATCAGCGGCAGCGCCCCCAGCGCGAGCACGCCCGTCAGGGCCGTCCCCAGCCGCAGGGAGGTGTCCGTGGGGCCGAGCAGCTTGAACATCAGCCAGTTGACGAAGTAGAGGAACGGCCCGTGATAGTCGCTGGGCCGGTACTTGTAGTAGCCGGTGGCCACGCCCTCGAAGGTGCCCGCAGGCCAGAACAGGCGCAGCGTGAACCAGCCGTTGACCCCCTCGTCGCTGTGCAGGGGCTTCAGCGGTAGATCGAGGACGCGGAACAGCAGGGCCACGGCGATGGCGAGGCCGAACAGCAGCCAGGCCCACACGGGGGAGGGGGTTCTCGGATTCACCGCAGCGCCTCCCCGGTCCGTCCTACTCGGTGACCACGATGGGTTCGAAGGGGGTCAGCGCGGCCAGATCGGGTAGGCACGCCGCGGCGTCGGACCGGCTCGAGAAGCGACCGACGCGCACACGGTGCCAGGTCTCGCCGCGCACCTCCACCTCCATGGTGTAGACCCGGGCGCCGGAGGCGCGCACCGTGTCGGCGAGGGCATTCGCCTCGGCCGAGGAGGGGAAGGCCGCCAGCTGGACGGCGTACCCACCGCCGCTCCCGGGCCGGGGCAGCGCTGCGATCGGGGTCGTGTCCCCGACGACGTCCTCGACGGTGTCCTCGACCACGACCTCGGGGACCACCGGCACCTGGGGGATGGGCGGCGGCAGCACGATCACCGGCTCGACCACCGGCTCGACCACCGGCTCGACCACCGGCTCGACCGGGTCCGACACATCGGCGGCCAGGGCGTCGTCCTCCGGGGCCTCCGTCGGAGATTCGGTCGGTGGTTCGGGGGGGAGCTCGGGGGGGAGCTCGGGGGGCGGCGCCCCGGAAGCGCGGTACGCCTCGAGGATCTCCCCGATGGTCCGGTCGGCGGCGGCCACGTCCCGGGCGACCACCTCCCCCTCCGCCGGTGCGAGGCTGCGGCCCACCTGCATCCCCACCAGGAAGGCCAGGACCACCAGACCGATCACGCCCACCAGGAGGATGCGCGCGCGCGGCGCGCTGAGCAGGATGCTGCCCCTCTCCTGAATCTTGTCGAGATCCTTCAGTGATCGGACGCCCATGGGCCTCACTCTATCAAACAAACCGTCGGGTTCAGATGTGGATCAGCTCCATCTGCCGGTCCACGAGCTCGGCGAGGTAGGCCTGCTCGACCTCCTCGACCACCTTGTTCAGCTGACCGTCCAGGTAGCGCGCGTCGCCGGACACGGCGACCACGCCGATGACGGCGCTCCCGTGCTCGTCCTGGTCGTCCACTTCGGCCCACGACACGTTGAAGCGGTGCCGCACGCGGTCGCGCAGGCGCTTGAGGATGCCGCGCTTCTCCTTGAGGCTGCGTACGCCGTGCAGCAGCAGGGTGAGCCTGAGGACGCCGACGGTCATCGGGGTGGGGAGGCCGGCTAGGCCTTACGGGCGACCTCTTTGATGGTGTACGTCTCGATGACGTCGCCCTTCTTGATGTCGTGGTAACCGTCCAGACCGATACCACACTCGAATCCGTGGGTGACCTCCTTGGCGTCGTCCTTGAACCGCTTGAGGGAGGCCAGCTTGCCCTCCCACACGACGATCCCGGCGCGCAGCAGGCGGACCTTGTGAGGTCGAGCCACGGTGCCGTCGTCCACGTGGCAACCGGCGATGACGCCGATCTTGGGGATCTTGAAGATGTCGCGGACCTTGGCGCGGCCCTGGACCTCTTCCTCGTAGATCGGCTCGAGCAGGCCCAGCAGCATGTTCTCGATCTCTTCGAGGGCCTCGTAGATCACGCGGTAGGTGCGGATCGTCACCCCCTGTTGCTCGGCGAGGCGAGCCGCCTTGCCGTCCGGGCGCACGTGGAAGCCGAGGATCATGCCGTTGGATGCGCTGGCGAGGATGACGTCGCTCTCGGTGATCCCGCCCACGGCCGTGTGCAGGATGTTGAGACGGGTCTCGTCCACCTCGATCTTGCTCAGAGCATCCCGCACGGCCTCCACGGACCCCTGTACGTCCGCCTTGAGGACCACGGCGAGCTCTTTTTGCGCGCTCGCGGCCAGCATCGCGGCCAGGGTGTCGGCGGTGGCACCGGCGGACTTGGCGAGCGACCGGGACCGGTCGGCCTCCAGGCGGTGCTCCACCAGCAGCTTGGCGCCCTTCTCGTCCTCGACCCCGGCCACCTCGTCACCGGCCAGGGGCACGGCGGAGAGACCATGGATCTCCACGGGCACGGCCGGCGTGGCCGACTTCACCCGCTTGCCGGAGTAGTCGAGCATGGCGCGGACACGACCGTAGGCCGATCCAGCGACGACGTAGTCGCCCACCTCGAACGTCCCGGCCTGGACCAGCACGGTGGCGACCGGACCGACGCCCTTGGAGAGCTTGCCCTCGATGACCACACCGCGGGACGCGCGAGTGGGATTGCCCTTGAGCTCGAGCATCTCGGTCTGCAGCGCGATCATCTCCAGCAGATCTTCGAGGCCCGTGCCCTTGGTGGCGGACACCTCGACCATGACGGTGTCGCCGCCCCAGTCCGCCTCGGCGAGTTCCTGCTCGGAGAGCTCGGTCTTCACGCGGCTGATGTTGATGTTGGGCAGGTCGATCTTGTTGATCGCCACGAGGATCGGCACACCCGCGGCGCGGGCGTGGTTGATGGCCTCGATGGTCTGCGGCATGACGCCGTCGTTGGCCGCAACGACCAGGACCACCAGGTCGGTGCACTGGGCGCCGCGGGCACGCATGGCGGTGAATGCCTCGTGACCCGGGGTGTCGAGGAAGGTCAGGGTCTGTCCCCCCACGTCCACCTGGTAGGCGCCGATGTGCTGGGTGATGCCGCCGGCTTCGCGGGCGGCCACCCGCGCATTGCGGATGGCGTCGAGGATGGAGGTCTTGCCGTGGTCCACGTGTCCCATGACCGTGATGACCGGGGGGCGCGGCTCGAGGTCCTCGGGCGCGTCCGCCTCTTCGACGATGATCTCCTCTTCCTTGAACGCGGTGTTCTCGACCGTGTACTCGTACTCCGCGGCCACCAGGCCCGCGGTCTCCGCGTCCACGAAGTCGTTGATGGTGACCATCTGGCCCATGCCGATGAAGGCGCGGATGAGCTCCGGCGCCTTCAGCCCGAGCTCCTTGGCCAGCTCTCCGACAGAGATCTCGTTGTCGATGCGAATCACGCGCTTCTGGGCCTTGGGCTGGGTGATGGTGGTCTTGCGGGCCGGTCCGCCCCGTGCGGCGGCCTTCTTGCGAGTGCTGCGCCGGTCCGGGTAGTAGACCATGTCCGGCCGCTGAACGATGGACTTGCGCCGGCTCTTCTTCTTGCCGGTCGTCCGCTGCATGCGGCGTTCACGCTCGCGCTCGGCGCGCAGGTCGCGCTCCAGCCGGTCGTGGCCGGGGGCGCGGCGGCGTCCGCCGTCCCGGGGCTGACCGGCGACCTCGCCCGGCGAGTCCTTGAAGCCGGCCTGCTGGGCCTGCTTGAGCATCTGCTGGGCGCGGATGTCCTGACGGATCACCGGCTTGGGGATCGGTCGGCGCTCCGGCATGGGCGCCTCGGTGATGATCCGGCGACCCTTCTTGGGCTTGTGCTGGACGATGCCCTGCTTCCGCAGCAGGTCCTCGAGGCTCATGCTGTCCGTGGCCGTGGGCATGTCCGGCGCCTCGCCGGACGCCTCTACAGGCGCCGGGATGGGCTCGACAGCCTCCGCGGGCTCGGCCTGGTCCGACACCTCGGCGGGGTCGGCCGCGGCTGGCACCGACTCCTCGGCGGGTGCGGCCTCGGCGACGGCGGCCTCGGCCGCCTCCACGGGCTCGGCGGCCTCCGCGGCCTCCGGGGCCTCGGGGGCGTCCAGATCTTCCGCCTCCTCGCCCGATGCTTCGGGGGCCTCGGCGGCCTCCGCGGGCGGGGGTTCGGTGATCTCGGTGTCCGCCTGAGGCTCGTCCGCGCCCTCGGGGGCGGGCTCCTCGGGCGTCTCCTCGACGGCCTCGGGTTCGGCCACAGGCTCCGATGCCTCGGCCTCCGCGGCGGCGGGTGCAGCCTCGTCCTCGGCGACCTCGGCGGCCGGCTCGGCCTCCTCGGCTGCGGGGGCGGGGGTGTCCTCGACCGGCGGCTCCTCGGCCACCGGCGGCGCAGTCTGCTCTGGCGCCTCCGTTGGCTCGACCTGCTCCGCCACGGCGGCGGGTTCGGCCTCGAGGGACGGTTCGGTCGGCTCGGGCGGCTCCGGCACCTCGGCGGCGACGGTCTCGGCGACGGTCGGCGTGACCTCGGGCTCGGGGGCCGGTTTGCGCGCACGGCGGCGGATCACGCGTCGGTTGACACGCTTCTCCACGTAGTCGGCGTCACTGGTCTCCTCGTCCTTCTTGGACGTCCGACCGAGGGTCGCCATCTGGTTACGCATCTTGGAGTCGATGCGATCGAATATGTCCTTCCTCGCCATTCTCACGCTGCCGGCCGTCTTTAACGGCCGTCCCTTCGTCGGCTACTCCAGGGGTATACGCCCGCAGTGCCCGTGTGGACCCGGACTCGCCACCTTGTCAAGGTTCCGCTTGTCCCCGCTCGTGCGGCAGGCATGAACCCCAGGTCCAACGCGCCGGGACCCGACTGGCCCAGCTCCGATTCGACCCGCGGTCTTCGTTCGGGAGTACCCGAAAAAAAGCGCCCGCATTATAGGAGACCCCGGCTTCTTTGCAAGGTTCTTTCCAGCTTCGCGGTGAGGGCTCCGCTGCGGAGCAGTCCCACGCTTCGGACCCCTTTTCCCACCGCGTTTCCGAACTCTTCCGACGTCAGAGTCAGCACCCACACCGGCAGCTCCTGCTTGCCGCAGAGCCGTCGGTGCCTCGCTGCTGTCTCTTCGCTGGCGTCCGAGGCCAGCAATCCCGCACAACCCCAGCGGTGTGCGAGGGCCATCTTCACCGTGTGGCCGCCGGTCTTGAGGCCGCCACTCTTCTGCGCCAGCGCGCAGGTCTCGACCAGGGTGCGCCTGGTGTGGCCCCTGGCCAAGTCCAGCACACCCTCTCCACCCTGCACGGCCCGCTTGAACGCCCGGCGGTATCCGCGCGCCGCGCCCTCGACGCAGCTGCGCTGCCAGCACACGTACGCACCGCGACCCGGGAGGCGCTGGCGGGTGTCGACCACCGGCCTCCCATCGGGGTCCAGTACGACCCTCATCAGCTCCCCGCGCGGCGCCGTGGCGCCGCACGAGATGCAGGTGCGCTCCGCGGTCACTAGGCCTCCTCACCCTCTTCCGGCGGCGGCGAGAGCTTGGACGGGTCCTTGAACAGCTGGTCGAGGGTCGGGGGTGCCTCCTCGACCTCTTCCTCTTCGGTCGCCTCGGGGTCCTCGCCGCGTTCGATCGCCTCGGCGAGACGGCGGGCCTCCTCCTCCTCCTCGAGGGTGGGCAACCCGGCGGCGATGCGACGCTCGTTCTCCTCCTTGCGCTCGAGTTCGGCGCGGAGCTCGACGGTGAGGATGGCGTCGGCCTCGTCGATGATGGTCAGCGCCTTCTCGGCGTCGATGCCCAGGGTGTCCATCAGGTCGTCCGGCTCCGCGTCGGCCACGTCCTGCAGGCGACGGAAGCCGTAGCGGATGAGGATCTCCTTGTGGACCTCGTTGAGGTGCTCGATCTGAGCCAGATCCTCGCGAGCCTGCTCGTTCATCTCCAGGATGCGGGTCTCGGAGTGGATGTCGATCTTCCAGCCGGTGAGCTGGGCGGCGAGGCGCACGTTCTGGCCGCGGCGGCCGATGGCCAGGGACAGCTGGTCGTCGGGGACCACCAGCTCCATGGCGTGGTTCTCCTCGTCGATGATGACCTTGGTGACCACGGCCGGGGCGATGGCCGAGCACACGAAGCGCGCCGGGTCGAGGGACCAGGGGATGATGTCGATCTTCTCGCCGCGCAGCTCCTGGACCACGGCCTGCACGCGGGAGCCCTTCATGCCGACGCAGGCGCCCACGGGGTCCACGTCCGCGTCCCGAGAGGCCACGGCGATCTTGGCCCGCTGGCCGGGCTCGCGCACGGCGGCCTTGATCTCGACGATGCCCTCGTAGATCTCCGGCACCTCCATCTGGAACAGCTTGATCAGGAGGTTGGGGTGCGTGCGGCTGAGGATGATCTGCGGCGCGCGGCTGTTGCGGGCGATGTCCAGGATGTAGGCCTGGATACGGTCGCCCTGCCGGTACGACTCGGTGTGGACCTGCTCGCGGGACGGCAGGATCGCGTCGGCCTTGCCCAGATCGACGATGATGGCGCCCTTCTCGAAGCGACGCACGATGCCCGTGGTCAGCTCACCGCGGCGGTCCTTGTACTCCTGGAAGGTGTTCTCGCGCTCGGCGTCGCGGACCTTCTGGATGATCACCTGCTTGGCGGTCTGGGCGGCGATCCGGCCGAAGCCGGTCACGTCCATCTTCAACCCGAGGGAGTCGCCGACCTGCACGTCCGGGTCCTCGACCTGGGCCTCGCTCAGGATGATCTCGGCGTCGGGGTCATCCACGTCGTCGACGACCTCCTTGAACTCGAAGAGCTCCACCTCGTGCGTGTCGGGGTTGAACATCGCCTCGATGTCCTTCTCCTCCCCGAACTTCCGCATCGCGGCGGCCACCATGGCCTCTTCCAGGACCTCAACCAGAACCTCCTGGCTGATGCCCTTGTCCCGGCTCACCTGCTCGATGATCCTCGTCAGCTGTTCCGCCTGCATTGGCCGACTCCAATCTAGAATTTCCAGCTGCCGCTACGGGCAGCTGTCACTTTCCCTTGCCCTTGCCCTTGCCCTTGCCCTTGCCCTTGGGCCCACCCGCCCCCCGGACATGGCTCTCGTCGTAGATCAAGTTCGCACGTTCCATGGCCGCCACCGGCAGCTCGTAGGGGCGGGTGTCCACCTCCACGGTGACGATGCCGTCGGTCGCGCCGCGGATGAAGCCGCGGAAGTTGCGCCGCTCACCCACCGGCTCGTAGGTACGGATTCGCACCTCGCGCCCGACGAAGCGCAGGAAGTCCGCCTCCTTGCGCAGCGGGCGGTCCAGCCCGGGGGAGCTGACCTCGAGGCTGAACGAGCCATCGAACAGCCCCTCCACCTCCAGCACGTCGCCGATGCCGTTGTTCACCTTCACGCAATCGGCGATGCCCACCCCGTCGTCGCGGTCGATGAAGACCTGCAGGGTTGGACGGCCGCCCATGGTGCGGAAGTCGCAGGCTACGAGCTCGTAGCCCAGATGGCGTACGGGCTCGTCCAGCAACTCCTCGGCTCTCCGGACGACGTCGATGCGGGTGCTCACGGCGCGCTCCCGATGCCCAAAAAAGAAGCGGGCCCCTCGGGACCCGCTTCGCGTGTGTTTCGAAGCTTTGGTGGCGCATATCTAACACTGTGAGTGAAGCAGAGCAACCCTATATTTATCCGCGCTGGCGCGCGACACGTTCTCCCGTTGATCCGCGGGCGCGGCTGGTCTATCTACAGCCCATGGCCGGGCACGACTATGTGGGCGATGACGGGCTGCCCGCGGCCGTCCAGCGATGGATGGACCGCGTCGCGCCGTACGGCCACCCGAAGCGACCGCACGGGGATCCGACTCGCAGCGCCCTGCTCGTGCTCGATGTACAGGGGTTCTTCTGTGATCCGGCGTCCCACGCCTACCTCCCCGCCGTCGGGCGGGTCCTGCCGTCGATACGCGCGCTGGCCGGAGCCATGGAGCGAGCCGGCTCGCCGGTCCTGTACACCCGGCACGCCCTGGACACCGACGACGCTTCCGGCCGCATGGGGGACTGGTGGGGGGACATCGTGCGCGAGGGGACGCCCGCGGCGGCGCTGTGCGGCGAGCTCGGCTCCCCTGCCGGCGCCCGGGTGTTGCGCAAGACGCGCTACGACGCGTTCGCCGGCACCGATCTGGACCGGCGGCTCCGCGACGCGGGGGTGACCACGGTGGTCCTGGCCGGCGTGATGACCCACCTGTGCGTGGAGACCACCGCGCGCACCGCGTTCGCCCTGGGTTACCACGTCGTGGTGGCCGCCGACGCCACGGCGAGCGCGGACGAGGAGCTGCACGTGGGCGCCCTGCGGTCCCTGGCCCACGGTTTCGCCCGGGTGCGCACCGCGGACGACATCGTGACGTGGCGGAGCGCGAAGGAGGCCGGGGTTCCGCCGCGACCGCCGCGCGCGTCGAGGGCGATCGCGGCGCAGTACGACGTGATCGTCGCGGGGGCCGGCCCCGCCGGGCTGGCCGCGGCGCTGCAGGCCCACCGGCAGCGCCTCCGTGTGGGGCTGTTCGAGGCCCATCGGCCCGGCGGGCTGCTGCGCCAGGCCGATCTCGTGGAGAACTACCTGGGCGCCGGGTGGACCACGGGTGAGGCTCTCGTGGCCCGATTCACCGCGCAGGCCGAGCGCGCCGGTGTACACATTCACGCCCGCAAGATCGACGTCGTCGAGCTGCGGGGGCCGCGCCGGATCCGGGTCACGACGGCCGACGGCGCCACCGCCACCGGGGCCGCCGTGATCATCGCCACCGGATCGCGGCCCATGGACGCCGGCATCGATGGCGAAGCCGAGCTGGCCCACCGCCTGGTGTTCTACGGCGTGCGGGAGTTGATCGACTCGAGCGACGGCCCTGGGGAGGTGATCGTCGTGGGCGGCGGCGACGCGGCCCTGGACCAGGCCGCGCAGCTGCGGCGGCGGGGCTGGCGGCCGACGATCTTCGTGCGGGGCGGGCAGCTGCGCGCCCTCGCTCTGTTGCGCGAGCGCGCCGAGGCCCTCGGGATCGAGATCCGCCACGACACCCGCCTCGTCCAGGTCGAACCCGACGGGGACGAGGTCGTCGCGACTTGGCGAGGTGCCGAGAACTCGGGTACGCTCCGGGCCCAGCGTGTGCTGGTGGCCGTGGGGCGCGTCCCCGCCCTACCGCGAGTCCTGGACCGCGGCGGCGAGGTGATCGACGACCCGGCCGATCTCGCACACGCGACGGGCGTGTTCCTGGCCGGCGACGTGCGTCGCGGCAGGTTCCGCCAGGTCGCCATGGCCGCCGGTGACGGCATCGAGGCCGCCATGGCGGTCGCTGCTGAGCTGGAGACGGACCGTTGAAGCCGATCGCCATCTACCGCAAGGACGACCTCGCCAGCGTCCACGTGCTCTCGTTCGGTGAGGACGACCGCGGCCGGCCCCTGCTGGTGGAGGCGGTGGAGTCGGTGCAGCCGCCCATCTCGCGGCAGGACAAGTGGGTGCTCATCGTCTCCACCCTGTTCGGCTGCCCGGTCGGTTGTGCCATGTGCGACGCTGGCGGGGGGTGGCGCGGCCCCCTCTCCGCCGAGCAGATCCTCGCGCAGGTGGACCACCTGGTCCGGGAGCGATACCCCCACGGCGACCCCACACAGCCCAAGCTCAAGATCCAGTTCGCACGCATGGGTGAGCCGGCGCTCAACCCGGCCGTGGTCGAGGTGTTGCGCCGGTTGCCGGACCGTTATCCCGAGGCGGGGCTGCTGCCCTCCCTGTCCACGGTGGCGCCCATGGGGTGCGGCGAGTTCTTCGACGAGCTGCTGGAGGTCAAGGACGCCCTGTACGGAGGGGGTCGCTTCCAGCTGCAGTTCTCGGTCCATACCACCGATCCCGCCGCGCGACGGCGGCTGGTCCCGGTCCGCTGCTGGTCCCTGGAGCAGATGGCCCGCTACGGCGAGCGGTTCTGCGCGGCGGGAGACCGCAAGGTGACGCTCAACTTCGCCGCCTGCGTGGACCACCCCATCGACGCGGCCCGCATCGCCGACCAGTTCGACCCCGATCGGTTCCTGATCAAGATCACGCCGCTGAACCCGACGGCGCGGGTCGAGGCCTCGTCGTTGAGATCATGGGTCGAACCCCAGGTGGCGGATTCGGGTCGGGAACTCGTGACCCGCTTCGAGGACCTCGGATACCAGGTCATCCTCAGCGTGGGGGAGCTCGAGGAGAACGCCATCGGCTCCAACTGCGGCCAGTTCGTCAGCGAGGTCGTGTCCGGAGAACGCCGCGTCCGGCGGGGATACGAGTCACCGCGCTACGCGGCCGCCGTCAGGTGATCAGGGTGCCGATCAGCTCCCGCACCGAGCCGATCCCCTGCTGGTCCAGGTAACGCTCCACCTCCGCGACGATCCGCGGCCCCGCGCCGGGCTCGGTGAGGGTGGCCGTGCCCACCTGGACCGCGGCGGCGCCGGCGACGAGGAACTCCAGCGCGTCGCGACCCGTGGCGACGCCGCCGATGCCCACCACCGGCACGTCCACGGCCGAGGCGCACTGCCAGACCATGCGCAGGGCCACCGGCTTGAGGGCGGGACCGGAGAGGCCGCCGATGACGTTTCCCAGCCGCGGCCGGCGGGCGTCGAGGTCGATGGCCATGGCGGGGATGGTGTTGGTGACGCTCAGCGCCGCCGCGCCGGCCTCGGCCACGGCCGCGGCCATCTCGGCGATGTCGGCGACCGTGGGGGCCAGCTTGACCCAGACGGGCACATCCGCCGCCTGGACCACCTCTCGGGTCACCCGGGCGCCCACGTCCGGCCGGGTCCCGAACTGGATGCCGCCCTCGGCGATGTTGGGGCAGGAGATGTTCAGCTCCAGCGCGGCGATCCACGGCTGACCGCGCAACCCCTCGACGACCTGCACGTACTCCTCGGTGGAGTGCCCGACGACGTTGACCACGACGGCGCAGTCCAGGGCCTCCAGGTAGGGGGCCTTGTCCCTGAGGAAGGCCGCGAGGCCCACGTTCTGCAGGCCGATGGCGTTGAGCATCCCCCCAGGGGTCTCGGCGATGCGTGGGGGTGGGTTGCCCTGCCACGGGACCGGCGCGATGCCCTTGGTCACGAGGCCGCCAAGCGCGTTCAGGTCGGCCATCCCCTCGAGCTCCTCGCCGTACCCGGCGCAGCCCGAGGCCAGGAGGATGGGATTGCGCAGGGCGAGGTCCCCCACGGACGTGGTCAGATCGGCCATCAGCTCATCCCCTCCAGGCGCGCCCAGTGAAGGGCGTTGGACTCGAACACGGGGCCCTCCTTGCACACCAGCGTGTACTCTGTCGCGCCCCCCTCCACCAGCAACGGGGCGCGGGGCACGGCGCAGCCCACGCAGGCGCCGAAGCCGCAGCCCATGTGCGCCTCCATGGAGACCTGGCAGGGGAGCCCGTGGCGGGCCGCGAGGTTCGCCACCGCGGCGAGCATGGGCACCGGACCGCAGGCGTACAGGCGTGTGTCCGGCGGCGGCTCGGGGCCGCCCCATGCGGCGAACAGGGCATCGATCACCGTGCCGCGGATCCCCTCGGAGCCGTCCATGGTGGCCACGTGGAGCTCGGCGTCCAGCTGCTCCAGGCCGCCCAGGGGCGCGCGGTCGGCGCGGCCGCCCACGCCGCCGACGATCAGGGGGTGGGCGCGGCCCTCGTCGAGGATGGCCTCGGCCAGGGCGACCATGGGCGGGATTCCCACACCGCCGCCCAGGAGCACGGGCCGTGATCCCTCGGCGGGCAGGTCGAAGGGCTGGCCCAGGGGGCCCAGCGTGGCGATCCCGTCCCCGGGGGAGAATCGCGTCAACGCGGCGGTCCCCTCCCCCACCACGCGGTAGAGGATCTCCACGGCGCGAGTCGGGCCGATCTCGAGGCGGCGCTGCACCGAGAATGGGCGCCGCAGGGTCAGGGCGTCACCGCAGCGGAGCATGACGAACTGGCCGGCGCGGAACTCGGCCAGGGGTCCGTGCGCCTCCAGGGTCAGCAGGTGGTGCTGCGCGTCCAGGGCCTCGTTGGCCAGCACGCGCAGGGTCAGGTCGGCCGGTCGATTCATCCTTCGCCCCCTTCCGCATCGGGCTGCAGGAACTTCATCAGCACGAGGGCGTCCTCGCCGCTGTCGCTGTAGTACCCCCGCTTGACGCCCACGTGGGCATAGCCGAGGGCGCGATAGAAGGCCAAGGCCGCGTCGTTGCCGGCCCGCACCTCCAGTGAGGCATACCGGGCGCGACACCGGGCGCCGGCCACCTCGGCGCGGCGCACCAGCTCGCGGCCCACGCCGCGACGGCGGTGATCACCGCCGCCCGCCCGCACCCACAGGTGGCTCTGATCGCCGCGCCCCCAGTAGTCCACGCATCCCAGCATTCCCCCGTCCAGGGCGCGCTCGGCCAGCACGATGGAGGCGAACGGCAGGTTCAGCTCCTGGCGAAACGCCGAGAGGGGCCACGGGAAGGCGAAGCACTCCCGCTCCACCGCCACGATCGCCTCCAGGTCGTCCGTGGTGGCGTCCCTCCAGCGCACGTCTCCCACGGATCACTCCACCGCCCCGGCGGGCTCGCCGCCGCACTGCAATCGATCGCGTCCCAGGTCGGTGTATCGCACGCCCTGGCGCGCCCGCACCGCGTCGATCCAGGCCCGACTCTGTTGCTGGACGGCCTCGGCCAGCAGCTGCTCGCGGAGCACCTCGGCCGCCTCGTCGAAGGGGACCCCCTCCCAGCGGGGATCGGCGGCGTCGTAGGCCTCGCGCACGTCGCGCTCGGTCACCAGGGTGGTGGTCCTCGCGCGGGCCGCGGCGAAGTTCTCGGCGCGGATCTGGGTGACGAGGTGGGTGCGCAGTTCGGCCGAGCCGATGTTCCAGCGCCCCAGCCAGCGGGTGAGGTCCTCCACCCGCTCGAAGCTGTCGAGGAAGACCTCGAGCTTGCGGTTCACCTGCTCGTCGACCCCGACGATCTCCCCCTCGGCCTCCTGGAGCACGGCGGCGCGATCGATGAGCGCCTCGAGGACCCCGCAGTCGGGCCGCGGCGGCCCCAGGTTGACCTGTCGGTCGCCGCCGGAAAGCACCGTGCGGACCTCGGCCTCGAACACCACGCTGGACATCATGATCGGCTGTTCGCCCACCACGGCGACGACGCCGTCCACCAGATCGGTGGCGCGCGCCGGCGACGGCGCGGCGGCGAGGACCGTCAGGGCCAGCACCGCGGCAGGGGCGAGGTTCACCGGGTCTCCTTCACGGCGTCCGCACGCCGTAGATGGTGTCCAGGGTGATCATGGCGGTGTTGGCGAAGGCGTGGAACAACGCCGGCGCGAGGATGTTGCCCGTGCGCTGGCGTAGCCAGCCGAACACCAGCGCGGGGAAGAAGATGGCCGGCTGCCACCACTGGAACTGCACCAGGGAGTGGCCCACGGTGAACAACACCGCGGTGATCCAGAAAGGCGCGCCGATGTGCACGCCGAGGAACTTGAACCGCGACGGCGTGAAGGCCTGGTTGAGCCGGGTCTGCATGTAGCCCCGGTAGAAGAACTCCTCGCCATACCCCACGGCGATGAGCTGCCACACCACGATCTGGAACAGGTCCTCGGGCAGCCCGTGCTCGGGGTGATGGGGGCGGATGGTGTGGCCGATCAGCTCCCCGAAGGCCGGCATGCCCCAGGTCAGGTACAGGTGATTGCCCACCAGGAAGAGCGGGTAGATCACCGCGACCACCTTGACCGTCGTCCAGGTGGCCTTGAGCACCTCCTTGCCCAGCGGCTCGGGGATCAGCACGTCGAGATCGAGGGGGCGTCTCGTGAGCCGGGCGGCCAGGGCCGGCGCCCCCAGGAAGAGCAGCGGCACCAGGATCTGCGAGTTGTCTCGCAGCCAGTCGGTGGGGATGAACTGCTGGACGAACAGGAAGCCGCGGATCAGCGCGCAGGTGCCCACGAAGAGCAGGGCGATCTCCAGCAGGGCCAGCCGCGGGCTGTCCTTCCTGGGGGGCTGATCGGACAATATCGACCCCTTCCGAGGGTTCGGCGCATCATAGGATTCGGCGGTGCCGCGGGCAACCGCGCGTCGAATGGGCGGCGGCCCGGTGGGGTCCATGCTCCGTGGACGCCCACTTGTCCTACCGCGCGCAGGACTCTATATAGGTGCACTGGCTACCATTCCGTGCTATGCGTCCCTGACCATGGGAGGAACGACCATGAACCGACACCTGCTGCTCACCGCGCTCGCGCTGCTGTTGATCCCCGCCCTGCCCGTCCTCGCCGGCGATGACGAGGAGGAGGAGACGGGCATCACCGCTGGGCTCATCGAGAAGGACAAGCACTACGGCGAGATCGACCGCTTCTACGACGACGTGGCGGGGGCCGAGGAGGCCGACGTCATCGATCCGGAGAACGCGTGGCGGGTGAAGGACCTGACCGTGGAGCTCGACAGCTGCACCGTCACCTTCATCGACGGCGAGTTCTTCCCGCGGATCGGCGTCGAGGGCGAGGTCTACGGCGCGGTGTACATGGGCCGCGGCCGCTGGCAGTTCGAGACCGATCTCGAGCTGGAGCAGGACGAGATGGAGCGCATCGTCCGCGAGCGCTCCCTGGACAAGGAGTTCTCCAACTCCTTCATGCAGTTCTCGCCCCAGTACCTCGAGAGGTTCAAGGAGGGCGCGCTGGAGGCCAGCGGCGACGAGGGCCTGGCCGAGCAGGCGCAGCGCTACTGGGACAAGCGCCGCAAGGTGTTCCCGGGCGACTTCGACTGGTCCATCTCCTACTACCACGTGGAGGGGCTGCAGTACTTCGACGAGATCCACGTCGAGGCCAACCTCGAGAAGGTCAAGCTGGTGCTGGACACGGGCACGGGCGGCATCGGGACCATGGTCTACTCCTACGACTCCCAGGACACCGAGGAGATCACCCTGTGGCGCTACAAGCCCAACGCTGCACTGTCCTCCTCCACGGACGTGGGCGACCTGATCGCCAACATCTACGACTACGACATCCTGTGTAGCTTCCCCCGGCAGATCGACCGCGAGAACCTCTCGCGCCGCGAGCTGGCCTACAAGGACGCATCGCTCATCGACGTGCAGCACTACGTGTCCGACTTCGAGATCTACCAGGACCCGCACACCCACGAGTTCGGCCTCAAGGGCGATGTGACGGTGCACTTCACCCCGGTGTTGCGCGACCTCAACGTGGTCCCGTTCTCGCTGATCAACTGGATGCAGACCTACTCGGTGTACACGCGCTCGATGAAGGTCCAGGGCGTGATGGACTCCGAGGGGAACCTCCTGCCCTACGTGCACAAGTTCAATCAGCTGGCCGTGGAGATGCCCGAGCCCACCCGCGTGGGCGAGCAGTGCTCGATCCGCGTCATCTACGGCGGTGAGATCATCGACTCCATCACCCAGCCCGACCCGGAGATGAGCATCCGCGAGGCCTCGGACGCCCAGGCCGCCGAGCAGGCCATGGGCATCGTCAACTACACGCTGCTCAACACCTACGCGTGGTTCCCCCAGAACGCGTCCAACTTCTGGGACACCTACACCTTCGAGTGGACCGTCACCCTGCCCAAGCCGTTCCTGCTGGCCTCATCGGGGACCATGGTCAACCAGGAGGACACGGGCAACCACTTCGTGTACTCCATCAAGGAGAACGTGCCGTCGGCGCTCGCGTCGATCATCTTCGGCCGCTTCTCCCTGGTCGCCGACGATCCCGCCGAGGGCAAACGGCCTTACGTCCGCGTCTTCGCCCACGCCGGCCAGGTCGACTCGGCCCGCGAGATCCTCGAGCAGACCCACGACATCATCGACTACTTCGAGGAGCTGTATCAGGCGCCGTACATCTACCCCGAACTCGACATCGCCCAGATGCCCTTCGGCGTCGGCTTCGCCCAGGCGCCGCCGGGGCTGGTGCAGATGGACGGCGTGGCGTACCTCAACAAGACGCTGCTGGTGAACATCTACAACGTCAACAACCCGTTCCTGCGCGAGGCGTTCCTGCCCCACGAGATCGCCCACCAGTGGTGGGGGCACAAGGTCACCTCGCTGACGGACCACGACTACTGGCTGATGGAGGCGGGGTCCGAGTACTCCGCCGCGCTGTTCGCCGAGGCCTCGGAGGGCGAGAAGGCCTACGACAAGTACGTCAAGTACTGGAACAATCGCCGCGCCGCCAAGAACACCAAGCGCACCATGGCCGTGTGGATGGGCGCCACCGGGCGCGATCCCAAGCGCTACCTCTCCACCATCTACGGCCGCGGGCCGCTGCTGATGCACGACCTGCGCCAGCAGCTGGGCTACCAGAAGATCGTGTCGGTGCTGCGCGCCATGCTCCACGAGTGGGACGGTGGGAAGTTCGCCACCGAGGACTTCAAGATGGTGCTGGAGAAGGCCACCGGGCTTTCGTTCGACACCTACTTCGAGAACTTCATCTACCGGAACGAGGCCATCGGGTCCGTGCCCGAGGATCAGCTGCTGCCGCCGCTGCCCGAGGAGTAGCGGTCTCTACGCGAACCTCAGCTTCACCTCGCCTCCCCGTCCCAGCCCCGTCTCGTCCGCCGCCGACCCCCCGTTGACCGCGATCTCCAGCCAGCCCCCGCTGCCCAGCAGCGCGCACAGGGCGCCCGGCTCGGCCTCCCCGTACGTATCGACGCGCGGCGGCTGCGTGCCGTCGGGCAGCTCCACCACCACCTCACCGCCGCCGAGGTGCGGCATGCCCAGATCCGTGATCAGGTTGCCGAAGTGGTCCACGTCCTGGATACGGCCCACCCACCCCTCCAGGGTGAACGTGGGGCCCGGGTACACGTCCAGCGGCACCGGGTCGGTCACCGCCGGGCCCACCGCCGACACGTCGCCCCCGGACGCGAGGAACGCCGCCACCGGCGCGAAGAGGTCGCGCCCGTGGAAGGTGGAGGACAGGGCCTCGGCGCTCAATCCCCGGGGATCGATCTCGTGCACCACCGCGCCGGCCTGTGTCCACAGGGGCGCCAGCAGCCCGTTGTCCGGACCGACGCCGTAGAGGTCGCCCCATTGCACTGCGATTGGCCGGCGATCGGTGCCCACGCCGGGGTCGACGACGGCGAGGATCACGGACGGGCGGGGGAGGTAGGGGACGGCCTCGTCGATCACGCGGGCGCCGGCGACGACGTCCTGGGCGGCGATGCCGTGGGTGAGATCGACCATGACGCAGCCCGGCGCGCGGGTCTGGAGGACGGCCTTCATCTGGCCGACGTAGGCGTCGTCGAGGCCGAAGTCGGTGAGGAGGAAGATGGGGGTGGGGGTGGGGGTGGTCATGGGGAGAAGGTACATGGGAAGAGGGTCGACGGTCGACGGTCGACGGTCGACGGTCGACGGTCGACGGTCGACGGTCGA